>DXGV01000036.1 GCA_019113745.1 Candidatus Blautia intestinavium
GGAAAAGTGGTTCGCATCGTTGGCAAAGTGCAGTTGCCGACCGGTACAGCCAACCGGCAAGGCGGTACTCTTGTTTCGGCAGGGTGGTACAGTTAGACCGTGCAGATGGTACTAATTCACCGTTATTTACAGCTGTGGCTGAGATTGTGCATAAATGCGGTTTTGCTACGAATTCTACTTTCAACCGCAATTTTAAGCAGATTATGGGGGTGACTCCGATAAAATGGAAACAAAGGCCGGAAAATTACGAGCAGAGATTATTGGATTTTAACATTCATACAGAAGAAGGATGGTAGATCGACATATTTTTTGCATAAAAGATATAATGATACATAACTACTATTACAGGGCATATGACAGACTACGGTATGCTGATGTGCGGAGTACTGTTCTGTTCGATTCCTACCATGATCGTATTTTTTGTACTGCAGAAACAGTTTGCGGAAGGAATCACCGGAGCGGTGAAATAAAACAAGGAGGAAAGCAGATGGACTTTTTTGATTACGCGCTTGTAAAGAATCCGGAATATTTTTGCGATAAAAGACTGATGGCCCATTCGGATCACAGATATTATGTCTCCGTACAGGAAATGGAGGAGGGGGAAAGCTCTTTTTGCAAAAGTCTGAACGGATTGTGGAAATTTCATTATGCCCGGAATTACGAGGCGACGGTAAAAGGATTTGAAAAAGAAGATTACTGCTGTAAAGACTGGGAAGATATCTATGTCCCCGCCCATATCCAGATGGAGGGGTATGACGCGCCTCAGTATGCCAACGTGCAGTACCCGTGGGAAGGCCATGAGGATATAGGCCCGGGAGAGATTCCCTGGCATTTCAATCCTGTCGCAAGTTATGTGAAATATTTTAACATCCCGGAGAATATGCGGGGGAAACGTATCTTTATTTCTTTCCAGGGCGCGGAGAGCGGGCTGGCGTTATGGCTGAACGGTCATTTTGCAGGCTATAGTGAGGACTCTTTCACCCCGTCGGAGTTTGAACTGACAGATTATGTGAAAGAGGGGGAGAACAAACTGGCGGCGCAGGTCTTCAAATGGACTTCCGGAAGCTGGTGCGAGGATCAGGATTTTTATCGTTTCTCCGGTATTTACAGAGATGTTTATCTGTATACTGTCCCGGAGGTGCATGTGAGGGATCTGGAAATTCGCGCAATTCCCGATGAATCTCTGGACAGCGGAGAACTTGAAGTAAAGATGAATCTATGGGGCGCAGGCCGGATACGCGCGGTCCTGTCCGGATACGGGGAGATCTTCCAGGAGACGGAGTGCCTGGCGGATACGAATGGAAAAATATCCATGAGCGTCAGACATCCCCGGCTGTGGAGCGCGGAAACTCCCTGGCTTTATGATCTTGTTATAGAAGTTTACGATAACGAAGGCGGCCTTCAGGAAGTGATCCCTGAGAAAGTCGGATTCCGCAGGTTTGAGATGAAAAACGGGATCATGATGCTGAACGGAAGGCGGATTGTCTTTAAAGGTGTGAACCGGCACGAGTTCAGTTCCGTTACAGGAAGGAATGTTTCAGAAGAGGAGCTGCGACAGGATCTGTCGACAATGAAACGGAATAACATCAACGCGATCCGTACCTGTCATTATCCCAACAGTTCCATGCTTTACCGGCTTTGCGATGAATACGGGCTTTATCTGATCGATGAAGTGAATCTGGAGTCGCATGGATCCTGGGACAATATGGGGAAACCTCTGGACGAGTCTTTTGTGGTTCCCTACAATAAACCGGAATGGCTCAATATGATGCTGGACCGGACGAATTCCATGTATCAGAGAGACAAAAACCACCCGTCCATACTGATCTGGTCCTGTGGAAACGAATCCTTTGGAGGGAAGGATATCTTTGAGATGTCTCAGTTCCTGCGGAAAGCGGATCCTTCCAGGCTTGTGCATTACGAGGGCGTATTCCGCGACAGGACATACAATGAAACGAGCGATATAGAAAGCCAGATGTATACTCCCGTAGAAAAGATCAGAGAATTTCTGACAAAGGACGACAGTAAGCCGTTTATCTGCTGCGAGTACGCCCATGCCATGGGAAATTCCTGCGGAGCCATGCACAAGTATACGGATCTGGCTGATACGGAGCCAAAATATCAGGGCGGTTTTATCTGGGATTATATAGACCAGACGATTTATAAAAAAGACCGTTACGGCAGGGAGTTTCAGGCATACGGAGGAGATTTTGGAGAACGTCCCACGGATTATAATTTTTGCGCCAATGGTATTGTATACGGAGGCGACAGATCCGAATCCCCCAAAATGCAGGAAGTTAAATATAATTATCAGGGAATAAAAGCGGAGCCGGATGCGACTTCTGTGATAATAAAGAATAAGAATCTTTTTATAAACACGGACAGTTACATCTGTAAAGTGACAGTTGCCAGGGATGGACGGGAGATCCGGAGAGGAACGCTGGAAACCTCCGTAGAGCCTCTCGGTGAAAAAACCTACCGTCTGCCTTTCGAAAAAGAAACGCTTCCCGGAGAGTATACAGTAACCGTGTCTTTCCATCTGAAAGAAGAAACCATATGGGCGGAAGCCGGATATGAGATTGCTTTCGGACAATATGTATACTCTGTGGAAAAAGAGGATAAGCCGGTTGCGCAAAAGAAAATCAGGGTGATCAGAAACTACCATAATCTTGGCGTCAGGGGAGATGAGTTCGAAGCGGTTTTTTCTTATCTGAACGGAGGGCTGGCGTCTTACAAATATGGCGGGAGAGAAATGATCGAAGCAATTCCGCGGCCGAATTTCTGGAGAGCGCCGACAGATAACGACTGCGGCAATCTGATGCCTATGCGTTACAGTCAGTGGAAAATTGCCAGTATGTATCTGAACCATAAGGATTTCAGAAAAGGAACCTACGATACAGTGCTGCTGCCCGAAGTTGAAGAGGGAGAAGAGACTGTAAAAATCATGTTTACCTATATCATGCCCACCAATCCTGTGGCATCCTGCTGTCTGTCCTATGAGGTGGCCGGAGATGGAAAAATCAGGACTACTCTGAAATATGATCCTGTAAAAGAACTGGGAGACATGCCGGAATTTGGAGTTATGTTTAAGCTGAACGCAGATTACAGCAATATTGAATGGTATGGACTGGGCGCTGAATCCACTTATGCCGACCGAAAAAAAGGAGCAAAGCTGGGAATTTACAGGAGTACTGTTTCGGAGAGCGTGGAGAGATATGTTGTTCCGCAGGAATGTGGAGCAAAAGAAGAGGTACGCTGGGCGAAGGTCACAGACCGGAAGGGCAGAGGAATGTTATTTGAAATGGATAAAGCCAGCGGGCCTATGATGTTTTCCGCTCTTCCCTACACGCCCCATGAGATGGAAAACGCAATGCATCCCTATGAACTGCCCCGGATACATTATACTGTGATCCGCGCTGCAAAAGCGCAGATGGGAGTGGCGGGAGACGATGCCTGGGGCGCATGCACCCATCCGGAATATCTGTTAAACACAGATAAAGAAATGACGTTCAGCTTTTTGTTTAAAGGATTGTAAGATTAAGAATAAGAAAAGTGGGGGCTGCCGCATTAACTTGAACTGCGACAGCCCCTTTGTCTTTTGAAAAAAATATCCATCCTTATAAATTCCTTAGAATTGTTTTTTATACTGATCGTACAAAAAGAGTTCAGGAGGAAAAAATGGAACAGGATATACTTGTAATAAAAAATTTGTCCAAGGAGTTTAAAGGGCAAAAAGTGCTGGAGGACATTACCATGCATATTCCGGAAAACTGTGTATACGGGCTTCTTGGGCCCAACGGCGCGGGAAAATCCACCCTGCTGAAAATGATCACAGGGCTTTTAAGGCCCAGTTCAGGAGCGGTATTTTTCCGGGGGCATAAGTGGACGCGGGCGGATCTGGCGGAGATCGGGGCGCTGATCGAAACGCCGCCCATCTATGAAAATCTTACCGCCTGGGAGAATATGAAAGTCCGGGCGCTGCTTCTGGGAGTGGCTGACGAGAGGATTCATGAGGTATTAAAGCTGACGGATATTGCAGACACAGGTAAGAAAAAAGCAGGCAGGTTTTCCATAGGGATGAAGCAGAGACTGGGGATCGCCCTTGCGCTTTTAAATCATCCCAGGCTGCTGGTGCTGGACGAGCCCATCAACGGTCTGGACCCGGTGGGGATACAGGAGCTCCGCAGGCTGATACGGAGCTTTCCGGAAAAGGGGATCACGGTAATCCTTTCCAGCCATATTCTCAGCGAGATCCGTCAGACGGCGGATTATATCGGGATCATCACGGACGGCAGACTGGGCTTTGAGGGAAGAGCGGAGGAACAGGAAGATCTGGAAGGGTTGTTTATGAAGGTGGCGGCGAAAGGAGGAGACAGATGATGAGAGATTTCTTTGCGGCGGAAAAATTAAAATACCGCCATACATCTTTGAAATGGATCACAGTCGTCATGCCTCTTGTCACTGTGTTTCTTACCGTGTGGCTGACTCACATCTACTTTGCGGTTGACAGCTATAACTGGTGGTATACGGGATTGTATCCCGGTTTTCTGGGAATTATCTGCAGTATGATCGGCGGAAAAGATATGCGGAAAAAGAATTATACGATCTGGCCTCTTCCCTGCAGTATGAAAAAGATATGGGACGCGAAAATACTTGTAGGAGCCATGATCTCCGGGTTTGCCATGGCTTTTGTGGTACTTTTTACCATTGCCGCGGGAATGATACTGGAAAAAGTCCTGCATGTACAGTTTATTTTTGCACCTTCCCTGGAAATGCAGATCGTGGCGGGGGTTATTATATGGATAACCACGCTGTGGGAGATTCCTTTCTGCCTGTTTCTGTCACAGAAAATGGGAACCTTTCTGATGCTGGTCCTTCATATGGGATTTTATGTTGTTTTGTCGGCTTTTGTTTCTCTGAAGCCCTGGTTTCCTTTATTTCCGGGGGCTATCACCGCAAGACTGATGTGTCCTGTTCTGGGCGTGCTGCCTAACGGCCTGATCCTTCAGCCCGGGCAGATGACTTATTCGCCGGGACTTGCCGAAATAAACAGTCTGTTTATCGGGATTCCTGCGGCGCTGCTCTGGTTTGCCTTATTTTGGGCGGGGAGCAGAAGATGGTTTGAAAGGCAGGTGGCTTCAAAATGAAGGCTTTGATCAGGGGAATGAGAGGAGAGTTTCTGAAAATGAGACATACTTTTCTGCCTCTTCTTCATATAGGAGTTCCGGTGTCCGGATGTGCGGTATTTTTGTTGTATTACCGGTTTTCTGATTGGGACGAGATGAACCGGATATCCGGGTATACCCAGGTGATCGGCGTTGCCCTGCCGTTTCTGGTAAGTATTGTATGCGCGGGAAACATACGGCTGGAGGAACAGAACCATTTTCAGGTTCTTCTGGGAGGCTGGAAGGCAAAATGGAAAGGCCTGACGGTAAAATACCTGGTACTGGCGGGAATGGGACTGCTGACTATAACCGGAGCCCTGGCGCTTTTTGGGGCGGGATCGTGGCTTTTACTTCCGGCTTTTGGAGAAGGGAAAAGTTTTGCGGCAGGAATGTATCTTCCTCTGGTAGCGGCGCTTTTTCTGGGAAGCCTTCCCCTGTATCTGGAGCACCTGTTTCTGAATCTGGCGTTCTCCGGAACCGTGTCCCAGTGCGTGGGAGTGGCTCAGTTTTTGCTGTCCGCTTTGTTTCTTACAGGTCTGGGTGAGGGAAGATGGCGGTTCTTTCCCTGTACATGGAGCGCAAGAGGAGCGATGCTGGCGCTGAGCGGCATATATCAGGAGAATCCGGGAGATGTATATTTTGCGGAACTGCAGCAGACGGTTTTTATCTGTCTGTTGCTCCTGGCCTTTATCTGTGTCATAATTGGTCTGTGGTATCACTATTTTGAAGGAAGGCAGTGCAATGATTGAAATACTGGCGATAGACGACGACAGGGGAATCCTGGAAGTAATCCGGAAGGCTCTGTCCAGATCAGGATATATGGTGACGGCTCTGGATGATCCTTTAAAACTGGATGAAAGTTCTCTGGGAAAATACCAGCTGATCCTGCTGGATGTGATGATGCCGGGAACAGACGGTTTCAGCCTGTGCCGGAAGATCAGGACTCAGGTGGACTGTCCGATTCTGTTTCTTACTGCAAAAACAGAAGAAAAAGACCTGATGGAAGGTCTTGGGATCGGTGGAGACGATTATATTACAAAACCTTTTGGTATCGGAGAACTGAGGGCAAGAGTGGCCGCTCATATCCGCCGGGAAAACAGAGAGAAAAGACATGCCCTCTGTATCGGCGAAGTGCGTTTTTCGCTGCAGGAGAGAAAGATTTTCTGTCGGGATGCGGAGATTGCGTTTACAAAAGCGGAATACGGTATCTGCGAATTTCTGGCGCTGAACCGTGGACAGGTGTTTTCCAAAGAACGGATTTTAGAGCATGTATTCGGATATGACGGCGACAGCAGCGACTCGGCGATCACGGAGCATGTAAAAAATATACGGGCGAAATTTCAAAAGTTTGAGATAAATCCAATTGAGACAGTATGGGGGATCGGATATCGGTGGAAATAAAAAAGAAACAGAAAACATTGTCGGGACTGTTTTTAAAATTTGCAGTTTTATTCTGCGTAAATACGGTTCTGATCATTGCCGGGAATATTCTTCTGGCTCTTATCTTCGCCTATGCCGGATTGACGCTGCCCGCAAATTACGCGGAAAATCGGTTAACAGAATACACCGGGGAGATCCGGAGCGCCGGAAACTCGCCGGAAAAGTGGATTCCTGCAGGCTGTTCATACGGAATATTTGACGGGGAAGGAAACTGGATTTCGGGAGATTTTACGGAAGAAGAAAGGAAGACGGCATGGACAAAGTATAAAAATGAAAATATATATGCTTCTTCGGGAAATTATTATCGTTTTATCCGGCAGGAGAACGGCAATGTCTGCATTGTCCGGTACGATCTGTATATGAAATATTCCTGGGATGCGCTGAACCGTATTCTGCCCAGACCGGAACTTTTGCTTTTTGTGCTGGACGGTGTGTTTTTTATCCTGAATGCCGTTTTTCTTTCCAGATATTTTGCCGGAAGGGTAAACAGGCAGCTTGAAGAACTGCGCGGGATCACAGAAAAGATTGGGTCAAACGATCTGGAATTTGAAACTCATCCTTCGGATATCCGGGAGATCGACGCAGTGATGTCGTCTCTTTCGCATATGAAAGAAACGCTCAGAGAATCTCTGACAGCGCAGTGGGATATGGAGCAACAGAAGCAGGAACAACTGGCTTCTCTGACTCATGATATCAAGACGCCCCTTACGATCATTAAGGGAAATGCGGAGCTTCTGGCGGAAGCCGGATTATCTCCGGAAAACAGAGAATGTACGGAATATATCCTGTCGAATGTGGGCGATATCGAAGGGTACCTGGAGCATATCAGGCAGGTACTTTATGGGATCAGCGAGGAACATAAGGAAACGACAGTTTCCTGTACCCGTATGGTTGAAATGCTCCGGCAGGCTGCGGCGCAGGTGGCAGCGGCAGAGAAGATTCCCGTTATCTTTGATATAGAAATACCGGAAGAAAAAGCAGCGAGGAAATCTGAAGAAATGGAACAATCCCGGGGAACGGGAATGGAAGTGACGCACAGGGGCGGTTTAAGTATGCCTGAAATGTCAGGCGGTGAAATTTCCTGTGTACCCGAGAGTATTCTTCGGGCGTGGAAAAATGTTCTCAGCAATGGCGCCGAGCGTACGGATAAAGAACTGGGGATAGAAGTAAGGATCAGGCTGTGTATCAGAGAAGGGCAGAAATATCTGGAGTCGGCCGTCCGCGATTATGGTCCGGGATTTTCCAGAAAGGATCTGGAATATGCATCCCGGGAGTTTTACAGTGGAGATACCAGCCGTCATGACAGGAAACATCAGGGACTGGGCCTCGCCATTGCAAAAAGATTTCTGGAGGAGCAGGGAGGACTGCTGAAATTCGGCAATCACAAAAAGGGAGGAGCCGAAGTAAAATGCCTGATCAGAGTAAACTGAGAAGAGATGTTTCAGAAAAGCTGACAGATGGCTATGAAAAGAACAGACGCGCGACATACCCTGAAATCTCCGGATTTACGGCATTGCAACTGCCGGTTGACAGATTTTCAAGGGGGATTGGTGGCACGCAACCGGAAATTTTGCTAGAATCATAGCATAACAGAGGACGACAGTAAAAACTGCATCAGGAAAGGAAGGAACGAGATGATACTAGCAGAAAAAATTTTAAACCTCCGTAAGCAAAACGGATGGTCCCAGGAGGAGCTTGCCGTGCAGCTCGGGGTATCCCGTCAGTCAGTATCGAAATGGGAAAGCGGAACGTCTATCCCAGATTTGGAAAGAATCATCAGGCTTAGTCAGATTTTTGAGGTCAGTACAGACTATCTTCTGAAAGAGGAGATGGAAAAACCGGAGACAGACCGCGAACCGGCGGTAGAAAGCGGAGTGGAAAATGAGGAAAGTCTGAAAAAAGTCTGCCCGGAAACGGCAGGAGAGTACCTGGAACTGATAAAAAAATATGCTCCCCGTGTGGCGGCTGCGGTAGCAGCCTGTATCTTTTCCCCGGTACCGCTGATCCTTCTGGCAGGAAATGCAGAACAGAAAAAAATTCCTATAAGCGAAGACATGGCCGGAGGGATCGGCACGATTATTATTTTGCTGATGATCGCCTGTGCGGTGGCCGTATTTATTTCTTATGGAATGAAAATGGAGCCGTACGAATTTATAGAAAAAGAGAGCATTGCCACAGAATACGGAGTGGCGGGACTTGCGCAGACCCGCAGGGACGATTTTGCAGGTATACATAGAAACTGTGTGATCTGCGGAGTAGTTCTCTGCATTATCAGTGCGATCCCGTTAATGATCGCCGCAGCGTTTGGGGCTCCGGATTTTGTGTATGTAAATCTTGCCGCCCTCATCCTTGTTCTGGTTGCATGCGGCGTGGCGCTGTTTGTCTGGTCCGGAATGATCTACGACAGTTATCAGGCGCTTCTGGAAGAGGGAGAGTACTCCAGGGAAAAGAAACTCCAGAAGAAGAAAAATTCGCCTTTATCGGGAATATACTGGTGCCTGGTAACGGCTCTTTATCTGGGAGCCAGCTTTATAAGCGGGAAATGGGATATGACCTGGATCGTCTGGCCGGTGGCAGGAGTGTTGTTCGCTGCCGTACTTGGCGTGGCGAACGCAGTGCGTGGAAATAAATAATTTGAAATAGTGTGAATCCTATGTAAAACAGATGAATGAAACTTCTCCTGTAAGGTGGTGAAATTACAGGGGAATTTTTTTGTGGTTTTGCAGAAATAAATATTGACAAACTATATCGAACTACGATATAGTTTATATATCGAAATTCGATATATCGAGATGAAATATAAGAGGTGCATATGGACAACAGGATCAAACGTATTTATGTTCCAATGACGGAAACAGGATTTTATATTTTATTCTGCCTTCAGAAGCCCCAGCATGGCTATGGGATCGGACAGATGGTAAAAGAGATGACAGATGGAGAGGTCAATATCAGTCCGGGAACCATGTATGGAACTCTGGCAAAGATGGAGAAAGACGGTCTGATCAGCTTCTGCTGTGAAGAAAACAAAAGAAAGCTTTACAGAATCACAGAACTGGGCCGCGAAGTCCTGAATATGGAAATCCGCCGTATTGAACGCCTGTACAGGAACAGCCGGGAGGAGATACTATGAAAGACACAAAAACAATGATTCGTTTTTACACTATCGCTGACTTTAAAGAGGAGGAAAACTGGCTCCGGCAGGAGCACCGGAACGGATGGAGGCTTACGAAAATGAAGCCGCCCTGTTTTTTCAGATTTGAAAGATGTGAACCGGAGGACGTGATCTACCGTCTGGATTTTAAGAATTCTTCCGGAAACAGCGACTATTTCCAGATGTTTGCCGATTATGGCTGGGAATATGCGGCTTCCTGCCTGGGATGGCTGTATTTTCGTAAACCGGCGGTGGAAGTAGAGGAAGAAAACGAGGGGGAAATCTTTTCAGATACCGCTACTAAAATCGACATGATCATGCACATTATGAAGACGCGTATGCTGCCGTGTCTTGCAATCCTTTTGTGTTGCGTTGTGCCGTATCTGTGTCATGCGGTGGAAGAAGGAGACGCGATCGGGTATGTTGTGTTTTTCAGTCTCCTGTTGATTGTTTATCTGTATCTTATTATATATTGTGGAGTGAAGCTTATCAGAATCAAAAGAGAGATGGAAACGGGGAAGTATTAACTTTTGGGGAGGCATTTTAGTGCTTCCCTTTTTACTTTGCACAAAAAATATAATTTATAGTTTCACAATAGGTCTGAACATATATCCATATATTTCTTCATATCATATGGAATATTGGCTTCCGCTATGATAAAATCAGAAAATAAAAAGACCAATATGGAAAATAAATAGGATATGAGTAAGTGATCTGATTGGGAAAAAGTTTTATATAATTACTGGAGGGAAGAAAATGGAAAAAATCAAATGGGGTGTTTTGGGAACTGCTTATATTTTTGAACGCGATACGGCACGAGGCATGAAGCTGGCGCAGAACTGCGAGATGACCGCCATAGCGGGAAGGAGCATGGAGAAGGCGCAGAGATTTAAAGAAAAGTATGGTTTCCGCAAAGCCTATGGAAGTTACGAGGAGCTTTTGGAGGATCCGGAGATCGAAGCGGTATATATTCCCCTTCCCAATACCATGCATTATGAATGGACCATAAAGGCGCTGCAGCATGGAAAACATGTGCTGTGTGAGAAGCCGCTGGCGCCTGCGGCTGCGCAGGCCAGAGAGATGTTCCAGGCGGCAAAAGAAAACCATGTGTTTCTTATGGAGGCTTTTGCCTACCAGCACAGCCCCTACATTAAAGAAATAAGAAAAGCAGTGGAGGACGGTGTGATCGGCGAGCTGCGTTACGCGGAGGCCGCTCTGATCACTTCGGACTATGATCACAGCAATATCCGTATGCGAAGGGAAACTCTGGGAGGATGTACCTATGATATCGGCGTTTATGCAATGAGTTTTCTCCAGCGGATGATCGGGAAGAAACCGGAAAAGATCCATGCGGCCAGCAGTTTTTCGGAAGAAGGCATTGATATGTATACCACGGGGATTTTTGAATATCCCGGCAGGCTGAAGGCGCATTTTGACTGTGGAATGGTGCTGGAGACAGAAAAAAATTCCGCCCTGGACCGTTTCCAGCTTCACGGTTCAAAAGGTTCGATCGTCTCGGAGAATTTTGCCTTTAACGCGCCGGGAAGCCTGACCTATCGTATACGCACCTTTGACGGGCTGGATGAATTACATACAGTGGAGGTCCCGAACAATTACTGCCTGGAGGTGGAACAACTGGGCCGCTGTATAAGAGGGGAGGAAACGCCCTGGATGACGGAAGAGTTCAGCGTATCCCTGGCGGAGACGGTAGACTGCGTTTTGAAGGAAATCGGGTATTGAGGGACTGCGCAGTATTTTTTCTTTAACATTACCAATGCCATGATGAGAGAGACATAAGATTTCTGAAAGAAGGATTCGAGCAGGCTTGGCCTGTGGGGAATCTGTTTCTTAGAATAAAATATTTTTGCGTTGGCATCGTAGGAAAAAAGGGAAAATAGTAATTTGGCAGAATGGATTTTTCAGAAAAAAGGAGAAAAACAGGAAGTATGGAACGTTCAGCAATTTCAAATTATGAAGTGACAAGGAATTCTATGGAAAAGAAATTTCTGGAATACGATCAGCAGAAGATGATAGAAAAATTCGGGCTGAAAAATTCAGAAGAATATCTGTTTATGAATTTTGCCGGACAGGAATGCCGGATCAGCCGGACCAACGGAAAAGTAGAATATTATTCCAATGAAGAAAATTCCTGGATCCATGCGGGGTTTAATGCAAGTATGACGATTTTTGACGTTCTATGCTATTCAAAGCCGGACTGCAGGCCTTCCGGAAAGTTTGTATCCCTGAACGCCCTGAGGGGGCTGATGGTGGCTTCGGCTCCGGGATCAGATATGTTTGCCCGGGACGCCGCGCGGTTTGCGGGGAAATGCGCTCAGCTTGAGGAAGCCTGTGAAAGTCTGGGCGGAACTCCGGAAAAGGTAGGGGACGTTTCTTACAAAATCCTGCTGTTTGATTTTATGGATGTGATTCTTCAGTTCTGGGACGGAGACGAGGAATTTGCTCCTGTTCTGCGGGTTTTGTGGGATGAGAATATACTGGATTATATGCACTATGAGACAACTTTCTATGCGACTTCTCATCTTTTTGAGAGATTGAAGAAGCTGGCTGAAGTGTAATGGCAGACCGGTGACAGGTAGTCAAAAGCTGGCATATCTGCCGGATGATATGGGAGGATGTATCAAATGAATGAGGAACGTCTGGAGAATTTTGAAAAAATGCTGTGTGCCGTGCAGAAGGAATATGAAGAAGCTGTAGTAAAAATGGAAGAGCAGAAGGCAAAAGGACGGGTGAAATCCGCTACTTACCGGCAGCTTATGGGGCGGAAAATGACGCTTCAGAGCATACTTTCTCTGTACGAACTGTATGATCTGATTTAACGAGAGGGAAAAACAAATTTGTTTTTTTATCCTGTACAATGAATATATCAAAACAAAGGACGGCGGTTTTCGTAAAACGAAACCGTCCGTAAAAAGAAGATTATTCATAAAGGAGGATAAAAAATATGAGAAAAGTTGTTTTTAAATCAGTTGTATGCGGAGCGGCAGCTATGATGCTGGCAGGATTTTGTTTTCATCCGACGGATGTGAAGGCAGGGATGCAGAATTATAACTATGTATCCATTGATTCCGGAGTGGTAGACAGTATTACGGTGAACGGCGTGACTGTGGAAGCGCTGTACCGGCCCTATGATTCAAGCGTGGATATGGACGCCACTTACAGCTGCGCGGCCTTTGTAAAACGCTTTTACAGCCAGGTATACGGGCAGAATGTCTATGGACTGAACGATATATATTCCACGCCGCTTGTGGATTCCGGCAGTTTCGCGGAAACGTCTTCGCCGCAGGTGGGCGATATCATCCGCGATAATTACAGTGTTCACTGGGCAATCGTAAAGGCGGTTTCCGGGAATACAGTCACTGTGATCCAGCAGAACGCCTGGGATGATTCCTATACTCAGGCATGGGTGGGAGCCACGATTGAGATTGGCGATCCGCAGTATACGTTCTTCCACTGGGACGGAAATACAGCGGCGCAGGCTACGGCCTCCGGCTATACTATAAATTATGACCAGCCTCAGATACAGGAGACAACGGCGGTGCTTTCGGCAAAGGTAGATAATCCGGCCAGATACCCGGTGGCTCAGGTAGGCTGCTATCTGTGGGATGCAAACGATACACTTCTCACAAGACATGTGGAGGACTGTCAGCGTCCGGAAAGCCGCTTTAACATGTGGTATGACGTGCAGGGAGAGCTGGGGATCGCGCTGACCCCGGGAACTTCCTACAAGTATCAGTTTTTTGTGATCCAGGACGGCCAGGAGTACGCCGGAGAGATCCAGACATTTACAACTGCAGGGGCGGCTCCGGCCGCCTCTCAGGCTTCTGTAGAAGGAGAACCTGTATCCACAGAAGAAACAGATAATATTGTTGTTCCAGATGATGAAGCTGTGCGCAGCATTGGAAAAGTAAGAGAAATTTTCGGATGGGAGCAGGCGCAGGCGCTGGAAGCCCTGGGAACTTCATATCTGGTGCAGATTGGAATGGATCAGGAGACACAGTATTTTTCTGTACCTACTTTAATGGAAAAACCAGCTTCTCTGATATTAACCTTTCAGAATGGAAGAGTGGCAAAAGCCCAGTGGAAATATGTATATTCCAGTGGTTCCGACACTGCCCTCGCGGCCAGTCAGGCGCTTTACGAGCAGTTCTGCCGCGTGGCGGATCCCAGGATGAGCGTGGAGCGGAAAAGTGTCTGTACGCAGCCGGGAAATATGACAAGTACTTACGGAGATAAACTGGAGATTGTTCAGGATATGGAAGGAGACAGACCATACGTTTCTGTTACAGTGACGAGTGCGTTTGAGGAAATATTTGGATAAAAAAGGCCGGGGAGTTGATAAAAATGGCGGTAATTGGAGCCGTTCTTGGAGATATTGCAGGTTCACAGTTTGAGTTTCACAGACCGGCGGACCTGTGGCGGAGGAATATTATCACGGCGTTGGCTTTGATCCGGAGCCGGTGCTTAAGCGGTATCTGGATGAGAGAATGTATGGGATTTTAAAGATGAAAAACGGGAAATAAAAAGACAGAAAATAGCGGAGCGCGGGTTATATGAAGAAACAGTCGTTCCCCGGCAGGCGTGGAAATAGGAAACCTGCCGGGGAACTGTCATTTTCAGAAGTTTAACCAAGAAGCTTTTTCAGATCTTCCTCCGGAGTGCTTATAGGAGCGATGTTGTAGTTTTCCACCAGGTAATTCAGCACGTTTGGCGATAGAAACGCCGGAAGGGAAGGCCCGAGAAGGATATTCTTAATGCCAAGGTGCAGAAGAGTCAGCAGGATGCAGACTGCTTTCTGTTCATACCAGGACAGTACCATGGAAAGCGGCAGGTCGTTGACTCCGCAGCCGAAAGCGTTGGCAAGAGCCACGGCCACCTGGATGGCGCTGTAGGCGTCGTTGCACTGGCCCATATCCATGATACGGGGAAGTCCGCCGATTGTTCCAAGATCCAGATCATTAAAGCGATATTTGCCGCAGGCAAGGGTCAGAACAATACTGTCGGAGGGAGTCTGTTTTACAAATTCTGTATAATAATTCCGGCCTGCTTTTGCGCCGTCACAGCCACCAACCAGGAAGAAATGTTTAATGGCGCCTGCTTTTACAGTCTCAACAACCTTGTCTGCCACGGAAAGGACAGTGTTCCGGGCAAATCCGGTCATTACCTTTGTTCCGCCATTGATTCCGGCGAACACTTTATCTTCAGAATAACCGCCAAGAGCCAGGGCCTTTTCAATTACCGGACTAAAATCTTTATCTTCGCCGATGTGTGTAAGTCCCGGATATGCCACGGTTTCTGTGGTAAACACCCGGTCAGAGTAGCTTTTTTTCGGGGGCATCAGGCAGTTTGTGGTAAAAAGTACAGGGGCGGGAATGTCTGCGAATTCTTTCTGCTGGTTCTGCCATGCGGTGCCGAAATTGCCTTTCAGGTGAGAGTATTTCTTCAGCTCCGGATAGGCGTGTGCGGGCAGCATTTCCCCGTGGGTGTAGATGTTTATTCCTTTGCCTTCAGTCTGTTCCAGGAGTTTCTTAAGATCATAGAGATCATGTCCGGAAATCACAATGAAGGGGCCTTTTTCCACGGTGAGGCTTACTTCTGTGGGAACAGGATCTCCGAAGGTCTCCGTGTTGGCTTTGTCGAGAAGGGCCATGCATTTCAGATTGACTTCACCTGCCTCCATAACGATAGGAAGCAGTTCATCCATGCCCCAGTCGTCCATGCCGACGGCAAACAGTGCTTTATAAAAGAAGCTGTTCACGTCAGCGTCTGTGTAGCCTAAAACGGCGGCGTGATATGCGTAAGCCGCCATGCCCCGGATGCCGAAAAGGATCAGGGATTTCAGGGAGCGCACGTCTTCATCGGCATTCCAGAGTTTTTCCATGTCATAGTTGTCGTTCCGTCCGCAGGCGGAGCCGCATACAGAGCAGTCCGGCGCCAGGCGCTGTTTCTCTTCTTCTACCCGGCGGGTCAGTTCTTCGATCGCGTCGTTGTCGAAGTTTACATTGGTAAGCGTGGCAAAAAGGGCTTCTGTTACCAGTACGTTTGTCTCCTGGGTGATAAGGCTTTCGTTTCCTTCTATCAATCTGGCAAGGCCAATCAGCGATCCGGTAAGTCTGTCCTGAAGTTCGGCGGTATCCGCCTTCTTTCCGCATACTCCGGCTGCGCCTGTACAGGCTTTGCCGCAGGCGGTCTGTTCACATTGAAAACAAAACATTTTTTGGTTCATGATTGATGATTCCTCCTTAGAATTTTTTGATGTTATTTCTGATTGCTGTCTAAGTGCTTTTGATTATTATGCAAGTGATTTTAGAGAATATTTAAGTGCTTTTGCCTGTTTCCTTATATTTGGGGCTTATTCCGGATATTATCCGTGAGCAGGATGTCCTTTTATCCATCTTTTCCTTTGTTGCCAATCTTGTACAGTATTTTTTTTGTGACGTATATTTTTATACGGTACACAGGAAGTGTTGAATACGGTAAAAATCGCGAAAATATCGGAAACTACGGTATAAAGGAGCTGTCCAGTACGGGAAATACCGGGAAACTACTGGGAACTACGGTATAAAGGAGCTATCCCATACGGAAAATATCGGGAAACTACTGGAAACTACGGTATAAAGGAGCTCTTCCATACGGAAAATACCGGGAAACTACTGGAAACTACGGTATAAAGGAGCTATCCCATACGGAAAATACCAGAAAACTACTGAAAACTACGGTATAAAGGAGCTGTCCAGTACGGAAAATACCGGGGAACTGCTGGAAACTACGGTATAAAGGAGTTGTCCCGTACGGAAAATACCGGGGAACTGCTGGAAACTACGGTATAAAGGAGTTGTCCCATACGGAAAATACCAGAAAACTACTGGGAACTACGGTATAAAGGAGCTATCCCATACAGTAAAAATCAAGAAAAACCCCAAAATTACTGTAGAGGAGAAGCATATACTACAGAAGAAATTGACATATTATCTCAAATTACCGTATTGCAGAGAATTTCCGTATCCTTTCCGGCATCATCTTGGAACTCTCCCCACCGTCCTTTCCGGCATCATCTTGGAATTCTCCCCACCGTCTTTTCCGGCATCATCTTGGAATTCTCCCCACTGTCCTTTCCGGTATCATTCCGGAATCCGTCCCGTTGTTATTCCAGTATCCTTCCATCCGTAGAGACGGTTACCACCTGCCAGGGGATGAACTTGCCGCTTGCCTGGAGGGCCTGCTTCACTGCGTTTTCGATTCCGCCGCAGCAGGGAACTTCCATGCGTGCTACGGTGACGCTTTTGATATTATTTCCCGCGATAATCTGCGTCAGTTTTTCCGTATAATCTCCTTCGTCCAGCTTGGGACAGCCGATGAGCGTAATGCGGTTGCGGATGAATTCGTTATGGAAATTTCCGTAGGCGTAGGCGGTGCAGTCGGCGGCCACCAGAAGATTGGCGTTGTCGAAGTACGGGGCGTGCACAGGTACAAGTTTGATCTGCACCGGCCACTGCCGCAGCTGACTGCCTGCAGAAAATCCGGCGCCGGAAGCGGAAGATGAATTTGCGTTAAGCCCGTTTGTGGAGCCTGCGGCAGGCGCGTCCATGGAACTGTTGTCTCTTTTTATTGCCCTTGCCTGGGTACCGGGACAGCCGCAGGGGAGCGGCGCGGCATCTTTCATCCGTTTCGCTGCCAGGACAGCCGCTTCATCGTAGGCGGGGGCTTCCCGCTCCTCGAAGGAGATGGCGTCTGTGGGACAGGCGGGCAGACAGTCTCCCAGGCCGTCGCAGTAGTCTTCTCTGGCGAGTACGGCTTTGCCGTTTACCATTTCAATAGCGCCCTCGTGGCAGGCTGCGGCGCAGGCTCCGCAGCCGCTGCATTTTTCCTGGTCGATGCGGATAATTTTTCTGATCATAGTCTTTCACCTTTCTGTATCTGGAAATATGTTATGTTGCCTTGCTGTTTCAGAGTTTCTGCTCTGTATGCTGCTCCGGCACTACCGGATTACGGAGATAAGCCTCCGGCAGGTATCAGACATTGACTTTACGGGCAGATTATAATACGATATTTAAAACAAAACAGTTGTATTTACAACAGAAAGAAGACTTTTATGAAAAAATATATTCCGGTTTTAAAAAGAACACGATTATTTGCAGGCGTGGGTGAGGAAGAGATCCTGGCGATGTTGGACTGTCTGCAGGCAGCGGAGAAAAGATATAAGAAAGGAGAGTATGTGCTCCGTCAGGGAGAACATATCGGAGATATTTCTATTTTAGTGGAAGGGAGGCTGTCCATTCAGAGAGATGATTACTGGGGAAACAGAAGTATTATCAATATTGTGGAGGTCGGAGAGATGTTTGGAGAGGCCTATGCGTCACCGGACAGCGGTGCGGTGATGAACGACGTAACGGCGGTGGAAGACAGTATCGTTCTTTTTCTTAATATGAAAAAAATTCTGACGACCTGTCCTTCTGCCTGTCGTTTTCACTCTCTGGTAGTCCAGAATCTTTTTTTCGCTATATCAGAAAGGAACAGAAAACTGATGCGGAAGCTCCTTCACATGTCGAAACGTACTACAAGGGAAAAACTTTTGTCCTATCTTTCCGACGAGGCGAAGAGACAGGGCAGGTCTTCTTTTGAGATCCCGTTCAACCGCCAGCAGCTTGCGGATTTCCTCTCCGTGGACCGCAGCGCCATGTCCAGTGAACTGGGGAAAATGCGGGACGAAGGGATACTTACTTTTCAGAAGAACCGGTTCAGATTATTATAGAATCCGGCATATGTCCTCAGATATCCAAGACGTAGTTTATGTGATGTTTTTTTTTGCCGTTTCCTGCGCGCGCCACTGTGACGGCGGAAGACCATAGGCTTTTCGGAAGGCGCGGGAAAAACGCAGCTGATCCGGATAGCCGACTTCTTTTCCGATCTGTTTGATTGACAGACCGGTCAGGCGGAGAAGCTGCGCCGCTTTTGACATACGGTATTTAAACAGCAGCTCCTGAGGGCTTTGGCCGGTCTGCTGTTTTGTGATTCTGTCAAGATAGCCCCGGCTGATATTACAGTGGGACGCAATGTCCTCTATACTGATGTTTTTGTAAAAATTCTGCTCGATGAACTGGGTGGCTTTTTTGATATAGGCATCCAGCGGCGTTTTCTCAGAGACAGAGGAACTGCTCTGGGAAGAACGGATCAGGTAATCCATACATTTGTAAAGATCCCCGATAGAATAGAAATCGGTACTGCTTTTTTCAGGGAAGGCCATTTCCAGCATCGTATTTCTCAGTTTTGAGGAAAAATATGTATTTACAGGTCGGTAGATCGGACTTGTGATACTCATATTACAATTCATAAGAACTTCTTCCACACGTACTCCGTTAAATTCGATCCAGGTATATTCCCAGGGATCCTCCATATCTGCGTGATAATGAGTGAGCTGACCGGGAAAGATCAGAAATCCCTGTCCGGCGTGAATCTTATATACTTTTTCTTCGTTGTGCTGATCGATAACACAGAAAGTCCCTTTTCCCGAAAGAACATAATGAAAAAGATACTGTTTCCATACGAACGGACCAAAGAAATGTCCGGGATCGCATCTTTCATATCCTGTCTGATACAGACAGAGATCTACAAAGTACAGATTTGGAAAAAGATGAAAAAGCGTGCCTGTACCAGCCATATAGATTCCCTCCATTGTGATATATTGATAATTTTATCCCATGTATAAGGTGAAAATCAAGGAAAATATCACAAAAAGACATAAAGGTATTACATGAGGCCATAGAAGAACATATTCTCTGAGAATATACTGTTATCACATAGTAAAAAAGGAGAAAATGCTGGCCGGCGGTTTTCCTCAGGGAAAAGGAGGAGGTTACTATGAAAAAACATTGGAAAAAGGGAATTGTGGCGGCAGGAATGCTTGTCATGACAGCAGGGCTTACAGCCTGCGGCACAGGCTCCGGAGATGACAACAAATTGATTTTCCAGATATGGGATCAGGGACAGAAGGACGGAATGGAGACTCTGGCAGCGGCATACATGGAAGAACATCCTGATGTGGAGATCGAGGTGCAGGCTCTGGGATGGGATGAGTACTGGACGAAGCTGGAAGCGTCGGCAACCAGTAATACAATGCCGGATATTTTCTGGATGCACTCCAACCAGATGTATAAATATGCAGACGCCGGAATGCTGGAGGACTGCACGGATCTCATCAATCCGGAGGATTACGCGGAAACGGCTGTGGAGAATGCAAAAGGAAGCGACGGAAAGCTTTATGGCGTTCCAAAGGATAAAGATATCGTAGGGCTTTTGTACAACAAAGAGATCTTTGACGAAGCAGGAGTGGCATATCCGGATGATACATGGACCTGGGACGATCTGGAAGAGGCTTCACAGAAAATTTATGACACCACAGGGAAATATGGCTATATGGCATGTTCTCATGACCAGATCGGATACTGGAATTTTGTATATCAGAACGGCGGACGTATTCTGAATGAAGACGGAACGGAGCCGTGCTATACAGAAGAGGCGACTGAAGAGGCTATCGCATATTATATCGGGCTTCAGGAAAACGACTGGTGTCCTACACAGGCGCAGTTCGCAAACACCGGAGCATCTGAACTGTTCTTTTCCGGACAGGGCGCTATGTATTATGCGGGAAACTGGGATCTTGTCAATCTCTGCAAGAACTATCCCGAAATGAATGGGAAATGGGATGTCGCTGTACTTCCAAAATGTCCCGATCCGGCCGAAGGCGATGGAAGAGCGTCTATATCCAACAGTGTGACGTATGCTACGCCCGCCCATGGTAAACACAAAGAGACCGCCATGGATTTCCTTGAATTTCTGGGATCTGAGGAAGGCCAGAGACTTCAGGGAGAAACCGGAGTGTCTATTCCCGCCTACAACGGACTGGAGCAGACCTGGGTGGATACCTTTGTGCAGCAGGGCTATGATCTTCATGTGGAGAACCTGATCGATATGTTTGATTACAGCGTGAAATATCTTACGAATCCTTCACGTCCGGCATGGGAGCCCAAGGTAGAGGTTGCGGTGCTTGATATTTATGCCGGAAACACTACTGTGGAGGAAGGTATTGAGACTATACAGGAAATTGTGAAAGAAGAAATCAGGAAAGCCTGAGACTGTAAGGGGGTAGTAATGATGAAAAGAAACACAAAACAGGCCCAGGATCAGAAGTGGGGTTATCTTCTGGTTGCGCCTACGATCATTGGGCTTCTGATACTCAATGTATATCCGTTTCTGCAGACGATTTTTCTGAGCTTTACAAATGCAAAAGCATTCGGCGATTATGACTTTGTGGGACTCAGTAATTTTGCGACCATGTTTACCAGTTCTGAATTCTGGCGGGCGACCTGGAATACGATTCTGTTCTGTATCCTGACAGTTCCGGTCGGCGTGGGACTTGCTCTGGTTATCGCGAATCTGCTGAATTCCAGAATAAAAGGAAAAGTATTTTTCCGGGCCGTTTATTTTCTGCCCATGGTAGTCGCTCCGGCGGCTGTCGCTATGGTATGGAAATGGATGTTTAACTCCGAATATGGAATTATCAACACGGTTTTCCATATTCATGTGGACTGGATCACCAATCCAAATCTGATCATTATCACAGTAGCAATCGTATCGATCTGGAGCGCTCTGGGATATGACGCGGTGCTTCTTCTTTCGGGACTGCAGAATATATCCAAAAGTTACTATGAGGCCGCCAGCCTGGACGGGGCTACAAAAGTACAGCAGTTTATACATATCACCCTGCCAATGGTTTCCCCGACACTTTTTGTCGTGCTGATCATGAGACTGATGGCCTCTCTGAAAATATACGATCTGATCTATATGATGGTAGGAGAAGGTAATCCCGCTCTGAGTAAAGCTCAGTCGTTAATCTATCTTTTCTACCGTGAATCCTTTGTTTCCGGAAACAGGGGCTATGCGTCGGCGATCGTTATCTGGACAGTGCTGATCATTGCCATTGTGACGGTGATTCAGTTTATCGGCCAGAAGAAGTGGGGCAACTATGAAGTATAACGGGAGGGACAGAGAATGAAGAAAAGTAAAAGACACTCAACGGCAGGAATCTATATCGCCCTGGGAATCGGATCTGTTATCATGATTTTTCCCTTTATCTGGATGATTCTGACCGCTTTCAAAACAAACGCGGAGGTCCCACAGATACCGCCGACGATCCTGCCGTCGCACTGGAACCTGGATTCTTTTAAAAATGCGATAGACCTGCTTCCTTTTGGAAATCTGTATATCAATACGGCTTTAATGATCCTGTTCCGCGTTTTGTGCGCAGTCGCTTTCTGTTCTATGGCGGGCTATGCGTTTGCGAAACTGAATTTTAAAGGGAAAAATATCCTGTTTACATTGATCATTGTCCAGCAGATGATCCCGGGACAGATCTTCATTATCCCGCAGTATCAGATGCTCGCCAAGGTAGGACTGACAGATACGCTGTTTTCCCTTGTATTTCCAGGTATCGTCAGCGCGTTCGGAACATTCTTCCTCAGACAGGCGTATATGGGTATACCGGACGAAATCGCGGAAGCGGCCTATCTGGACGGCTGTAACCGCTGGCAGACCTTTATAAAGGTGCTGTTCCCGCTGACAAAATCCTCTGTGGCGGCGCTGTCTGTATTTACCGCTGTGTTTGCTTATACAGACCTGATGTGGCCTCTGGTCGCTAACACCAATATTAACCATACGACACTGTCCGCAGGTCTTTCTACTCTGAACGGACAGTTCAGCACCAATTATCCGGTTTTGATGGCAGGTTCTCTTCTGGCAATGCTGCCCATGGTGGTGCTGTATCTGATCTTCCAGAAACAGTTTATCGAAGGCGTGGCGATGACAGGAGGAAAATAAAATATCCATCGGAGAAAGGACAATTCTATGAAGACAATCACAATGCAAACCAGACGTACGACTTACCAGATGGGAATTATGGAACATGGATTTCTCCTTCATCTCTATTATGGACCAAGGACAGAAGGCAGCGCGGAAAACCTTCTGTCCTATAATGACAGGGGATTTTCCGGAAACCCGTATGAAGTAAAAGAAAAAAGAGAGATTTCCATGGATTATCTGCCTCAGGAATATTCCTGCTACGGAAACGGGGATTTCCGCAGTCCGGCTTTCAGAATGAAAGACGAAAATGGCGTATTTGCAGCAGACCTGAGGTATCTGAGCAGCAAAAGATATGAAGGGAAATATATGATTCCCGGACTTCCGGCTGTGTACGCGGATACTGAAGAGGCATACACAGTAGAAGTACTCCTGCGCGATAAGGCGACAGGGGTGGAAGTAACTCTGCGTTATGGAGTGCTGCCGGAACTTGACGTGATCACCAGGAGTACGGAAGTATGGAATAACGGAAAAAAGAAAGTATATCTGGATAAAGTATTCAGCGCGTCCCTGGATTTTCTTACAGGAGACTTTGACCTTCTTCACTTTTACGGACGTCATGCGATGGAACGGAATATAGAGCGCGTTCCGGTGAGCCATGGCGGTCTGGGATTCGGGAGCAGGAGAGGCGCGTCCAGCCATCAGCACAATCCTTTTGTGATCCTGGCAGAGAAGGAAACAACGGAAAAGTACGGCGGATGCTGGGGAATGTCCTTTCTTTACAGCGGGAATTTCTGGTTCGAGGCGGAAAAGGATCAGTTTGAACAGACCAGGATGCAGATGGGTATTCTTCCGGAAATGTTTGAATATCCGCTGGCTCCGGGCGAGCGTTTTTACAGCCCGGAAGTGGCTATGGCGTATACGGATGAAGGCCTCGCGAAGCTCAGCCATATATATCATGAACTGATCCGGCGGCATGTATGCAGAGGAAAGTTCCGGGATATCCGCCGTCCTGTCCTGATAAACAACTGGGAAGCCACATATTTTGACTTTACCGGCAGCCAGATTCTGGATATTGCGCGACAGGCGGCTGAACTGGGAGTGGAAATGTTCGTCCTGGACGACGGGTGGTTCGGAAAAAGGGACAACGAGGACGCAGGTCTGGGCGACTGGGCGGCAAATGAGAAAAAGATCGGTATGTCATTAAGTGCGCTATCTGAAAAAATCCATGACATGGGAATGAAGTTCGGTCTCTGGATAGAACCGGAAATGGTGAACGAGGACAGCGAACTGTTCCGGAAACATCCGGACTGGGCGTTCCGGATACCGGGACGGATGCCTGTCATGGGAAGGAACCAGCTCACGCTTGATTTTTCCAGAAAAGAAGTTGTGGATCATATTTTTGAGCAGATCAGCGGCAATCTGGAAAAGGCGCGGATCGAATATATCAAGATGGATATGAACCGGAGTATCAATGATGTTTATACGGCGGTAAACGGCTGTCAGAATTTTGGTGAGATCATGCACAGGTATGTGCTGGGCGTTTATGACTTTCTGGAACGTCTGACAACACGTTTTCCTGATCTTCTGGTAGAAGGATGCTGCGGAGGCGGCGGAAGGTTTGACGCGGGAATGCTTTACTATACTCCCCAGATCTGGTGCAGCGATGACACAGACGCCATAGAACGGATTTATATCCAGAATGGAACCTCTTTCGGATATCCGATATCAGCCGTGGGTTCGCATGTATCCGCAGTTCCCAATCATCAGACTGGAAGAACGGTGTCTCTTCACACACGCGCCGTAGTGGCCATGTCCGGAAGTTTCGGTTATGAGCTTGACCTGAATACCCTTACGGAAAAAGAAAAAGAGGAGGTAAGAGGACAGATCAGGGCTTATAAAGAAAACTGGGAGCTGCTGCATGAAGGACGATATTACCGTCTTACAGACCTTTGCGCGCATCCGGATGCCGCGGCATGGTCTTTTGTCAGCAGGGATAGAGAAGAGATGCTTCTTAATATTGTGAATATAAATGTCCACGCCAACGCGCCGGTTTCCTATATACGCTGCATGGGGCTTCTTCCGGAAAAGATGTACAAGGTTCAGGAAACCGGAAAAATGTTCAGCGGCGCGGCTCTTATGACAGTGGGATTTCCGGTACCTGTTGTGATGGGAGAGTACAACGCGTGGCAGTATCATTTTATATGTGTGTAAACAAATGACGACAGTGATTCCGGGTATCCGGACTGCGACGGAAAATTCCGGGCAGAACAGGCGGCTGACAGAAAAGCCGCCTGTTCTGCCCGGTTTTGCGTGCTGATCCTGGAGAAAAAAACGCCCCTGCCCGATTGTAGATCGTATGAAAAATTCTTGATAAGAAGAAGAGGGTGTGGGATAATGGCTTTATCAAAACAGAGGGAGCCGACGCGGATTTAAAAAGGTGGATCGTATATTATATACCATTGCCCGTTGGAGTGGAGGAATAAGAGAGGTGTGGATCAAAATATGAAGCGGAGTACAAGCTGTGAGTATTGTGCCAATTATGTTTACGATGAGGACAGTGAAGGCTATTACTGCGACGTAAGCCTGGATGAGGACGAGTATTACAGATTTGTCAGCAGCGGTTACAGAGAATGCCCGTATTATCAGTCCGGCGACGAGTATAAGATCGTGCGTCATCAGATGTAGATAAAAGCCGCAATACAGGACATAAGATGGCGTCAGTGTACAAGGAGCGTGATGCCCTTTGTACACCGATGCTAAAGATGATAAAGGAGAACGACAGATGATCACTATAGAACTGGATCATTTCAGTCTGGAACAGATTTGCCGGTCCGGACAGTGCTTCCGGATGAAGGAAACGGGAAAAAATACATATGTGCTGATAGCAGGAGACCGTTATCTGAAGATGGAGCAGAAAGGTTCTGTAGTAGATTTTCATTGCAGCGATACGGAATTTCTGGGAATCTGGATCACTTATTTTGACCTGGATAACGACTACGGCCGCTATATAGACGCAGTGAATCCCCGGGACAGATATCTGTGCGCGGCGGCTGATAAGGGGGAAGGGATCCGCATTCTCCGGCAGGATCTGTGGGAGATGATCGTTACATTTCTGATCTCTCAGCAGAACAACATAAGCAGAATACGGAAGTGTATCGAAGCTCTCTGCATGTATTACGGAGAAAAGAAAGAGGCGCCGGACGGCATGGAATACTATGCCTTTCCTACAGTATCTGCTCTGGCGGCGGCCACGGAGGAAGAAGTGCGGAATCTGGGGCTGGGATACCGGGCACGTTATATTGTTTCCACCGCGAAAAGCATTGATACGGGGGAAATCTCATTGGAGAGGATCAGGGGAATGCGATCCCGCCGTCAGGCAAAAGAGGAGCTGATGAAGCTTTGCGGGGTGGGTGAAAAAGTAGCGGACTGTATCTGCCTTTTTGCGCTTCACCATATGGACGCTTTTCCCATTGACACCCATATCCGCCAGGTGCTGGAAAAGCATTATAAACGAGGATTCCCTAACAGAAGATACCACGGCATGAGAGGGATCATGCAGCAGTATATATTCTATTATGAGCTGACGAAAGATAAAGTATGAGAAAAGTCCGGATGGGCCGTAAATGGCATCCGGACTTTTTTAATCAAATTCACAAAAAAGTCACAATCTTGCAGCTTGTACCGGCCTTGAAAGTATATTTTCATCGGTTCCCGTTGATCTTTTCTTTTGTTCTGTGTATAATAGAAGTAGGGAAATCCCTACTTTCTATATTTCAGAAAGGTGGTGCAAAATCATGTTAGCAAATGCGTTTGTGGACAATGCCAAAGTCATGGCAAAAGGGCAAATCACAATCCCGAAAGATGTTCGTGAAGTGCTTGGTGTGTCAAACGGTGATCGAGTCACTTTTATCGTTGAGGGAAACACCGTCCGCATTGTCAATTCTGCTGTGTATGCCATGCAAGTGCTTCAGCAGGAAATGGCCGGAGAAGCAGAACGCACCGGTCTGACCTCGGAAGATGATGTTATGGCGCTCGTCAGGGAATTGAGAAATGAGGACGAAAAGGCATGAGAGTTCTGATTGATACAAATGTTCTCATTTCTGCCGCGCTGGACAAATTTCTTTCCGTCGCGCTGCTGACCCTGGAATTGGTTCCCGTCCCGACAGAGGAAGATATGACCGAACCACAAATCAGAGATGCCAATGACCGCCTTATTTTGCGGGCAGCCATTGAAGCGAAAGCCGATGTGCTGCTGACCGGTGATAAGGATTTCTTAGAGTCCGGCGTAAAAAATCCGGCGATTATGACACAGGCTGAGTTTTTGAATACCTGACTGGCATAAGGACAGCGGGCCGAGAGTGGAAACCTCCCGGCCTGTTGTGTTTACATGTGCTGTATCTCGCTTTTTGATCAGCTTGTTTACGTTAAGCGTTTCTTTATGCTACAATAAAATTGGTCTATTGGATTTCCTTTATAATCTGAATAATCTGAACAAGACGGGCGAGATCGCCCTGATTCATGTGAATACCATTTTGCGGAATGTAGAGCAGCTAAAGGCAGATGCTCTCAGCGCCGCCAGATAGAGCCAGACTCTGTCCATCTCTTTCTGCGACCCGGGAGTCCGTTGGTTTTCCGTTCCCCGGTTTTCCGTAGCTCATCCGGAAATTCCGGCTCAGGCGCTGCTCTATCCACAAATCGGCGGGTATTTCCTTTCGCAGATGGAAAAAGTCATTACAGAAGATCATCTGCCCGTCACGCTGGTGAAGAACAACTACAATGTCACTTAGCACCTGATCCGCACCACCAATTTCCTGGCCACTATTTCCACCCTGTAGACAGCGATTTAGATTCGTTTCTTTTTATCGGTTCTTCCTACCAGATAATCAATACTTGTATCATAATAATCTGCCAGACGAACCAGTATTTCTACAGGTATGCAGCGGCTTCCTCTTTCGTAATGAGAATAAGCGCGCTGGCTGACATGGATGATCTCGCCGATCTGTTTCTGGGATAGATCGGAGTCCTCTCTTAAATCATGAAGTCTTTGAAATTTCATCAGCTCTCCTCCTTTTTTGAGAGTATAGAACTGAACGAAATGGACTATGCTGATTTAGAACGTATTGGACTTGAAAATATTTGTAATGGTGGACATTGCCATATTATATAGAGGGGAGTGTGTACAAAGAGCGGTGCGCTTCAAATCGCTGAAATTCCTGCGGTCGGAGTATGTGCGCCGAAAAGAAGCTGATTTTAACCCTCTGGAATTGAATTTTATTTCCTGTTCCATTATAATATGCTCGTAAGAGAATAGGGCCTGTTCTGTTTTATGGTAAAAGGAGCAGGCCGTTTGTTATCTGAGCAAGGAAGCGTCAATGTACAAGGGACCGTATTGTCCCCTTGTACATTGACGCTAGAAAGGTGAGAGAAAATTATGGAGTATCTTGTTCAAATTATCAGGAACGTGCTGGGGACTTTGTACCAGGCCGGCGGCGCGTCCCTTGTGATCGCCGTGCTGTTTATGTCCGCCTATATGCGGGTGCGAAAGCTGGGAGTGGGCCCGGTGGTGCAGGGATGGATACAGGAATTCCGGACAAGTTCTTTGTTCCGAAGACAGTTTTTTCTTGTATTCTATATATGCATGATGCTGTTCCGAACCCTGTTCTGCAGATCTATCTGGGGAAATCCTCTGGATAATGTTCTGGGAATATGGGGTTTACATAAAGAGGACGGAAGTATCTATACGGAAAACATAGAAAACCTGATCCTCTTTCTGCCGATGATCCCGCTGCTGTTCTGGATGCTGGAGGAAAAGGAGCATAATAAAAAGCGGCCTTTGCAGGCAGTGCTGATAAGGAGCGTATCTGTCAGCTTTGGATTTTCTCTGTTGATAGAGTTTTGCCAGCTTTTTCTGAAAATAGGAACCTTTCAGCTCACAGATTTGTTTTTTAACACTCTGGGAGGAGCGCTGGGAGGACTTTTATATTGGGGCTTTGACCGGAGCAGAAAGCGCGCGGCCGCATATATCCGAAAACTGGGAGGCTGGGACACAGAGGAATGGAATCCGCCTGCTGAGGATAGCGGCAGACTGTCGATTATAAAAGCGGAAACTGCAGATACAGAGAAGGAAAAAATTCTTGTTCCAGATCAGGAAAAGACGGAGGGACAGCCGGATCATTCAACGGAAACAAATCCGACTGAGATTCCACTCACATCGGAACAGGAAGAGGCAATCCGGGCTCTGATCCGTGAAGCGGGACAGAAAATGCTTCAGGCGAAGCTTGCAGATGATGCAGTTCATGAGAAAGAAGGCCCGGCTAATTTCTGTACAGATTTTGATATGGAAATTCAGAAATTTCTGATACAGGGACTTGGCGGAATCCTCCCGGGAGCCGAATTTTTTGGGGAAGAAGAGACAGAAGGGAACGCGGGAGCAAAAGCGTCCGGAGAGTATACCTTTTATATTGATCCTATAGACGGGACTACTAATTTTATGTTCCGCTACAACCATAGCTGCGTTTCTGTGGGACTGGCTTACCGGGGTAAAATGGCGGCAGGATTCGTGTATAATCCTTATGTGAACGAGATGTACAGCGCAGTACGGGGAAAGGGAAGTTTTCTCAACGGCGAGAGGCTGAAAATACAGGATAAATCTATTTCCGAGGGAATCGCGGCCTTTGGCTGCGCCCGGTACAATGATGAAAATGTTGAAGTCCTGTTCGACACGGTAAGAGAGCTTTTTCGCAGGAGCCTTTCGATCAGAAGCGGCGGATCCGCTGCTCTTGATCTTTGCAGGATTGCTTCTGGCAGTAATGTAATCTATCTGGAAATGAAACTTCAGCCATATGATTATGCGGCTGCGTCCGTGATTGTGGAGGAAGCCGGAGGCGTAATCGCTCAGATAGACGGAAGCCCGATCACTTTACATGAACCCTGCTCTATCCTGGCGGGAACCGGGCGCGGATGCGACGAAACCAGGAAGCTGATTTTCTGTAAATCTGCGTAAAGCGGCGGGAGCGGCAATGAATGTATCGTCAGTGTACAAGGGGCAACCGTATTGTCCCCCTGTACACTGACGCTGTTTTCATGTATTTACACAGGACAGCAGGGTAAAAGAAGAGAAAATAATTTCCTGTACTTCCGCGCAATGCAGGAAGGCTCGGCGATAAAAAGCCGCAGGAAAACCCGGCGATCATAGAACGATAATTATACAGGACGGAAGAATGGACAGAAATTCAGGTTTAAATGAGAAAAAAACAAAAAAGCAAAGAAATACATGTAAAAAAATCATAACAGCCGCCGTCATTTCAGGGGCTTCTCTTGTTCTGGCTGTCACTGCCTGGGGCGCGGCTGCGAAACAGTATACCGGCACGGATTTTGCCATGGATACAGTAGTGTCGGAAACTCTGTATACTTCCGGAGAAGACCTGAATCCGGAAATCGGAGATATGCTGAGAGAAACAGAGGAAAAATATCTGTCATGGACAGAGAAAGGATCCGAGGTATACAAAATAAACCAGGCGAGGGGAAAAACAGTGCAGGTTTCGGACGCGCTTGCCGGATATCTGGAGAAAGCGCTGAAGCTGGCGGAAGATTCCGGAGGGGCTTTTGATCCGACCATGGGAAAGGTGATCAGGCTGTGGGATATCGGGGGAGAAAATCCGCATATTCCTGATCCGGAGGAGCTGGACAGTCTCCTTAAGGAAACCGGATATGAAAATCTTGTCCTGGAGGGAAATAAAGTAACGCTGAAAGGCGGAGCGGCCCTTGATCTGGGAGCCGCCGGAAAAGGAATCGGCTGTGATATTGTGATGGATTTCCTGGAGAAGCAGAAAGAAGTCTGCGGAATGATCCTGAATCTGGGAGGCAGCAGCGTGATGGCTTATGGCGAGAAGCCGGATCAGACTCCATGGAGGGTGGCTTTAAGAGATCCCCGTGAAGAGGAAAGCGGATACCTTGGAGCTATCACTTTAAACGGGGGCGAATTTCTTTCCACCTCCGGCGATTATGAAAAATATTTTATGGAGAACGGGAAAAGATATCATCACATCCTGGATCCTGAGACGGGGTATCCTGTATGGAACGGGCTGACCTCAGTCACGGTGATCTGCGGCAGCGGACTGATCGCGGACGGACTGTCTACCGCATGTTTTGTTCTGGGAGCGGAGGACGCGCTTCCTCTGCTAGAAAAGTATGACGCGGAAGCGGCTTTTGTAGACGAGAAGCATAATATCTATCTGACAGATGGAATGAAATCCAGGTTTGAGCTGATGAAAAATACTTATACGATCCGGGACAGCTTTAAGTGACTGCGATTCTTTTAGAGATCCGGGATTCTTTTTGCGACTTCCCGGGTCAGAAGCCCGATCAGAAGCCCGGTGATCACCCCTGAAATAATGAGAACGGGGGCATAGTATAAAAATGCGGCGTTTTCCACGATCAGAGCCGCGACGATGAGCTGGCCGATATTATGGGAAACTCCGCCGGAAACGCTGACTCCGAGAATGCTGAAGCCGGATCTTTTTTTCATCAGCGTCATAACCGCAAGACTGAGAGCGGCTCCGGCGAGACTGTAGAGTATGCTGAACATGTTTCCGAACAGAAAACCGATGACAACGATCCGGATTGCGGAAACAAGAGCGGCTTCCTTCCAGGTGTATTTTTCAAGAATATAGAGGACGGCCAGATTTGCAAGGCCAAGCTTGATTCCGGGAATTCCCGCAAAAAAAGGAAACAGGGATTCCACATAGCCGAAAATAATGGCAACGGCTGCGAAAACGCCCAGATATGCTGTTTTTTTCTGATACATATTTTATACAACCGCGTCAAAAGCAGATGAATCTGTTTCTGGATCAGCGGTTTTTTCTCCTTCTATCACAACTTTGTTTGGCAGACAGACGATTGTTCCTCCGGAACTGCCGACAGCCGGCTGTTTCATGCAGAGGTGATCCGGACAGTCTGCCTCAATCATTCTGACTTTTCCATCTTTGATCTCACATACATTCGTATCGTTTATGAAAATCTTCCGGTTCTCCGCTAGGGAGTAAGTTCCGTATTCCTCGCCGTTTACAGTAATGCGGACAGTACCGTAATCTCCGCGGCGGAAAATTGCCAGAAAACCCCACAGGACAAGGGCGAAGACAAGTATGCCCGCGATAAATAAAACTTCCTTTTTTTTCAAAATAAACTCCTGTTCAGTAAATGACATATAAGGGTTTTGCACATTGGACGTTATATTAACGCCATGTTTTGTGGAAATCATCATATCACAGAAAATAACCGGCGGCAAGCGGGGGGGGGGCTTAGTCATGCGGCAGATCTGCTGATCCGACATACTTTATTCAAGAAAAATTCATTGTTTTCCGTATAAGAAAGTGTTAGAATAGAATAGATTTCGTAAATGAACTAAAATACGGAGGATTCCGTAGCAGAATTTATGTAGAAATAAAGACAAACAGGAGTAAATTATGAACGTGTTTTCAAAAGTATTCGGGACGCACAGCCAGCGTGAAGTAAAGCGTATCATGCCGCTGGTGGAAAAGACAGAATCTCTGCGCCCGGAGATGCAGAAATTAACGGATGAAGAGCTGAGAGAAAAAACAAGAGAATATAAGAAGCGTCTGGCTGAAGGGGAAACTCTGGATGATCTTCTGCCGGAGGCGTTTGCAACAGTACGCGAGGCGGCAAGACGTGTTCTTGGCATGGAGCATTACCGTGTGCAGATCATCGGCGGTATTATCCTTCATCAGGGTCGTATTGCAGAGATGAAGACAGGCGAAGGTAAGACGCTGGTGTCCACCCTTCCCGCATATCTGAACGCCCTGGAAGGCCGCGGCGTGCATATCGTAACCGTCAACGACTATCTGGCAAAGCGTGACGCTGAGTGGATGGGAAAGGTTCATGAATTCCTGGGTCTGACGGTAGGCGTAGTACTTAATGAAATGAAGCCGGAGGAGCGCCGCGCGGCATACGGCTGCGACATTACTTATGTGACAAACAATGAGCTGGGATTCGATTATCTTCGTGATAATATGGTTATCTACAAAGAACAGCTTGTACAGAGAGAACTTCACTACTGTATCATCGACGAGGTGGACTCCGTTCTCATTGACGAGGCCCGTACCCCTCTGATCATTTCCGGCCAGAGCGGTAAATCCACCAAGCTATATGAGGTCTGCGATATTCTGGCCCAGCAGCTTGAGCGGGGCGAGGCCAGCCATGAGATGACAAAGATGGCGGCCATCATGGGCGAAGAGGTTGTGGAGACAGGAGACTTCGTTGTCAATGAAAAGGATAAGATCGTCAATCTGACCGAACAGGGCGTCAAGAAAGTGGAGGATTTCTTCCACATCGAGAACCTTGCCGATCCGGAGAATCTGGAGATCCAGCACAACATCATCCTTGCTCTGCGCGCCCATAATCTGATGCATAAGGATCAGGACTATGTGGTTAAGGATGATGAGATCCTTATCGTTGATGAATTTACCGGCCGCATCATGCCAGGCCGCCGTTATTCCGACGGACTTCATCAGGCCATCGAGGCTAAGGAGCATGTGAAGGTAAAAAGAGAAAGCAAGACGCTTGCTACGATTACCTTCCAGAACTTCTTCAATAAATACGACAAGAAGGGCGGTATGACAGGTACCGCGCTTACCGAGGAAAAAGAATTCCGTGATATCTACGGAATGGACGTTGTGGAGATTCCCACAAACAAGCCGGTACAGCGTGTGGACCATGAAGACGCCGTTTACATGACAAAGAAAGAGAAATTCAACGCCGTAGTCCAGGCTGTCAAGGAAGCCCATGACAAGCAGCAGCCCGTTCTGGTAGGTACGATCACCATTGAGACTTCCGAGCTGCTCAGCAAGATGCTCCGCCGGGAGGGTATCCCCCACAACGTGCTGAACGCCAAGTTCCATGAACTGGAGGCGGAGATCGTCGCTCAGGCAGGTCAGGCGGGTGCCGTTACCATCGCTACCAATATGGCGGGCCGTGGTACGGATATCAAGCTGGACGATGTGGCTAGAGAGGCCGGCGGTCTGAAGATCATCGGTACGGAGCGCCATGAATCCAGACGTATCGACAATCAGCTCCGCGGACGTTCCGGACGTCAGGGAGATCCAGGTGAATCCCGTTTCTACATCTCTCTGGAGGACGACCTGATGCGTCTCTTCGGTTCCGAGCGTCTGATGAAGATATTCACTTCTCTGGGCGTTGCCGAGAACGAGCAGATCGAGCATAAAATGCTTTCCAACGCGATCCAGAAGGCTCAGGAGAAGATCGAGTTCAACAACTTCGGTATCCGTAAGAATCTTCTCGATTACGACCAGGTAAACAACGAACAGCGTGAGATCATCTACAAAGAGCGCCGTCAGGTACTTGACGGTGAGAATATGCGCGATTCCATCTACAAGATGATCACGGACATTGTGGACAACGCCGTTGACAGATGTCTTTCTGACGATGTGGATTCCTCAGAGTGGAATCTGGAGGAATTCAACTCTGTTCTGTTGCCCATCATTCCGCTGGCGCCGCTGACGCCTGAGAAGGTACAGAAGAAAAAGAAGAATGAGATGAAGCACATCCTGAAAGAAGAGGCTGTGAAGCTCTACGAGGCTAAGGAAGCAGAGTTTCCGGAGCCGGAACAGCTTCGTGAACTGGAGCGCGTAGTTCTTTTGAAATGTATTGACAGCAAGTGGATGGATCATATTGACGATATGGAAATCCTCCGCCAGGGTATCGGCCTCGTAGGCTATGGACAGAGAGATCCGGTTGTGGAATACAAGATGAGCGCGTACGATATGTTCAATGAAATGACAAACGCGATTCAGGAGGATACAGTCCGGATGCTGTATCATGTTCATGTAGAACAGAAGATCGAGCGTGAGCAGGTTGCCAAGGTAACAGGAACCAATAAGGATGATTCAGCAGTGCGCAAGCCGGTTCAGCGAAAAGAAGAGAAGGTATATCCCAACGATCCCTGTCCATGCGGAAGCGGCAAGAAATATAAACAGTGCTGCGGACGTAAGCTGATGAAAGCGTAAGGCGGAGCAGGAAGATCAGATAAAACAGACAATAAAGAAAACCGGATGGTTTCCAGCTAAGGAAGTCATCCGGTTTTTTGTGGTGGTGCGCCTGGCGGGCAGCCGCCATGCCCGCATGAGCGGATATTTGCCGTGAGCTGCCTGGGTATCATATGGGCAGATATCAGAAGAATTTCGTGATTTCCTCAATCTCTCTGCGCTTCGGCCGCGCGGGTTCCTCGCCGGCTTTTCCAATGGCGATCACTGAGACGATGATCTCCTCCTGTGGGATACCGAGAAGTTTTCGGATACTGTCGGCGTCGCGGATACCCATGATCAGGGTCGCGTAGCCAAGTTCCTCTGCTTTCAGTATAAGGTTCTCATTCTGCAGGCCGAGATCATAGCAGCCCCAGCCGTTGCCCAGCTCGTTGTCAGGTGTTCCGTCCTTCTGGAATCCGGCTCTGTCCCGGACAAAAGTGGTGATAATGAGCGCGGCGTTCTGAGATTTGCTGCGGTTCATTTCCGGAAGACATTCTTCCCGGAAGCGGTTCACCATATCTTCAGAGAGAATGCAGTAATAGCGTCCGGTCTGAGAGTTCTTCCAGGAGGGCGCTTCCTGGGCGGCCCTGACAATGGTGAGAATATCATCTCTGGATACTCTGCCGTCTGCGCTGTATTTGCGTACGCTTCTTCTTGTTTCAATCAGTTTCTGAAATTCCATGACAGATCCTCCTCGCTTTCTGCTGTGATTTTGTCTGAATAATTATGACATTATTTCGGGGGAAATGCAATGAAGAATGAGGAATCATTTTACGCCTGTGAAGGCGGCGCCCCGAACCGTTTCTTGTAGGCACGGACGAAGGTGGTATAATCCTTAAATCCGCTCTGAGAGGCAGCCTTGATCACAGGTATGTTCTGGTTGATCAGGGAGCGCGCCATGAGAAGCCGCTTGCTGACGATATAGTTATGGATGGTGTATCCGGTCTCTTCTTTGAACTTGCGCATCATATGGTATTTGCTGAAGAAAAAACGATCCGCGAGACTGTCGATAGACAGATCTTCGTTCAGATGCCGGTTGATATGCCGCAGAAGCTCCTCCACCTGGGAATCGGAAGAGTAAGACTTCCGGTCGTTGATATACTGTTTTTCCAGAAAAATGCGGTTAATGTGTATCATGAACTGGGTAAAGAGAGCGTCTTTGAGAAGACTGTCTCCAAAACCGTTTTGTGTCAGCGCATTCTCCAGTTCAAAAAGAAGATCCTTGAGATGTTCCTGCAGGCCGGCGTCCAGACGGATAAGACTGAAACTCCGGTCTGCGGATTTCTGGAAGCAGGCGTTCAGAAGCGGTTCGCGGATATCCTCCCGTATCCAGAGGATAAACCGTTCGTAGGGAAGAGAAAAATCAATCTCCGGTTTGTGGATCGCCCCGCGGCTGACCAGCAGGATATCCCAGGGGTTCAGGTGATAGGTTTTCCCTTCAATGTGATAGCTGACTTTCCCGGAAAGAAATACGATCACTTTGTGAAAATCATGATAGTGGTATTTGTATTCTTTCGGCGTCTGGTCTTTGATGTGAAACAGGCGGAAATCTTCGTTCAGATATCCTGTTTTTTCCCGTGACTGGAAAGAACTGCTCATAACTTTTTTTCCCTCTTTTTCGTACTGTTGTTTCTGTATTCCCGTGGAGTACATCGGTAAAAACGTTTGAATGTTTTTGCGAAATTGCTTGGACTGTCGAAACCGCAGCCGGAGGCAATTTCGGAAATACTGCTGGAAGGATCTGAGAGCAGCAACTCCGCACCCTGCATGATCCGGTATTTTAATAAATACTGTACAGGAGAAACCTGGAGCATTTTTTTAAAACAGCGCAGACATTCCCGCTCGCTGATATCCGCAGCGCCGGAAATATCAGGCAGCGATATATTGTCGGCAAAATTTTTGTGAATATAGTCCAGCATTTTTCGTATGCGGAGATTGTTATGGTCTAAAGCCGCAGTCTTTGCGTCCATGAGAGGTTCGAACTTCTTATAAAGATAGAAACAGATGCGGGAAAGATTCTCACGGACTGTAAATTCAAAACCGCAGCTGTCATTTGCAATAGCTTCAAAGGCTGTTTTAAACCAGGCGGAAATCATTTCTTTATCAGCGCTATTTATCTGACAGTCGGTGAAGGCACGGCAGGACAAAAGCGGCTGGATATATTTTGTGGAAAAAGCAGACTCCTGATTCCCGGTAATCAGTAACGGGCTGAAAACAAGAGAACACAGTGTGCCTTCAGGGGAAGCGGAGGCAAAATGAAGAGTATTGGCGTTGATTGCCGCCAGATCGCCTTCATTTAGAACAAAGGAAGACTCAGATGTTTTTACCTGCATCCTTCCATGGGAGATATAGATAAGCTCAATTTCTTCATGCCAGTGCCAGGGAATGATATCTTCTGTTCTTGCAAGGTGGTGTGAAGAATAGCCGGCGCAGGGAAAGTCAAGACTTCCGTGAGGCTGAAGTTCTTTTGCCACTCTGTTCAGGTTCAATCCACATTTCTGCAGCGCCATAAAAAACGTCCCCTTTCTTCTTGTGTCGGCGGTTTTGTTTTATTATATGGCTAAATATGGATTGTTTCAAGTACTGTTTGACGGTATTCTATTAATACGAGAAGGGAGGCGCACAGGATATGATTGACCTGCATCTGCACAGTCAGTATAGCGAAGACGGGGAATATTCTCCGGAAGAATTAGTAAGGCAATGTTATCAAAAAGGAGTCCGCATACTGTCAATTACAGATCATAATTGTGCGAGAGCCAATGAGGCGGCTTTAAAAGCTGCAAAGAGAAAAGATATGGATTATATTCCCGGAATTGAAATAGATTGTGTGCATACCGGAAATAATCTTCATATTCTGGGATACGACATTGATTTTCACAGCCCTGATTTTCAAAAACTTGAGGCCTACGTCAATGAACAAAACCTTCGTGTTTCTCTGGAAACTCTTGAAAAGACGCAGACTTTGGGATTCCACATAACAGAAGGCGATATGTGGGCTCTGTCGAAGGACAGATATTGGAAAGAAGCCTGGACAGGAGAAATGTTTGCAGAGGTTTTGCTGGAAAAGCCGGAATATGCAGATCATCCTATTTTACAGCCTTATCGTCCGGGAGGAAAACGTGGCGGCAATCCTTTACTGAATTTTTATTGGGACTATTATTCACAGGGAAAATGCTGTTATGTTCCGAGAAATTATCCGACAGCAGAGAAAATTATAGATGTTATTCACCGTAATCATGGTATTGCCGTTCTGGCGCATCCGGGGCTCAGCTTAAGAGGAAGGGAAAATTTGCTTGACGATATTCTGGAGCTTGGAATAGATGGAGTGGAAGCGTTCAGCAGCTATCATACATCTGCGCAGACAGACTATTTTGTCCGGTATGCAAAGGAAAAGAAACGGATTATTACCTGTGGAAGTGATTTTCATGGAAAAATAAAACCTTTGATAGAAATTGGACAGCATCATTGCTCCATGCCGGATGAAGAATTATATGAACGGACAGAAAGAGTACTGGAAAGAGGATTAAAAACACGTTACATCTCTCCGAAATAATAAATGAAGATAAAGTTTATTTTCATAGGAGCCAAATTGACATATAAAAAAGACGCCAATATAATAGATATAGAAAGCAAACAAGGAGAGGAACAGACATGGCTACAATGACAGATGTTGCAAAGGCGGCAAAGGTTTCAGTAATGACCGTGTCGCGGGTTTTGAATAATAGCGGCTATGTGAAAAAAGAAACAAGAGAGGCAATAGAAAAGGCAATCGAAGAATTGGGGTATCGTCCGAATCTGGTGGCTAAAAGTCTGGTGACGGGAAGAAGCAGGCTGATTGCGTATGTTCTCTCTGATATTAGTGATCCTTTTTACGGAAGCGTCTGTAAGGGGGTAGAAAATGTTTGTTTTGCCAATGGATATACAGCTTTGATTTGTAATGCAAATACACCGAACAGCATTCATACATATATAGACCGGATTATAGACCGGAAATTAGACGGAGTAATTTTTCATCACATGGCAGTGACAAAGGAACAAGTGCAGATACTGGAGGAAAATGGGATAAGATGTGTGACTGTAGATAATGAAATTCAGCTTGATAATATAAGCAGTGTAGACAGTGATGATTATATGGGAGCTGTAAAAGCTGTCCGTTTTCTGAAAGAATGTGGATATGAAAATATAGGGTGTATTTGTGGAGAAGATAACCACTTAGATGATGCAAGGAAGTCTTACCTGGAAAAATATCAACATAAAATATGGGAGGATCGTACTCGTGGATATATTAAGGGGATGAAAGACAATAAGATGATTCCAGCAGAAATATTCTATGGACGGGGATCGGCAGATATGCAGACAAGCGCAGAAAGCGGAAAGAAAATCGCTTTGGAAATTATGAAAGCAGGAAAAAACATAGATGCATTGTACTGTCAGAGCGATATAATTGCCTCAGGTGTAGTAAATGCTTTTTACCGGCAACATCTTCTGGATACGCCTATAGGAATAATAGGACATGATGGGTTGGATATGTGTTGTCTGTTTTATCCTCGTATTACAACTGTGGTACAGCCGAAGTATGAGATGGGAATGGAGGCGGCTGAACTGCTTCTAAAAAAAATTACAGATCCAGACAGTATGCCAGAACATAAAGTTATAGAGAGTCATATATTTGTTGGTGATACAGCGTGTAAATGTAATAAAAATTAAAAAAATTAAAGAGCGTCACTTTTGCGAATAAAATAGATTGACAAAAATAAAATAATAGGATAATATTAAGATAAAGATGTTAACGATAACATAAAAGAAACTAAATAACATGTGAAGAAGTAAAAAAGAATGAGAGGTAAAACTCTCGTCTATTTTTACCATAATATGTTAACGTTAACATCAAAGGCGCCTTTTATTGTGTTACTAATAAAAATAAGTTTAAAAAGGAGAATGGTATGAAAGATATCGGTATTCCGAAATATGAATTTGAAGAGAGAATAAGGAAAATTAGAGAAAAAATGAACCAGAGAGCGCTGGACGCTGTATTTGTTTATGGAGATGAATACAGAAAGGAAAATCTAAGATATGTATCGAATTACTGGCCTATTTTTGAGCGGGGCGGAATGCTGTTGGGGCTGAATGGAGATCCAATTGTTTTGTGTGCTCCAGAAGGGGAAAAAGTAGCAAGGGAAATGAGTGCATGGGAAGATATCCGTCTGCTTCCGGATTTTCTTTGTGTAACAGTACCGGATGAAATTGAATATCCATATGCACACTATACCAGTTTTAAAAAGCTGGCGAAGGAGCTTGGCAATGTAAATAGATTGGGAATTGCAGGTTTGGATGCCATGCCAAAAGGTCTGTTTGATATTATTTCGGAAGCTTTTTCCTGTGAGACGGAGGATATTAACGATATTCTGTATGAACTTCGACGGACAAAAAGCAACAATGAAATTGCCTGCCTAGAGGAAGCTGCCAGAATTGCAGACGAGAGTATGAAGGCTGTTATGGAAGCGGATCTGATTGGAAAGACAGAAAGGCAAGCCTGCGGCATTGCGGAGGGAACTGCCAGAAAGGAGGGGGCAGAGCATATCATATTCACTGTTTTTGGTTCAGGTGAAAGAACAAACACAATTGTTGGAAGGCCATCTGAAAAGATCATTGAGGACGGAGACATGATTATGCTGGCTTTAGCTGTTCAATATGAAGGATATGTCGCCACATGTGAAGCGCCATTTGCAGTAGGAAATATAAGTAAAGAGACAAGGCGTGTGCTTGATGTGCTTATAAAGGCAAGCGCTGCAGGAATCCCGTACTTAAAACCCGGGGTAAAAATGAAGACATTTGTGAAAGCGATCCGTCAGTATTTCAGAAATGAAGGTTTGGAAGAATATGACGTATATCCACCTCTCCATGGTATCGGATGCGCGGAAGCAGAAAGCCCTTATCCGGATGAAAATACAGAGCAGGTTTTTGAAGTTGGGATGACAGTGAATACAGATATCAGTCTTTTTGGCTTGCCGGGAGGTTCCTGCAGAATCGAAGAAGGATTTGTTATTACAGAAAAAGGGGCAAGAACTTTGTCCCCATTTGTTAGAAAATATTGCGAAGAATGGATGAAAAATAAATAAAAGATAAGATTTTTCAAGAAAAACCTTGAATTATATACTCGAGTATAGTATAATCAGAAATATACTCGAGTACATAATGAACGTATACATTTATAACGAAAGGAGGTACCAAAAGAAAAGACACAGGTAGAAAGATAACTGCAAATTATAAAATGAACAGAAAGGAGAAGAGTAACATGAAAAAAAGAACAGTTACATGGATAATGGCATCTCTTATGGTACTGGCAGGTATGCCGGCTCAGATAGTACTTGCTGAGGAATCAGAGCTCACGGATTTTACGATTGGGTATGCTGGCCTGGATGAATCGCAGGAACATCTTGTACCGGTGGGAGAAAATATCGAAAAAGTAGCGGCAGAAAAGAGCGAAGAGCTGGGAATCGATATTAAAGTGGTCAAGGTTGATAATGCCGGAGATGGAGCTAAGGCAGTTGAGAATGTAGACAATTTAATTCTTCAGGGAATTGATGTACTGGTGGAATTTAATTCAGATGCTGCAGTGAATGATACAATATGGCAAAAGTGCCAGGATGCAGATATTCCTGTCATTGCTGTAGATATCCCGGTAGGAGACGCTCCATATATGGGCGCGAATAATGAGTTGGCAGGACAGCTTTGCGGTGAAGCGCTGGCAAACCTGGCAAATGAGGAATGGGACGGACAGATTGATGCGATCCTTTTTGAACATACACCGGAAGCTGGAGAAACTGTACAGATCCGTATGGACAGCATCTGGGATGGATTGGCTGAAAATACAGATTATACACGAGAAGAACTGGAAGCAATGACAACGACAGTATCTATGGATGACGATGCTATCCTCGCACAGCAGTTATGTGCGGATTTCCTGACGGCAAATCCTGATAAAACTCACATTTTAATCGGATCTATCAATGATATAGGCGCGCAGGGAGCCTTTGCGGCAGTTCAGGCAGCAGGCCGGGAGGATGACGTATTTATCGTAAATCATGGCGTATCCGTTTCTACCAGAGAAAATCTTTATAATCAGGAAAACAGTGGTGAGACAAACTGTTGGAGAGGCGGAGTTTCTTATTTTCTTGAGCGATATGGCGAATATATCGTGCCTGGATGCATTGAACTTGTGCAGGGGAAAACACCTGACGCAGAAAGCCTTTTGATGGATCATATCTATATTGATGTTAATAATATTGAAGAGTACTATCCGCAGAGCGAATGGGCACAGTAATTTCTTTTCGTATAAAACATCAGTAAATTGATAAGCAAAGCGGACACTTAGATGAAGAAAAAGAGCAAGGTGTCTGCTTTGCTCATTTCTGAAAAAGAATTGGGGGAATTTATATGGCAGTAATGACTGTATTGGGAAAAAAAGAAGCATCTGAATTGGGGATTTGCGCACCTCATGAACATATTTTTATTGATATGAGCGTTTTTTTTACTCCGCCGGAAGAAATCGGTATGAAGAATATAGCGTATAATCCGGTTTCTATGGAATCTTTGGGAATCCTAAAGAGAAATCCATTTGCGGTTCTGGATAATGTACAGATGATGGATGAAGTCACGCAGACAGAGGAAGTACTGGCATTTAAAAGTGCGGGAGGAAAGACAATTGTAGATGCATCTACAGTAGGGTTGGGCAGAGATCCAGAATTGCTTGCCCGTATATCAGCCCGTACTGGCCTTAATATTATTGCGGGAGCTGGTTTCTATGTAAAAGACGCCCAGAACTCAAGAACCTTAGAGATGAGTGTGGAAGAGATTGAAAACCAGATTGTACGAGAGATAGAAGTGGAAATTGGGCATAGTGGAATTCGGGCAGGCTTTATAGGTGAGATAGGTGTCAGTCATGTAATGTATCCTTTTGAGAAGACATCGCTGACAGGTGCCTGCCGTGCCCAGGTAAGAACAGGAGCACCGTTGATGGTGCATATCAATCCCTGGTCCACGCAGGGTATCGAGGCAATGAAAATTATAAATGAGCATGGCGTCAGACCAGAAAAAACTGTGATTTGCCATAGTGATGTGGAAAATAGAGAGGACTATATTTTTAAGCTTCTGGATATGGGCGTTTATGTAGAATTCGATAATTGGGGAAAGGAAATGTTTACAGACCGATGGGATGTAAAACCGGGTTCAGGTAGGTTTGTCACAGATTGGGAAAGGGCTATTCTGGTAAAGAAGATTGTTGACAGAGGATATGAAGACCAGATGCTTTTGTCTACAGATCTTTGTTTAAAATCGTTGCTTCATAAATATGGTGGATGGGGATATGATCATATCCTGAAACATATTGTTCCCATGCTGGACGAAGTGGGAGTGACGAAAAAGCAGATAGATAAAATGTTGATCGAAAATCCAGCAAGATGGCTGGATGAATAAAGGAGGCCGGACTATGGATGAAGCAATCTTGAAAATGCAGGGGATTACGAAGCGCTTTCCTGGAGTACTGGCATTGGATCATGTTAATATTACCCTGAATAAAGGCGAAATACTTGCATTAGTAGGAGAAAACGGTGCAGGGAAATCTACTCTGCTAAAGATTTTGTCCGGGGCGTATACGAAAGATGAAGGTACGATAGAATATCAGGGACAGGTGTTGGGAGTTTATACTCCGAAAGAAGCCATTGATATGGGAATCAGTATTATTTACCAGGAACTGGACAATTACGGAACACTTTCAGTTACAGAAAATATTCTGGTAAATGCGATGCCACGAAAAAAAGGAAGTCTCGGTCCTATTGACTGGAACGCTGCCAGAAAAAGGGCCAGAGATATCATTGGACAGATTACGGATGAAATAGACGTGGATGCGCCGGTATCATCATTGACGGCAGCACAGCAACAATTGGTAGAAATAGCGAAAGCAATGAGCCGTAATATGAAAGTACTGATCATGGACGAGCCTACATCGGCTTTAAACAGAGTAGAAACGGAGCAGCTTATAAAAATTGTAAAAGATCTGGCTTCTCATGGAATCAGTATTATTTATATTTCTCATAGAATGGATGAAATTTTCTCTCTGTCAGACAGAATACAGGTAATGCGAGACGGAAAAAGTGTAGGATGCTTTCAGACAAAAGAAGTGGACGAAGAGACTATTGTTAAGGAAATGGTAGGACGGACGCTCGACAGCATGTATCCTCATGTTCCACAAAAACCAGGAGAATGTATTTTAAAGGTAGAGCATCTTAGTTGCGGAAAGGCAAAAGACATCAGTTTTTCCCTTCACAGGGGAGAAATTCTGGGACTGTTCGGACTGATGGGAGCTGGGAGGACAAGTGTTGTCAGAGGAATATTTGGAGACGCTTACGTCAGAGAAGGGCATATTGAAATGAATGGTACTTTACTGAGAAATAACTCACCTCAGGATGCCATAAGACATAAAATTGCATATGTCCCGAATGAGAGAAAAGTAGAGGGACTTATGCTAAGCGAATCTGTATGTTCCAATATCAGTATTTCGGTTATCGGCAGATTAATGAAACATTTCAAAATCGACAGCAGGGAAGAGAAAAAAATGTCCGATCAGTGGATTAAACGTCTGGGGATACGGACGCCTTCAGGCGAAACAAAAGTAGAAACGTTAAGCGGAGGTAATCAGCAGAAAGTGGTAATTGCCCGTTGGTTGGAGACTGCGCCGGATATTCTGATTTTAAATGATCCAACAAGAGGAATCGACGTAGGGGCAAAAGCAGAAATCTATAGTCTGATGGAAGATCTCTGCAAACAGGGGATGGGAATTATTATGATTTCTTCTGAGCTTCAAGAAACGCTGTCTATGTCAGACCGTATTTTAGTAATGAGTGAAGGAAGAATGGCAGGAGAGGTAACAAGAGAAGATGCCACACAGGAGAACCTGATGAAATTAGCAGTGGGAGGGATTTAGAATGGAGAAAAGTACGGTCAGACATAATATTTTTAAAAACGGAGGAAGCGAATTTACAATATTGATTGCATATATAGGTTTATGTGCAGTGTTTTCAATTTTGTCTTCAAATTTTTTGTCGATAAAAAATTTTATAAACATCGGAATATATTCTTCGATTATGGGAATTACTGCAGCAGCTACAACCTTGGTACTTATTAGTGGTTGCATTGATATTTCAGTGGGATCTGTGATGGGACTGACTGGAATGATCAGCGCTCTGATGTTGAAACAGGGAATACCGATTGTAATAGTGGTGGTTACTTCTCTGCTGGCAGGAGCTGCTGTAGGAATTCTGAACGGCCTTCTTGTGGCAAAAGGAAAAATTGTACCTATGATAGCCACTATGGGTACCATGTCTATTGTCAGAGGCATTGCATATCTTACTAATGGCGGAATTTCTATTGTAATCAGTGATCAGAATTTTACATGGCTGGGACGGGGATATATCGGGCCTGTTCCGTTTATACTGCTTGTACTTCTGATGGTATATATAGGTGTTTATTATTTATCAAAGTATACAGCATACGGAAGAAAGCTGTATGCTACCGGCTCTAATCAAAGAGCGGGATATCTTGCCGGAATCAATACAGACAGAACAATTTTAACAGTATATATTTTAAATGGAGTATTTGCAGGACTATCTGGCATTTTGATGGCGGCACAGTCCGGTGCAGGACTTCCAACGGCGGGAGATACATACGAAATGACGATTATTTCGGCCTGTGTGCTGGGGGGAACATCCATTAATGGAGGAAAAGGTAATGTCTGGGGCACTTTGATCGGCGTTCTGCTGTTGACTACGATCAGTAATGGACTGACTATGCTTGGAATCTCCAGTTTTTGGCAGCAGATCATTAAAGGTACGATACTGGTAGTGGCAGTTTTGATAGACGCATGGAGAAATGGAAGCTATAAAAAAGTATAACTTGATAAAAAAATACAATGCAAAGGAGTAAAAAAGATGAATGGAAAAAAGTCCTGGTATATTGTTGATGGATACAGACCTCCTGAAAATAAAGGAGGAGCGGAAGATTATGTGGGACATGAATGTATTATGATCTTAAACTGTAATGACGAAGAGGCTCACGTAGAGATTGACGTATATTTTCCGGATCAGGAGCCGGTAAAAGGAATTCCCTATCAGGTTCCCGCAAGACGAATCAGGGCTTTCCGCACAAACGACAGGAATGTATTTAAGGATCTTGAGTTGGATGTTGGAAGACAATATTCATTAAATATAAGAAGTGATGTGGATGTTGTAGTACAATATGGACGACTGGATATCAATCAGGACAATATGGCCTATATGGCTACATTGGGATATTCTGATTAAAACTTAAAAAGGGATAAAATCTGCGGCCATTTGTTTTGGCGGACAGGAGATTTTATCCCTTCTTGATATTAGAAGAGCATATATCACAGGAGAAGGTACTGTGTGATGTCATGCAAATAGAATATTTTTCCAAAAAAATTAGACTCGTATAGTTTATTTATGTTACTATATAAAAAGTACATGATCTTAGACACAGAACTTAAGCAAAGATGAAAAAGTAAAGTACGGGGGATTCTATATGGTTTCTATGAAAGATATCGCCAGGGAGTTAAATTTATCCCGGTGTACGGTTTCCAATATTCTGAATAATAAGCTGGATCGTTACAGCTATCGTCAGGAAACCATTGATATGGTGAGAGCGAAAGCAGAAGAGATGGGATATGTGGTAAATAATCTTGCACAGTCCCTGAAAACAGGCTTTGCTAATATGATTGCTTTAGTTATTCCAGATATATCCAGTACATTTTATATAAAAATAATAAAAGAAATAGAGAGGCTGACATTTGAAAATAACTATGGTCTGCTTGTATGTGTGACGGAAGAAAGTTTGGATAAAGAGCGGAGAATGTTAGAGACTTTGAAAAAACGCCGTGTGGACGGAGTGATTATAGCAGGCGTCTCTTATACGGAATCTGTGATTGACGAAAGTGCATATAAGGTTGTTATGTTTGACCGTATTATAAAAGATGTACAGGTTCCCACAGTGACAGTGGATGACAGGAAGGCATCTTATGATCTTACCCGCCGTATTCTGGACAAAGGATACAGGCATCCGTTATTTATTGCTACATCATCTTGGGATTACACTGTACAATGCCGTTTAAGGGGATTTCAGGATGCACTGCAGGAGTATGGTCTGACCTTTCGGCAGTCAGATGTTTTTTATAACTGCTTTAATGAATTTGATTCTTATGAGCTGATAACAAAATTACAAAAAGAAGAAAGTGACAGATTTGATTCTATTGTCTCTACTACCAATGAAATTGTATTTGGAATTATGAAAGCTCTGGGAGATTCTTTTTCAGAGATTGGATATGGTGGATTCTATTCCTTTAATGGCTCTTCCTTCATGGGAGAGAAAATCTTAAACGTAATTCCTCCTCCGGATATGGCAGAAAAAGCGTTTACGATTTTAATGGACCGGATTAAAGGAGAAACTGGTTATAATGCAGTTTTAGATGTAAAAATAGTATAATGGAGAGGGAAGCTTTATAAAGATAATTTTGAAATAAAACAGTATTTAGATCGATGCGTGGATATATACATATATGAAAAAACGGCAGATCGGTGATTATTTTACAGAGTACCAGTAGTTTAAGCTGTTGGCAGTTAATTCTGTAAAAGATAACTCCGTTCTGCCGTATATTTTTTAGTGAAAATTTTAGGGAATACTATTGAAACTTTGCCAAAACTATATTACAATTAATATACTCGAGTATATTATGAAAAATGGAACGCTGAAAGATGAAAATGTATTGCAGGAGGTAGAAAATGAAACCTAAAATTGAACGTGCTGAGTTTTTAGATAGAATCAGAAAAACTCAGGAATTAATGAAACAGCAAGGAATAGATCTTCTTTTTGCTTATGGAAATGAAGCAGAGCCTCAGTTTATACGTTATTATAGCAATTACTGGCCAAATTTTGAACTGGCAGGTGTGCTGATTCCGGCAGAGGGGGAGGCTACTCTGATCATAGGGCCGGAAAGTGAAACTTTTGCATCATCCGTATCGCAGATTGAAAGAATACGCCGGGTTCTTGTTTTTCGAGAGTCTTCTGAACCGGAATACCCGGGCGCTGTATTATGGACACTTACTGAGGTGATGAAAGAAGCTGTTGGAAGCATCAATGTTCATAGAATTGGTATTGTGGGGGGCTGCCTGATTTCTCACGTGGTCTATATGGCTTTGGAGGAAGCGCGGATACAGTTGGGTTCTCCGGAGTTTGTAAAAGCAGATACGCTAGTATCCAAGCTTCGGGCAGTGAAATCGCCAGCGGAAATCGCATGTATGAGAGAAGCATACAGAATTACACAATGCGCTATGAAAAAAGTGCTGGATACTATTCAGGTTGGAATGACAGAGGAACAGACCCGTGGCATTGCAGTGAGTACTATGTATAGTGAAGGCGCAGAAGGAGAGGCATATCCATGTTGGATTCTTGCCGGAGAGGGATCTAATCTTGCTATAGGACGCTGCCGGGGAAGAGAAATACATAACGGGGATCTGGTACAAATTCAGATAGGTGCAAGATATCAGGGATATGCTTCTACCATGGGACGCGCAGTAGTTATGGGAAAAGCGTCAGATGTGCAGAAAAAACTGATAGAGGCAAGTCTGGCCGGACAGAAAGCCATTTTAGAAACAGCACGGGCCGGAATTTCCGCAAAAGCAGTTAGTGATGCTCATTATCAGGCAATTCAAGCGCTGGGACAGGAAAAAAATATATTGTATGGCCCCTGTCATGGAACAGGACTGATGGAAGGGGAATACCCGTGGATCGAGTCTGATTCAGATTTTCTCCTGGAAGAAGGAATGACATTCTGCAGTTGCGTTTATCTGGGTGATAATGAACACAAAATGGGAGTCCGGTTTGAGGATGGTTTTATTGTAACAAAAACAGGAACGGAATCCTTTTCCGATTATCGAAGAGAACTTATTGAGATTGCCTAGCTGCCCTAAAACCGCATTTTTTGCAATATATCCCGCATTTTATCCTATGTACATTGGAAAAGAAACAGATATAATAGAAAATAAAGAATAACTGTGAAAGGAAGGACGCGGCTATGGCAGATTGTTTGACTATGATGAAATATCAGGGACTGGGGAATGACTATCTTGTGTTGGACCCCAATAAAAATGCGGCACATCTTCATGGAAAGAAGATCGCGCTTATGTGCCAGAGAGGTTTTGGACTTGGGGCGGACGGAGTGCTTTACGGTCCGGTGGATATCAATGGGAAAATGGGCGTGCATATTTATAATTCAGATGGAAGCGAGTCGGCCATCAGCGGCAATGGCGTTCGCATTTTTGCCAAATATCTGATGGATCACGGTTATGTAAAAGAGCAGAAATTCAGCATTGAGACTCTTTCAGGATCTATTGAAGTGGAATGCCTGAATAGCCGTGCTACAGAGTTCAGGGTAAATATGGGAAAGGCGTCCTTCCTTTCCAGAGAGATCCCGGTAACGGGAGAAGTCCGGGAAGTAATTAATGAGGATTTTACTTTCCATCAGAAGGAGTATAAGGCCACCTGTCTTACGGTGGGAAATCCGCACTGTATTATTTTTATGGATCAGGTAAACGCAGAGATTGCCAGAGAGCTTGGCCCCTATGTAGAAAACGCGGATGAATTTCCAGAGAGGATGAATCTCCAGATCTGCCGCCGGATCGATTCCGGAAACCTGGATATTGAAATCTGGGAGCGGGGTTCCGGTTATACAAAGGCTTCCGGAACAGGAAGCTGCGCGGCTGCGGCTGCGGCTTACCGTCTGGGTCTGGTAGAGAGACGGGTCAATGTGAATCAGCCGGGCGGGATGATCCAGATTGATATTCAGGAAGACGGAACCCTTTATATGACGGGAAGCGTGGGATATGTGGCGGATATCAGCATCGCGGAAAGCTTCTTTTCCTGAACCGACCGTAAATTGATAGAGAAAGGAACAGAGACTGCAATGAAAATTACCATGCTTGGAACCGGAAATGCGCTGGTGACAGAGTGCTATAATACCTGCTTTGTCCTTCAGGATAGTGGGAGATATCTGCTGGTGGACGGAGGCGGCGGAAATACGATTTTGAGACGTCTGAAACAGGCGGACTTTAACTGGATGGACATGCGGGAGATTTTTGTTACCCATAAGCATGTAGATCATTTGATGGGTATTGTCTGGATGATCCGGATGATCTGTCAGTATATGCGCCAGGGACAGTATCAGGGAGAAGCGTGGATATACGGACACGATGAGGTAACTGCCATTCTGAGCGAACTGGCGGATAAGCTTCTGTCTTCAAAGGATACCCGATTTATCGGTAAACGCCTGCATATGGAAACCGTCAGCGATGGGGAAGAGCGCCTGCTGCTGGGAAGAAAGACGACGTTTTTTGATATCAGGTCTACAAAGGCAAAACAGTATGGTTTCTGTATGGACATAGGCGGGGGCGATAAGCTGACCTGCTGCGGAGACGAACCCTGCAGCCCCTTTACGGAGAGTTATGCCAGAGGAAGTAAATGGCTGCTCCATGAAGCGTTCTGTCTTCATGATCAGGCGGATGTTTTTCATCCCTATGAAAAACATCATTCTACAGTTAAGGACGCCGGCGAACTGGCAGAAAGACTGGAGGTCAGGAACCTTCTCCTCTATCATACGGAGGATAAGAACATTATGAGAAGGAAAGAGCTTTACACTGCCGAAGGAAAGAGATATTTTCACGGGAATATTTTCGTTCCGGAGGATCTGGAGACAATTGAACTGTAGGCAGACTTGCCTCATCCCTTGCAGTTTTCTCCATGATATGGTATGCTAACCGCAGGCGCGCAGAGGCGACGGCCGAAGCTGCGCGTATTTTTCGCCGGAATATCTTCTGCGGCGCAGAAGGGCGGGAAAAACACAAATATTAAGAAAGAAGGTGAAGCTGTGGTTGAATTAGATCAGTTCAAGAGTATTCTTGCAACGTACACAGAACCATTAGTGGAAGTGAGGGATTCACTTTGACCTGGCTAATAAAGAGCAGAGGGTCGAAGAATTAGAGCGCGAGATGGAAGCGCCGGATTTCTGGGACGACGCGGAACAGTCTCAGAAAAAAATGAAGGAACTGAAAAGCCTGAAAGACGATATGGAAACTTATCAGAATCTGGTATCACAGATGGAGGATATGGAGACCATGATCGAGATGGGCTATGAAGAAAATGATCCGGAACTGATACCGGAAATCCAGGAAATGCTGGATCAGTTTCAGAAAGATTTTGATAACATCCGGGTAAAAACTCTGCTGTCAGGGGAGTATGACAGCGAAAACGCTATTATTAAGCTGAACGCGGGAGCGGGCGGAACGGAAGCCTGCGACTGGTGCGGTATGCTGTACCGTATGTACAGCCGTTGGGTGGATCATAAAGGCTTCAGCATGGAAGTCCTGGACTATCTGGACGGGGAAGAAGCGGGAATTAAATCTGTAACCTTCCAGGTAAATGGAGAAAACGCTTACGGTTATCTGAAGTCAGAGAAAGGCGTACATCGTCTGGTAAGGATCTCGCCCTTCAACGCCGCGGGCAAGAGACAGACTTCCTTTGTATCCTGCGACGTAATGCCGGATATCAAGAAGGATCTGGACGTGGAGATCAATGACGAGGACATCCGCATTGATACTTACCGAAGCAGCGGCGCAGGCGGACAGCATATCAACAAGACGTCTTCCGCTATCCGTATCACTCATTTTCCGACAGGAATCGTGGTACAGTGCCAGAATGAGCGTTCCCAGCATATGAATAAAGACAAGGCCATGCAGATGCTGAAAGCAAAGCTTTATCTGCTCAAGCAGCAGGAAGAGGAAGAGAAGCTTTCCGGCATCCGCGGAGAAGTGACAGACATCGGCTGGGGCAACCAGATCCGTTCTTATGTTATGCAGCCTTACACAATGGTGAAGGATCACCGGACAAATGAAGAAACAGGAAATGTGGACGCAGTACTGGACGGCGGCATCGATATCTTTATCAATGCCTATTTGAAGTGGATCGCTCTGTCCAGGAAGCAGGCCTGACGGCAAAGCGGAGTGCCTGACCGGGGTCTTTACAGCAAAAAAAAACTTGCAGACTTTATTCAGGTATGATAATATATCCCTCGTAGGAAAACAGGTGTCTTTTATAAACGGACATCTCCTGCGGGGGATTTTTTGTAAAGAGCCTGTGATTGGACATGGATTTTCAGGAATAGGACGAACATCATGGAAAAACCAACAGAAAAAAAGAAATATTATGTAGTAAGAGAGCGGGCGGTGCCGGAGGTGCTTCTGAAAGTGGTGGAGGCTAAAAAGCTGCTGGATTCCGGAAGGGTACAGACGGTGCAGGACGCGGCGGAGCAGACAGGTATCAGCCGCAGCTCTTTTTACAAATATAAAGATGATATTTTTCCATTCCACGAACAGACCAGAGGGAAAACGATCACCTTTATTATTCAGATGGACGATGAACCGGGATTATTGTCCGGCGTGCTGCAGACGATCGCGCGATTTCACGGAAATATCCTGACGATCCATCAGAGTATCCCTATTAATGGAATTGCGACCCTTACCCTCAGTGTGGACATTCTTCCGGGCGAGGGAAATGCGGAAGCAATGGTAGAAGAAATTGAGCAGAGGGAAGGAATCCATTATCTGAAGATCCTGGGAAAAGAGTGAAAATGGATTTCTGCCGGAAATCAAAATAAGAGACAACAGTGGAGGGAAATATGGTAAATATCGCAGTATTAGGCTATGGTACAGTAGGAAGCGGCGTAGTGGAGGTTATCAATACCAACCACAAAAGCATCAATAAGCGCGCCGGCGCGGAAATTAATATTAAATATGTTCTGGATCTGAGAGATTTTCCGGGAGATCCTGTGCAGGAGATCCTTGTGCACGATTATGAGATCATTGCCAACGATCCGGAGGTAGATATCGTTGTAGAGGTCATGGGCGGAATCGAACCGGCGTATACCTTTGTGAAGCGGGCGCTGGAGTCCGGAAAAAGTGTCTGCACCTCCAATAAGGCTCTGGTAGCCAAACATGGTCCGGAGCTTATGGAGATTGCCAGGGAAAAAGATATCAACTTTCTGTTTGAGGCAAGCTGCGGAGGAGGAATCCCTATCATCCGTGCGCTGAATTCCTCGCTGACAGCAGACGAAATTGACGAGATTACCGGAATCTTAAATGGAACCACCAACTATATGCTTTATAAGATGAGCACGGAAGGTTCAGATTTTGACACTGTTCTGAAAGAAGCTCAGGAGAAGGGGTATGCGGAGGCTGATCCTACCGCGGATGTGGAAGGATACGACGCCTGCCGGAAGATTGCTATTCTTTCTTCTCTTGCATATGGTAAATTTTTGAATTATGAAAATATTTACACGGAAGGGATTACAAAGATCACTCCGGAGGATATGGCTTATGCCGCCGAACTGGGAATGTCGATAAAGCTTCTGGCAACCAGCCGGAAGGTAGGCGGCGATTCCTTCTATGCAATGGTTGCGCCTTTCCTGGTTGGCAAAGAAAGCCCTCTTTACAGCGTAAACGATGTATTTAACGCTGTTTTTGTACATGGAAACGTTCTCGGAGACGCCATGTTTTACGGAAGCGGCGCAGGCAAGCTTCCCACCGCCAGCGCTGTGGTGGCGGATGTTGTGGACGAGGCAAAACATCTTCACAGAAATATCATGACAAACTGGACAAGCCGTCCTCTGGAGCTGATGGACTTAAGCCAGGTGGAAGGCAGATTTTTCGTCAGGGTAAAAGAAGCTACCGTAGAACAGGTGAAGGATATTTTTGAGGACGTCCAGATTGTAAATCTGAAACAGCTTCCGGGCGAATTTGCGTTTATCACTTCCAAAATGAAACAGGGCGAATACCAGGAAAAAGTGAAAAAGCTGAATGGTAAAGTGATCACAATGATCCGCGTGAAGGACTGAAACTCAGGCACAGAGGAGGAATGAGATTATTATGAAATATGTAGTGGTTTTGGGAGACGGAATGGCTGACTGGCCGCTGGAGAGCCTGAACGGCGGAACGCCTTTGTCCTGTGCGAAAACACCGGCGATGGATGAGCTGGCGGGAATTTCGGAGATCGGTATGGTCGCCACTATTCCGGAAGGAATGGCGCCGGGAAGCGACACGGCAAATCTGTCTGTAATAGGATATGATCCCAGAAAATATTATACTGGCAGATCTCCTCTGGAAGCACTGAGCATCGGTGTGGATATGAAGGACAGCGATGTGGTGTACCGCTGTAATCTTGTTACTCTGACAGAGGAGGACGCGCCATACGAGGAGCAGACGATTCTTGATCACAGTTCGGACGAGATCAGCACCGAAGACGCGGAGATCCTGCTGAGAGACGTGTGCAGAGAGCTTGAAAATGAAACTTATCGTTTTTATACAGGGACAAGCTACCGTCACTGTCTTGTATGGGATAAGGGACAGGTGCTGGAACTGACGCCGCCCCATGATATTCTCACCAGAAAGATCGGGGAATATCTCCCGCAGAACGAAACTCTCCGATACATGCAGAAGAGGAGTTATGAGATCCTGAAGGATCATCCGCTTAACAAAAAGAGAAAAGAGCAGGGACTGAATCCTGCCAACAGTTTCTGGTTCTGGGGCGCGGGAACGAAACCGATCCTTACCTCCTTTGAGAATATTTATCATAAAAGAGGCGTTATGATCTCCGCCGTGGATCTCCTCAAGGGAATTGCCGTAGGAGCGGAAATGGACCGTATTGAGGTGGAAGGAGCAAACGGAGGTCTTCATACCAATTACGAGGGTAAGGCGCAGGCCGCTGTAAAGGCTCTTACAGAGCAGGGATATGATTTTGCCTATATCCATGTGGAAGCTCCCGATGAGATGGGACACCAGGGAAGTGTGGAAAAGAAAATACAGGCCATTGAATATCTGGATCAGAGACTGATCCGTCTGGTAAAAGAGGGCCTGGACGCTTCCGGAGAGGATTACCGGATGCTGATCCTGCCGGATCATCCCACGCCCATTAAAGTGCGCACTCATGTGGCGGAGCCGGTTCCTTATCTTCTCTATGACAGTACGAAGCCACAGGAGCATACCTGGCATTATAATGAAAAAGAAGCCGCAGAAAGCGGGAATACAGTGGCTCATGGATGGGATATGATGAAATATCTGTTTTCATGAGCGAAGGGATGACTCTGTCCCTGGAAGAAAGAAAATAAGGTGCTGCCGCTGATGAAAGCATTGTCCGGCAGCAGGAGGAAATTATGTTAGTGGTGAAGAAATTCGGCGGTACTTCGGTGGCGGACAAGAAGAGAATATTTAATGTCGCCAGAAGATGCGCGGAAGAATATAAAAAAGGAAACGACGTGGTGGTTGTTCTTTCCGCCATGGGAAAATATACAGACGAGCTGATCGCTATGGCGGAGGATATCAACTCCAAACCGCCTAAGCGGGAAATGGACATGCTGTTTACTATAGGAGAGCAGATGTCTGTAGCTTTGATGAGTATGGCTCTGGACAGTATGGGAATCCCGGCGGTATCCCTCAACGCTTTTCAGGTGGCGATGCACACGACGAGCGTTCACGGCAATGCCCGTCTGAAGAGAATTGATACGGAGCGTATCCGAAGAGAACTGGAAAGCCGCAGGATCGTAGTGGTCACCGGCTTCCAGGGAATTAATAAATACGACGATTATACCACGCTCGGAAGAGGGGGCTCCGATACAACAGCAGTGGCTCTCGCGGCGGCGCTCCATGCGGACGCCTGTGAAATTTATACGGACGTGGACGGTGTTTACACTGCGGATCCGAGAAAAGTGCCAAATGCCAGAAAACTTAAAGAGATCACCTATGACGAGATGCTGGATCTGGCGACTCTGGGGGCGGGGGTACTCCATAACCGTTCCGTGGAGATGGCGAAAAAATACGGAGTGCCGCTGGTGGTGCGCTCCAGTCTGAATGACAGTGAGGGAACTGTGGTAAAGGAGGAAGTTACAGTGGAAAGAATGCTGATCAGCGGAGTGGCTCTTGATACAGACGCCGTGAGGATTGCAGTAATCGGCTTAAAGGATGTGCCTGGAATGGCATTTAAATTATTTGATGTTCTGGCCAGAAAACATATTAATGTGGATGTGATCCTGCAGTCTATCGGACGTGCCGGCACAAAGGACATTTCTTTTACCGTAGATAAAAAAGATCTGGACGACGCGGTAGCGGCCCTTGAAGAAAATCAGGCAAGGCTGGGATATAAGGAGCTTCATTCAGAGAGAAATATTGCCAAGCTTTCCATCGTAGGAGCGGGAATGATGAGCAATCCGGGCGTGGCTGCAAAAATGTTTGAGAGCCTTTATAACGAAGGGGTCAACATTAATATGATTTCTACTTCAGAAATCCGCGTAACCGTTCTCATAGATGAAAACGACGGCGTCCGCGCCATGAACGCAGTGCATGACGCTTTTAATCTGGCTGACTGAAAAAGTAAGAAAAGATATATTTGAATGGAAACAACGCATAAACAGCAGTGAGGGAAAAGTTCCAAACTGCTGTTTGTGTAAGCGGAGAAATTAATTCTGAACTTGACGATTTTGGGAGTATCTGGTTTAATAAGGACAAATCCTATTTTTTCAGGAAAGACTGGAGACAAAAATGAGTAAAAACAGAAAATACTGGAAATTGCACGCAAAGGAAAGCTTAAGAGGGAACTGGGGACTGGCCGTAGGAGGACTGCTTCTCTCATCAGCAGTAAATCTGATAGGAAATTATATGGCTTCCGGGCTGTTTCCCGGGGAGACGATTCCGGCCCTTCTGATGAGCCAGGCATTCCTGTTCATTGTATCTCTGATCGGAATGATTTTTTCCACAGGGTACAGTTATATGCTTTTGAATATGTCAAGGGGCAGAAAATTCGGGCTTGGGGATCTGCTCTATCTGTTCCGGAACCAGCCGGACAGGGTGCTGGTGGCAGGTCTTGTGCTGTCGTTGATTGATACGATTCTGATGCTGCCCCTTAACTACTGGACGATCATGACAAGTCCTGAAGCCCAGACCTTAGACGCGCAGGTGTCCTGGCTTCAGACGGCCATGGCGCTTCTTGTTCTGGGAATGGTTCTGGGCGTGATCTTTAAGATCCCGCTGGTCCTGACATTCTATCTCCTGGCGGACAACGGGGAAATGGGCGGTCTGGAAGCGCTGAAAACCAGTGTCAGGCTTATGCGCGGAAAGAAATGGAAGTATTTTGTTCTTGAACTTAGTTTCCTGCCTCTGATCATTTTATCCGCTTTCACGCTTTATATCGCTCTTTTGTGGCTGCTGCCCTATATGCAGGCGGCGGAGACAGCTTTTTATATGGACGCTTTAGGAGAATTTGACAGACCGCAGCCGGAGGAATATCCGGAAAACAGCCTTCCGGAAATCCATCCGGAAGACGATTATAACGCAGAGGCATAACAAATCTACTTGGAGGAAGACATGGATATTATTCTGGAAATTACAAAGGAGCTGTCTGTAGAGCGCTGGCAGGTGGAAGCGGCGGTAAAACTGATCGACGAAGGATGTACGATCCCGTTTATTTCCCGTTACCGCAAGGAGGTCACAGGTTCTCTGAATGACGAACAGCTCCGCTCGCTTCATGAAAGGCTCCTGTATCTTCGCAATCTGGAAGAGAAGAAGGAGCAGGTTCTTGGCAGCATCGAGGAGCAGGGCAAACTGACTGAAGAGTTGAAAAAACAGATCATGGAAGCCCGGACACTGGTGGTTGTAGAGGACTTATACCGCCCTTACCGGCCGAAACGCCGGACCCGCGCCACGATCGCGAAGGAAAAGGGACTGGGACCTTTGGCGGATATCCTGATGCTACAGATGACGAAAAAATCCATGCAGGAGGAGGCGAAAGCCTTTCTGTCTGAGGAAAAAGGCGTAGAGACAGAAGAAGACGCCATAAACGGCGCCAGGGATATTCTGGCGGAGTACATCTCCGACGAGGCGGATTACAGAATATATATCCGGAAACTGACGGCAAAAAAAGGAACGGTAGTCTCAGTTGCGAAGAAGCCGGAAGAAGCTTCTGTGTACGAAATGTACTATGAATTTGAGGAGCCGGTGAAAAAACTGGCAGGGCATCGTGTTCTCGCCCTGAACCGCGGGGAGAAAGAAAAGATACTTACCGTAAAGATCACTGCTCCGGAAGAGGAAATCATTGGATGGCTCTGCCGCCAGGTGATTAAAAAGGATAATCCCAACACCACCCCTGTACTTAGGGAAGTCGTGGAGGACAGCTATAAGCGTCTGATCGCTCCCGCTATCGAGAGGGAGATCAGAAACGACCTTACGGAAAAAGCGGAAGACGGAGCGATCCGTGTATTCGGCAAAAATCTGGAACAGCTTCTGATGCAGCCTCCTATTGCGGGAAGAGTAGTCCTGGGATGGGATCCGGCGTTCCGTACCGGATGCAAGCTGGCGGTAGTGGACGCCACAGGAAAAGTACTGGATACTACTGTCATTTATCCTACGGCTCCCACCACGGAAACAAAAATACGCGCCGCAAAGGACACACTGAAAAAGCTGATAAAGAAATATAACATTTCTCTGATCTCTCTTGGAAACGGAACTGCTTCCAGGGAATCCGAACAGATCATAGTGGAACTTCTGAAGGAGATCCCGGAGAAGGTTTCCTATGTGATCACTAACGAGGCCGGAGCTTCCGTATATTCTGCCAGCAAGCTGGCTACAGAGGAGTTCCCCAATTTTGACGTAGGGCAGAGAAGCGCCGCGTCTATTGCAAGAAGGGTTCAGGATCCGCTTGCGGAGCTGGTAAAAATCGATCCCAAGTCTATCGGCGTTGGACAGTACCAGCACGACATGAACCAGAAGAAGCTGGGTGAAGCTCTTACGGGAGTTGTTGAAGACTGTGTAAACAAAGTGGGAGTAGACCTGAACACCGCGTCAGCTTCCCTTCTGGAGTATATTTCCGGAATAAGCAAAGCTATTGCGAAAAATATTGTGCTTTATCGCGAGGAAAACGGAAGATTTGAAAGCAGGCAGGAGCTTCTTAAAGTGGCGAAGCTGGGGCCGAAGGCGTTCCAGCAGTGCGCCGGATTTATGAGGATCAACGGAGGAAAGAACCCTCTGGATTCCACCAGCGTACATCCGGAAACTTATGAGGCGGCTGAAAAGCTTCTGATAAAGCTGGGATTCACACCAGAGGATGTGGCGGAGAGAAAACTTTCCGGCATTTCCCGTCAGATCAGGGACTATAAGAAGATGGCGGAAGAGCTGGGAATCGGGGAGATCACTCTCCGGGATATCGTAAAAGAGCTGGAAAAGCCTGCCAGAGATCCCAGGGACGAAATGCCAAAGCCTATACTCCGCACAGACGTGCTGGATATGAAGGATCTCAAAGAGGGGATGATCCTGAAAGGGACAGTGAGGAATGTGATCGACTTCGGCGCTTTTGTGGATATCGGCGTTCATCAGGACGGTCTTGTCCATATTTCCGAGATCAGCGATAAGTTTATCAAACATCCCCTGGAGGCAGTAAGCGTAGGAGACGTGGTTGACGTCCGGGTCCTGGGCGTGGATCTGAAGAAAAACAGGATCAGTCTTTCCATGAAAGGAATTAAATAACAGGCAGCATGGAGCTGCCAAAAACAAAAACCCTGCCATATTTCATTTCCATCCTTTTTCAAAAACGGATGTTCTGAAATATGGCAGGGTTTTTCTGCTCTGTATTTGCCGGGTTATATCAGCTTAACAATGCGGCGTCGTTGGAAAATTCCTGTCCGCTGGCTTTTTCAAACTGATCCAGAAGATTCCGCACAGTCAGCTTTTTCTTTTCCTCTCCTTCGATATCCAGAATGATCTTTCCTTCCATCATCATGATCAGGCGGTTGCCGTGTACGATAGCGTCGTGCATATTGTGTGTGATCATTAATGTGGTGAGGTGGTCGCGGTTTACAATTTTTTCGGTGATCTCCAACACCTTTGCCGCTGTTTTCGGGTCCAGGGCTGCCGTGTGTTCGTCCAGAAGCAGAAGCTTCGGCTTCTTAAGAGTGGCCATCAGAAGCGTCAGCGCCTGTCTCTGACCGCCGGAAAGCAGTCCTACTTTGGATGTCAGACGATCCTCCAGACCAAGATCCAGAATCTTCAGAAGCTCTTTGTATTCTTCGCGCTCGCTCCGGGTAATGCCGGCGCGGAGTGAGCGGAACTTTCCACGGCGTTTGGCAAGCGCCAGATTTTCCTCAATTTCCATGGTGGCTGCTGTTCCGGTCATAGGATCCTGGAAAACACGGCCGAGATAAGCGGCTCTTTTATGCTCGGAAAGCCTGGTGACGTCGTTTCCGTCGATAATGATCTGGCCTTCATCCACCAGCCAGGTTCCGGCAACGGCGTTCAGCATGGTGGACTTGCCGGCTCCGTTTCCGCCGATGACGGTAACGAAGTCTCCCTCCTTCAATGTAAGCGAAAGGCCGTTTAAAGCCACTTTTTCGTTGATTGTTCCAGGATTAAAAGTTTTGTATATGTTTTTCAGCTCAAGCATTCTTGTTTCCTCCCCGTTTGATTGGTTTTGAGAAGTATTTTGCCTTCCAGTAAGGCACTGCAAGGAAGATAGCTACAACAATGGCGGAGAGCATCTTGAGCAGATCTGTGTCGATACCCATCCAGATAACCGCCTGCAGAACCAGATAGTAAAGAATCGAACCGATTACCACGCTTACAAGACGCAGGGCAAAATTGCGGAAGATCCGGCTGAAAATTGCTTCGCCGATGATCACTGCCGCAAGGCCGATAACGATAGCTCCCCGTCCCATATTAACGTCCGCAAATCCCTGGTATTGGGCGAGAAGCGCGCTTGAAAGTGCAACAAGCCCGTTGGAGAGCATAAGGCCGAGAACCTTGCTCACGTCAGTATTGATTCCCTGTGCCCTGGACATGTTGGGATTGCATCCGGTAGCGCGCAGGGAACAGCCAAGCTCCGTACCGAAAAACCAGTAGAGAAGGGCGATCAGAACAACGATAAAAATCGCCACGATCAGAATTGTATTCTGATAAAAAGGAACGTCCTTGATATAGCGCAGTGAGACAAGAAGATCATATTTGTTCACGTTGACAGCCTGATTTGCCTTTCCCATGATCTTCAGGTTTACGGAATAGAGGGAAAGTTGCGTCAGGATTCCGGCCAGGATAGCGGGAATTCCCATGACTGTGTGAAAGATCCCGGTGGCCAGTCCGGCCAGCATTCCGGCTCCGGTAGCCGCCAGCATAGAGATCCAGATATTATGTCCGCTCATCAGCATCATGATGCAGACGGCGCCTCCGGTACACATGGTTCCATCCACGGTAAGATCCGCGATATCCAGGATACGGAAGGTAAGATAAACGCCGATCGCCATAATGCCCCAGATAAGCCCCTGGGCGGCGGCTCCCGGCAGCGCGTTTATTAAGCTCATAATTTCCATTGGGATGTCCTCCTGTATGAACGCACAGACAGCGAGAAAGGAAAACCCCTTCTCGCTGAGAGTGTTTATATGTTTTCATATCTTATTTCTTTCATTGTCTGACAGTAACGGTTTCTGTCGGCAGGCGATTATTCGGCTTCTGCGGCTGCGTCTTCCTCAGCGCCGCCTTCCTCCGCAGTTTCCTCTGTCTCTGTAGTCTCCGTTGTGTCCTCTTCAGCGGTTTCCCCGTCTGCGGCTTCTTCTGTCTCTGCAGCCTCTGTTGTGTCCTCCGCAGCAGCGGCATCTTCACCTGCAGCTTCTTCTGTCTCTGCGGTATCGGCAGTTTCTTCCGCAGCCTCATCGTCAGCTTCCGCTTCTTCGCCGATGGGTACATAATCGTCCGGAACCTCTACGCCGAGTTCTTCACAGAGGGCGGGATTATATTTTTTGGTAAAGTTCGGAGCGTATTCAATAGGCATTGTGGAAATATCTTCGCCATCCTGAAGGATGCGCACAGCCATTTCTCCAGTTGCGACGCCGAGATCATAGTAATCAATGGACAGAGTTGCAACGCCGCAGCCCTCGCAGATTCCTTCTTCGCCTGCAATGATCGGAACTCCGGCGGGCGCACAGATATTATTAATGATCTCTGTATTGGAAGCTGCCGTGTTGTCTGTAGGTACATAAATTACGTCGCATTCAGAAGCTGCCGAATTTACAACGGAAGAAAGGTCGTTGGAATCGGAGAACGCGTAGTATTCGCAGGTATATCCCAGTTCCTCCAGAGCGGCTTTGACAGTATCCACCTGATACTGTGAGTTGGCTTCTGCGGAGCAGTAAAGAAGTCCTACGTTTTTCGCGTCGGGAAACAGCTCGTTCAGCATAGCGGCCTGCTGATCCAGCGGAGCCAGGTCAGATGTACCGGAAACATTGCCGCCGACTGTACCGTCAAAATCGTCAAGATCCAAAGCAACGCCGTATTCTGTTACAGAAGTTCCCAAAATAGGAATATCGCTGGTTCCCGCAACGGCTGCCTGAAGAGCGGCGGTGGCATTGGCAAGAATCAGATCGACTTCATCAGACACAAAATCGTTGATGATGGTGGAACAGGTATTGGAATCCCCCTGGGCATTCTGTTCGTCAAAAGTAACCTTGTCCCCGAACGCATCTGTCAGAGCGTCTTTAAATCCCTGCGTTGCAGCGTCAAGAGCCTCGTGCTGTACAAGCTGGCAGATACCGACGGTGTATGTATCGTCTGCAGCATAAACGCTGACGCCGCTTAATCCTGCAGCCATGGAAGCGGACAGGGCCACTGCTAAAATTTGCTTTTTCATTCTGAAATCCTCCTCTTTTATACCCTTTATACCTTACATATAAAATATAAGGAATGGTTCTGATTTTTGTAGTATAACGCTTTAAAGCTCAAAAGTCAAGGCGGAAAGAAGAACTACAAAAAAAATTAGCTGCACTTAAAAAAAGTAAGAATCTTCTAATTATATTGACAATTTTCGTTGTTTTCGGTATGATAAAAGTACTTACAGAGAGGCGTAACGCGGTGGGTGTTGGGCCTCTTTTGTTTCCTTGTGCTCTGACGGCGAAGCCCGCGCGCAAGAACGGAGACTTTTTCATTCCGTATAGCCGCAGGCTTACGGAAACAGGGCCGGGATGAAGTATTGAAGCGGAAAGACCCGCTTTATTCTTACCTAAAAATTACTCGTAAAGAAGGAGGAAAGAAGGATGAAGAAATTATTAGCAATTGGTCTCGCCGCAGCCATGGCTGTGACAATGGCAGCACCTGTGTACGCATCTGAAGGAGAGGGCATTGCCAAGGAGGACCTGAAAATCGGAATCATCTACATTGGAGATGAAAATGAGGGATACAGCGCAGCCCATATGGCAGGTATCGATGAGATGGTGGAGAATCTGGGACTGGATGATTCCCAGGTTATTGAGAAGACTCTGATCGGTGAGAACGAAGCATGCTATGATGCGGCTTGTGACCTGGCTGACCAGGGAGCCCAGATCGTTTTTGCCAACAGCTTCGGACATGAGACTTATATCCTGCAGGCAGCGGGGGAATATCCGGAGGTACAGTTCTGCCATGCTACAGGAACACAGGCTGCGTCCAGCGGACTGTCCAACATGCACAACTATTTTACCAACATCTATGAATCACGTTATGTATCCGGTGTGGTAGCCGGCATGAAGCTTAATGAGATGATCGAGGATGGCACGATTACGGAAGATGAAGCGAAAATGGGATATGTAGGCGCATTCCCGTATGCAGAAGTTATTTCCGGATACACCTCTTTCTACCTGGGCGCCAAGAGCGTATGCCCCTCTGTGACAATGGAGGTAAAATACACCAACAGCTGGGCAAGCTTTGACCTTGAAAAAGAATGTGCGGACGCTCTGATCTCCGACGGCTGCGTACTGATCAGCCAGCACGCGGATACCACAGGCGCTCCTACTGCCTGCGAAGCGGCAGGCGTACCCTGCGTTGGATACAACATTGACATGACTTCTGTTGCTCCGAATACGGCTCTGACTTCCGCATCCATCGACTGGGGCGTATATTACACATATGCGGTACAGTGCATGATCGACGGAACTCCTATCGACGTTGACTGGTGCAAGGGCTTTGCAGAGGGCGCAGACAAGCTGACTCCTCTCAACGAAGCGGTTGTTGCCGAAGGTACTGCAGAGAAGGTTGAAGAGGTAGAGAACGCGATCATCGACGGATCTCTTCATGTATTTGATACTTCTACATTTACCGTGGACGGCAAAGAAGTTACCACATATGAGAAGAATGGCGTCGAATATATTTCTGACGGATATTTCCATGAATCCGAGTACGGTTCCGCTCCGGCATTTGATCTTGCCATCGACGGAATCACTTCTATCGTAGAAGAATAAGCATAAAAATGGGCGGAGCTGCTTGCCAGCAGCTCCGTTTTTCTGATAAAATTCAAATATCAGAGGCTTTCGGAAAAGAAGGCTTTTGATCTTTGGATTCTATCCTGTTTTCGATAGGAGTTCTGCCAATAATAGAATACCGGACAGTGCAAAGCGCACTGCAGGAATACACAGAAGGAGGGAATGGAAGTGGGAGACAATTATGCTCTTGAACTGAAACAGATCACAAAGCGTTTCGGTTCTGTGCTGGCGAATGACCATGTGGATCTCACTCTGAAGAAATCAGAGATCCTTGCGATCCTGGGAGAAAACGGAAGCGGCAAGACAACGCTGATGAATATGATCTACGGGATTTATTATCCGGATTCCGGGCATATTCTGGTAGACGGCAAAGAGGTGACGATCCGTTCTCCGAAGGATTCGTTTGCTCTTGGAATAGGTATGGTACACCAGCATTTTAAACTGGTGGACGTGCTGACAGCAGCAGAAAATATTATTCTCGGCCTTCCGGGAAAACAGATGCTGAATATGAAGAAGGTTACGGAGGAGATCCAGGTGCTTCTGGACAAATATGGATTTGATCTGAACCTTTCCGAAAAAATCTACCAGATGTCCGTTTCCCAGAAGCAGACAGTAGAAATTGTGAAGATGCTTTACAGGGGAGCCCGTATCCTGATCCTGGACGAGCCTACCGCGGTGCTGACGCCTCAGGAGGCAGACCGCCTTTTTGATATTCTGCGCAATATGAAAAAAGACGGCTGTTCTATTATTATCATCACTCACAAACTTCAGGAAGTTCTGGCTCTTTCCGACAGAGTGGCAATCCTTAGAAAAGGACGTTACATAGACACGGTGGAGACTGCAAAAGCAAATGTGCAGAGCCTCTCCGAGATGATGGTGGGAGCCAAAGTGGATCTGGACATTGAGCGGCCGGATCCGGAGAATACGAAAAAGCGCCTGGAAATCAAGGGACTTACCTGTAAAGATAAAGAAGGCGTGAAGACTCTGGACGATGTGGACGTTACTGTAAACAGCGGAGAGATCCTCGGTATCGCAGGCATTTCCGGAAGTGGTCAGAAAGAGCTTCTGGAGGCTGTAGCCGGCCTGCAGGGATCAGAAAGCGGCCAGATTATTTTCTATGACGATGACGGAAGCCAGAAAGATCTGGCAAAGATGAATTCCGTAGAGATCCAGGAGCTGGGCGTCAGCCTTGCCTTTGTGCCGGAGGACCGTATCGGTATGGGGCTTGTGGGCGATATGGACATGACGGACAATATGATGCTCAGGAGCTATCACGACGGCAAGGGCGCTCTTCTGGACCGGAAAGGCCCACGGAAGCTGGCAACGGAGATCAAGGATCAGCTTGAGATCATGACGCCCAGCATTTCCGCTCCGGTCCGCCAGATGTCCGGCGGAAACGTACAGAAGGTCCTGGTAGGAAGAGAGATTGCCCAGAATCCCAAAGTCCTTATGGTTGCGTATCCAACCAGGGGAATTGATATTAATTCTTCCCACACCATATACCGGCTTTTGAACGAACAGAAAAAGCACGGCGTGGCAGTGATCTGTGTGATCGAGGATCTTGACGTTCTTCTTGCGCTCTGCGACAGGATCACGGTACTCTGCGGCGGCAGAGTCAGCGGCGTGGTGGACGGAAGAACGGCTACAAAAGAGGGAATCGGACTTCTGATGACGAAACATGAAAAAGGAGGGGAAGAGTAATGCATAAAGAACCTTTCTTAAAAATGTCAAAGCGTGATCACATCGGCTGGCAGAAACGGCTTCTGATCCGCATTATTGCTCTGATTCTGGCGTTGATCGTCTGTGCGGGCGTGATCTTTGCCCTGGTAAAGATGAATCCCATGGACGTCTATAAAGCGATCTGGGACGGCGCCCTGGGCTCCGAGCGCCGTGTGTGGCAGACGCTTCGTGATACGATGGTGCTTTTATGTATTTCCATCGGTTTGGCTCCTGCTTTTAAGATGCGCTTCTGGAATATCGGAGCCGAGGGGCAGATCCTCATCGGAGGCGCCTGCGCCGCGGCGGCCATGATCTATGCGGGAGACGCCATGTCTCCGGTGCTGCTCCTCATCGTAATGTTTATAGCCAGCGCTGTCGGAGGAATGATCTGGGGAATGATCCCGGCTGTATTCAAGGCATACTGGAATACAAACGAGACGCTGTTCACCCTGATGCTGAACTATGTGGCCATGCAGGTGGTTACCTACTGTATCGTTTTCTGGGAGAACCCCAAGGGCTCCAACACGGTTGGAATCATCAACCAGGCCACTCAGGCCGGATGGCTTCCTGAGCTGTTCGGACAGAGATATGGATGGAATATCCTTATTGTCATGGTTTTCACCGTAGTAATGTTCATTTATCTGAAATACAGCAAACAGGGATATGAGATCGCCGTAGTGGGCGAAAGTGAGAATACGGCGAGATACGCCGGTATCCATGTGAAAAGAGTCATCATCCGCACCATGGCTATCTCCGGCGCGATCTGCGGTATCGCGGGCTTTGTTATCGTCAGCGGCGCAAGTCATACGATCTCCACAATGACGGCGGACGGAAGAGGATTTACCGCCATTATCGTGGCGTGGCTTTCCAAGTTTAATACTTTTATCATGCTGGCGGTATCCTTCGGTATCGTATTCATGCAGCAGGGAGCAGTGCAGATCGCTTCCCAGTACGGACTGAACGAGAACGCTTCCGACGTTATCCTGGGAATCATCCTGTTTTTCCTTATCGGAGCGGAATTCTTTATCAACTACAGACTTGAGCGTACAAAGAAATAGGAGGAAGATGCGATGAGTGTACTTATTATCTTTATTCAGAAAGCTATTGTACAGGGCATCTGTATCCTGTACGGCACGCTTGGCGAGATCATGACGGAGAAATCCGGCAACCTGAACCTGGGTATCCCGGGAATTATGTATATGGGCGGTATCTCCGGTCTGATGGCCGCTTTCCTTTATGAGAAAGATAATCCGGATCCAAACGCTTTTATCGGCGTGTTGATCTCGTTTCTGTGCGCCTTTGCCTGCGCGGCGCTGGGCGGTTTGATCTACAGTGTGCTGACCATTACCCTTCGCGCGAACCAGAACGTTACCGGTCTTGCCCTGACGATCTTCGGAACCGGGTTCGGCAACTTCTTCGGCGGCTCCATCTCCAAGCTGGCAGGCGGCGTAGGACAGATTTCCGTGAAGGTTACAGGCGGAGCCTACACGGCGAAGATTCCGGGATTATCGAAGATCCCGGTGTTGGGCGATCTTCTTTTCAGCTATGGTTTTATGACTTATCTTTGCGTTATTGCGGCGGTGGTGCTTTCTGTTTTCCTGTTCCGTACAAGATACGGGCTGAACCTGCGCGCTATCGGTGAAAGCCCGGCTACAGCAGACGCTGCGGGCATTAACGTAACCAAGTATAAATACCTTTCCACCTGCATCGGCGCAGGTCTTGCGGGTCTGGGCGGTCTGTACTTCGTTATGGAGTACTCCGGAGGAACCTGGACGGACAATGGTTTTGGAGACAGAGGATGGCTTGCGGTTGCCCTTGTAATCTTCGCTCTGTGGAAACCGTTAAACGCAGTCTGGGGCGCTTTCCTTTTCGGCGCTCTCTATATCCTTTATCTGTACATCCCCGGACTGGGAAGAAGTATGCAGGAAGTTTTCAAGGCTCTGCCTTATGTGGTTACCATCATCGTTCTTGTGATCACCAGCTTCCGTAAGAAGAAGGAGCACCAGCCTCCGGCGGGACTGGGACTTCCGTACTTCCGTGAGGAGCGATAAAAAAATACTTTGTATGTGCAGACAGAAGCCTGCGGGATGATCTCCCGCAGGTTTTCTTTTGGACTGACAGGAGATCGGGCGCTGTTTTTTGCATTACTTTCCTTTTGTATGAGGATTCAGATATAAAACAAGTGTCAACCATATAAAATAAATAAGTTGACAATTGCAGGCGCATATGTTATTCTTTGGCCATTGGAGGCGAAAGGATCAATGTATAATTTACAGGCAGATAAAAATTCTATAGAGAAACTGACGGAAAAAATCCTTGACGGATACCGTATGGGGCGGAAGGATGATTTTGGGGTTCTTCTGACCGCCCCGCTGGAGGCCGTATGTGAAGGAGCAGACGCCATCCGCCGGAAATTCTGCGGGAATAAGGCGGATCTGTGCACTATTGTCAACGGCCGCAGCGGACGCTGTAGTGAAGACTGCCGTTTCTGCGCCCAGTCCCGACGGTATCCTACCAGCGCCCGGGAGTATCCTTTTCTTGATCCGGGGGAAATCCTTGCGGAAGGGAAGCGAAACGAGGCTGCCGGTGTGCACCGTTATTCCATTGTGACTTCAGGACGCGGGATCCATGGGGAGGAACTGGAAAAAGCGCTGGCCGCCTACCGGCTTCTCCGCCGGGAAACAGGGCTGAGATTATGCGCTTCCCACGGACTGCAGACAACGGAAGAATTCCGGAGACTGAAAGAAGCAGGCGCGGAGCGGTATCACTGCAACCTGGAGGCGTCAGAAAGATACTTTCCCCAGGTATGCACTACCCATACGTTTGAGGATAAAGTGGAAAATATCAGACGGGCACAGGAGGCCGGCCTGGAAGTCTGTTCCGGAGGGATCCTGGGTATGGGCGAGAACTGGGAAGACCGGATCGCTATGGCCTGCAGCCTTTCGGAACTTGGCGTCCGTTCTATTCCGCTGAATATCCTTCAGCCGATTCCGGGAACACCTTTCGGAGATCTTCCGCCAGTATCCAGGGAGGATATCCTCCGGACGACCGCCGTCTTCCGTTACATAAATCCGGGCGCCTGGATCCGGATGGCTGCAGGGCGCGGGCAGTTTCCCCGGGGCGGGGCAGAACTGTTCCGGGCGGGAGCGAATTCTGCCATCACGGGCGATATGCTGACCACTACGGGGACAGGTATTGCGGAAGATATAAAAATGCTGGAGCAGCTTGGCTACGAGCTGTGAGCAGAAAGAAAGGAAAGAGTAAAATGTACGAGACTGCAACAAATATAAATGAGGGCAGGAAGAGCAGGATTTATATTCTGTGCGTAACTGCCGTGATGACGGCGGTGACCTGTGTTCTGGCGCCTTTTTCCATTCCCATCGGACCGGTGCCCATTTCCCTTACCAATCTGGTGATCTATATTTCCCTGTATCTTCTTGGGTGGAAGATGGCTACAGTAAGCTATATAGTATATATCCTCATCGGCCTGGCAGGACTGCCTGTGTTTTCCGGATTTTCCGGCGGTCCGGCAAAACTGGCCGGACCTACCGGAGGCTATATCGTTGGATTTATTCCCATGGCAATCATCGCCGGACTGACGATCCGTTATTTTAAAAACCGGTTTGTTCAGTTTGTGGGAATGGTTGTGGGAACGGCTGTCTGCTATGTTTTTGGAACCGCCTGGTTCTGCGTGCTGATGGATTCCACCGTGGCAGTCGCGCTGAGTACCTGCGTGATTCCCTTTATTCCGGGAGATATCCTGAAAATGATTGCGGCTCTGGCGGTAGGGCCTGCTGTAAAAAAATCCTTGAAATCTGCTTTTTAAGGAGCTATGATCCAGTTTTCGATACTTAAAAGAACCAAAAAATTTTTTTGATCGGCAGACGAACGTTTTCGTCTGCCGGTTTTTTCATTTGGTATTTTTGCTTTTTGTTATGAATTTTGGGTTTGAATACAGTCGGAATATTTTAAAATATATTTAGGAAATGTAAAAGGAGTTTGAAAAATGATTGTAACGGTAACTATGAATCCGGCAATTGATAAAACAATAGAAATCGATAGGTTAAACAGGGGCAACCTGAACCGTATTGAAAAAATAGAATACGATGCAGGTGGAAAAGGTATTAATGTGTCAAAAACGATACGTGAACTCGGCGGGGAAAGTATCGCAACGGGATTTCTTGGCGGAAATGCAGGAAGAGTAATAGAGGAGGTTCTTGATTCCAGAGGCATAAAGCATGATTTTGTCTGGGTAGATGGAGAAACAAGAACCAATACAAAAGTGTGTGAACAGGACGGAACAGTCACTGAACTGAATGAAAAGGGGCCGGAAATAACTCCTGAACAGCTGACAAATCTTCTGGAAAAACTGGATGATCTTGCAGATGACAATGTTCTGTTTATTCTTGCCGGGAGTATTCCGGGAAATATGGAAAAGGACATTTATGCGAGAATTATTGAAAGAGTGCACAAAAAAGGGGCAAAGGTTCTTCTGGACGCAGATAGAGAGCTTTTTCGTAAAGGACTGGAACAAAAACCTGATATGATCAAACCGAATCAGTGGGAGATAGAAGAACTTCAGGGATTTTCTCATGGCGTATCAGATAAAGAACTGATAAATGTGGCGGAAAAAATGCAGAAAGACGGTATTGATACAGTTGTGATCTCTCTTGGTAAGAACGGAGCACTTTTTGTTTTGGAAAATTATGTGGCGAAGGGGATGCCTCTTAAGGTAGATGTTCATTCTACAGTAGGCGCCGGAGATGCTATGGTAGCTGCAATGGCGTATTCTTTCGAGAAGAAGATGGAACCCCGGGAAACTGCCCGGCTCTGTATGGCGGTTTCGGCAGGCGCGGTTATGACTGTTGGAACAAAACCGCCTGAAAAACAGATGGTGGAACAGTTGATGAAACGGGTGATTCTGGAAGAAGTATAAATTATATTACGTGGGAGGGATGTAAGATGAAAACTAAAGCAGTAAGAATGTATGGGACCAGGGATATCCGGCTGGAGGAATTTGAATTGCCGGAAATAAAAGAGGATGAGATTCTGGCAAAAGTTATGAGCGACAGTATATGTATGTCGACATATAAACTGCTGGAACAGGGTAAGAAACATAAGCGTGCTCCTCAGAATATTGATACCAATCCCATCATTATCGGACATGAATTTGCCGGAGTTATTGTTCAGGTGGGAGAAAAATGGAAAGATCAGTTTGCTCCGGGAATGAAATTCGCGCAGCAGCCTGCATTGAACTATAAAGGCAGTCTGGCTTCTCCGGGATATTCCTATGAATATTTCGGCGGAGCATGTACATACTGCATTATACCCCATGAAGTCATGGAACTTGGATGCCTGATGCCTTATGACGGGGACAGTTTTTTTGAAGCATCTCTGGGAGAGCCCATGAGCTGTATTATTGGAGGATACCGGGGAAATTATCACACAAATAAAAGGAATCATGATCTTAAAACAGGAACAAAAGAAAACGGAGATATTATAATTCTCGGTGGCTGTGGTCCAATGGGCCTTGGCGCTGTCAGCTATGGAATTCAGTTTGAGAATAAACCAAAAAGAATTGTAGTGACAGATATTGACGACGGGAAGATAGCGCGGGCGAAAGAAGTTATTACTGAAGAATATGCAAAAAGCCACGGTGTTGAACTGTTATATGTAAATACAGCGAAGATGGCAGATCCTGCTGAGGAACTGAGAGCGCTCACCGGCGGTAAAGGATATGACGATGTTTTTGTTATGATTCCAAACAGGCAGGTGGCGGAACTTGGCGACAGACTTCTTGGGTTTGACGGCTGTATGAATTTCTTTGCCGGACCTACGGACAGTCAGTTCAGGGCGGACATCAATCTTTATAATTGTCATTATACAAGTACGCATATTCTTGGCACCACAGGAGGAAATAATGACGACCTGATCGAAGCGAATACGCTTGCCGCAAAGGGCGCTGTTGAGCCGGCTGTCATGGTGACCCATGTCGGCGGGATTGACAGTATTGTTGACACAACACTGCATCTGCCGGAGATTCCCGGAGGTAAAAAGCTTACATATACGCAGTTTGATATGCCCCTTACGGCAATTGCTGATTTTGGAACCCTGGGTGAAAAAGATCCCCTGTTCAGAAAACTGGATGAATGCTGCCGGCGGCACCGCGGTCTCTGGAACGCAGAAGCGGAGAAAATATTATTTGAACATTTTGGAGTTACAATGTAATATAGTTGTCATATTAATGAATTTGGATTTCTTTGATGACAGGCAGACAGAGAGCCCTTATGAAAATGTGCTCTCTGTTTCTGCTTAATGTAGCGTATTGCCTCCTTATGTGCTGGCGCTATGAAAGACAAATTTCCGGCAAAAGAAAGGACAGCTATAGTATGGAGCTTAATAGTAAAGAAAATATACAGCAGAACAGTCCGCGTACGTTTACTGCCAATCTGTTTATCGCCCAGCTTCAAAAAAGAGTATATAAAAGAATATTTATCCAGATAGGACTGGGTATCATACTTTTTTTGGTGGGATTTCTTTTTGTTACTGATTTCACAAATGAGATTAACGCAGAGCAGAATCTGTCCATGCTCAAAGAGACTTATCTGGAGCTTTATAATAATAACTGTGACTTTTTAAACTCAGAGCAGACGCTTCAGGATGCAGTGAACGCACTGTCAGAGGGAAACGTAAATAATTTTGAACGGAGATTTAACCGGTTTAATCTGAAGAACCCGGTTAATAACGAGGTGATACTTGCGGACGCGGATTACAATGCAGTCTATTCAAGTTTTTCTCAGGAGGAACTGTCGGATTATCTGCTGGGCTATAATGGAGCTGTCTGCAATAATGCCAGGAATACAGACACTGATAATGTATACACAGCGGTATATTTTTCTACAGGTTCATATTCTGATTATCTCTTTGTAAAGCCGCTTCTTTCAGGAGATGAAATCGTCGGATATATCAGTCTTTTTCTGATAGGTACAGACTGGGATTATTATCTTTCCGACGAGAATTTTGAAGGCGTTATTATTGATGAGAGAGATAATGTAATATACAGGAGCAAAGCCGGTTTTGCAAATCAGTCGGGGAAATTTTATCCGCAGAAGAAAAGGATAGCGGTATATAATAACGAACGTTACTGGACAAAAACTGAACGTCTGGACGGTTATGACGCGACAATATATTCCATGGTGTATTATCCGGAAAATCATATAGCAGTAGTGGGACTTGGAGTTATTCTGATATTGGGGATTTCCTGGTTTTTTATCGCCCGCTGGATGAGTCGGACAATGGCGGAGTATAATGCCGGACAACTCAGCACATTGGTAAAGGAAATCCGCATGATCCAGGACGGAGCCCATGATCACCGGATTCATATGAATACGAATGATGAATTTGACGAAGTTGCGCACAGAATAAACAGGATGCTGGACAGTGTGAGAGCGCTGAATAACAGAAATATGGAGCTTGTAATGCTGAATACTGCTTTGGAGACGGGGCAGCTGGAGGCTCAGATGAATCCACATTTTCTGTATAATACACTGGAAATAATAAGAAATCTTGTGATCATGGATCCTGATATTGCAGGAGAACTGATCGAAAAACTCGTGTATATATTAAGATACAGCGTGAACAGTTCATACCGGGAAGTACGTCTGCGCGAGGATATGGATTATATTAACGCTTATCTGTACATTCAGAAGCTGAGATTTGGCGACAGATTCCAGTGTGAGATCGATCTTCCGGAATCCTGTATGGAGTGTGTCGTGCCGAAGCTTCTGTTTCAGCCTCTGATTGAAAACAGTATCAAATATGGATACCAGGATCAGATGAAACTACGTGTTGATATTACATCCGAGCTGAAGTCAGGAATACTGCTGATTTCTGTGTGTGATAATGGTCCCGGAGTATCTGAAGAAAAATTAAAAGAATTATCGGAATCACTGAATATAGTGGATTATCATGAAAAGTCGCTGGGACTTCATAATATTTCCAGAAGACTGAGGCTTCTTTATGGGGAGAAAAGCGGCGTTACGGTAAAAAACAGATTGGAGGGCGGATTTGAGGTAATACTGGCGATCGATCAGAACTTTATTGACAACAGCGGGACAGGAGGGACTACAGATGTATAAAGTGGTTGTGATTGAAGACGAGGATATTATCCGGAAAGGACTGTTATTTCTTATTGACTGGGCAAAACATAACTGTTCAGTTGTGTCTGACTGCGCCAATGGTCAGGAAGGGCTTGCAGCTATTCAGACATTTCGCCCGGATATAGTAATTACTGATATCAGTATGCCGATCATGGATGGGCTGGAGATGATCCGCCGTACCTATGAATCATATGACTATTCGGCAATCATACTATCCAGCTATTCTGATTTTGAATATGCACAGAATGCGATCAGATATGGTGTTCTCAGATATCTGCTGAAACCGCTAAAAAAAGCTGAACTGGAAGAAGCTATTGACAAAGCTGTAACAGAGTGTGAAAAGAAGCGATATTATACATCCTCCTCTTTCTCTATGAGAGAATCGGCGGAAGAGTTTTTGCAGGAAAATTCTCAGAGTTATTCAGGGAGTGATGTGCTGATCACTGAAATTATGGATTTTATTCATGAGAACTATCAGAAGAAAATTCTGATGAGCGATCTCGTGAAGAAAATGAATTACAGTGATACATTTCTGAATAAAAAATTCAAGGAAGCTGTGGGAACAACGTTTATGGAATATGTAAACCGTTACCGCATCCAGAAAGCGGTATTGATGCTGATGGATCAGGAACTTCCCGTACAGGAAGTTGCCTGGAAGTGTGGTATTGGAGAGTATAAATATTTCAATACTGTTTTTAAAAAATATCTGGGCTGCAGCCCGAAAGAATTTATGGCGGGAATTAAAAATAAATAAGAATATTGAAAAAATACCAGACAATGGATAATATATTCTTTCTGTTTGGTATTTTTTCTTTTTGTTTTGGATTTTGGGTATATTAAAACTGTGAAAATATATAAAATTTGTGATAGATAAACAAGAAAGATAGTCGATTATCACAGTGGAATATGGATTGTGTTTCAGATATGGAGGAGGGTACTATGAGTGTCGGAATTAATATCAGCCATGCGCTGAAAAAATATGGAAATACTACAGTAATCCCGGATCTTTCACTGAAGATCAATAACGGAGAGTTTTTTACTCTGCTTGGACCGTCCGGATGTGGAAAAACTACGCTGCTGCGAATGATAGCAGGGTTTAACAGTATCGAAGGCGGGGATTTCATGTTCAATGAAACCCGAATCAATGATATGGATCCGGGCAAAAGAAATATTGGCATGGTATTCCAGAATTATGCGATTTTTCCAAACATGACAGTAAGAAAAAATGTAGCGTTCGGACTAAAAAACCGCGGCATCAACAAAGAAAAAATCAAGGAAGAAACAGATAAATTTTTGAAGATCGTGCATGTCGATCAGTATGCGGACCGCATGCCGGAACGTCTGTCAGGCGGTCAGCAGCAGAGGGTGGCGCTTGCCAGAGCTCTTGTAATAAAACCGGACGTCCTTCTGATGGACGAACCGCTGTCAAACCTGGACGCAAAACTGCGTATCGAGATGCGTACGGTAATAAAAAACATCCAGCGTGACGTGGGGATTACAACGGTTTATGTGACTCATGACCAGGAAGAAGCGATGGCGGTTTCAGACCGTGTCGCTGTTATGAAAGATGGAGTTATTCATCATTGTGGAAAGCCTAAAAATATTTATCAGAGACCGGCGGATCTGTTTGTTGCAACATTTATCGGTAAATCCAATCTTCTTTCGGCAAAACTTGCTTCGAAGAATGGAAAGAACATAGTAACCTTCAAAAACGGTTATTCTGTAGAATTCCCAAACATAAAAGAAGATGCTGATACGGAAGATGTAGTTGTATCAGCCAGACCGGAAGAACTGATCATACATAAGTCTGCCGGGGAAGAAAAAGAAGGCATCTGGGCAACCGTTACGGACAGCGTTTTTCTTGGCCTGAATACACATTATTTTGCCAGATTAGAGACAGGAGAAGAAGTTGAGATCGTACAGGAATCCGATGTTGACGAGATCATTTCAAGAGGAAGCAGAATTCTGCTCACTTTGAATGAAAAAAAGGCGAATGTGTTTGAAAAAAAAGGTTCCGTCAGTATTATGCAGGGAGTTCAAAGCGATGTGATTCCTCCAATGGAAACATTTACAGAGGAGGTGTGATTTATGCATAAAACGAAAAAAGCGGATGGATGGAGTGGTATTTCCATACTTCTGATGGTAATTTTTTTGATATTTCTCGTATGGCCGCTGGGAAATCTTCTGAAGGAATCGGTATATCTTGACGGGAAGTTTTCACTTGACGCATTCCAGGAGTTTTTCGGGAAATCCTATTATTACGGATCTATCTTTAACAGCCTGAAAGTTGGAATTGCCGTTATGGCAGTAAGCCTGCTATTGGGAATCCCATTTGCTTATTTTTACTCTTTTTACCAGTTAAAAGGAAGAAAAGTCCTGTTTGTAATGTGTCTTCTTGGAACAATGTCAGCTCCTTTTTTGGGCGCGTATGCATGGATCCTTCTGATGGGGAACTCCGGCCTGGTGACTACAATGCTGAAATCAATCGGTATCCGTGGGATCACTATTTACGGATTTGGCGGAATTGTTTTTGTACAGGCGCTGAAACTGTTTCCTCTTGTGGTCATCTATATGAACGGAGCGTTCCGGGACATCGATAATTCTCTGTTGGAAGCAGCCGAAAGTATGGGCTGCAAAGGCGTAAAAAGGTACTTCCGGGTGATCATGTCGTTGACTATGCCGACAATTCTGGCTGCCGCGCTGCTGGTTTTCATGCGTTCGTTCGCGGACTTCGGTACGCCGGTATTGATCGGAAGAGGATACTCCACATTTCCGGTTTTGATCTATAATCAGTACCTGGGGGAGAATGGCGCGGATTATCATTTTGCGGCTGCTATCAGTGTTATTGCAGTCGTTGTGACTGCTATTATCTTTCTGATACAGAAATTTGCAACAAATAAATTTAAGTTTACTATCAATTCGCTTCATCCGATAGAACCCAAAAAGGCGAAGGGAATTGGCGGAATTCTGATGCATATTTACTGTTACGGAGTAGTGGCGCTTGCACTTCTGCCACAGCTGTATATCATAAATATGTCTTTCAGAAATTATAATAACAGTATTCTTCAGCCGGGATATTCGTTTGTCAACTATGAGAAAGCGGTTGAAAAAAATCTTTTCAGAGCTATAGGCAATACATTGATAGTCAGTATTGTTGCTCTGGCGATCATTATTGTGATAGCTGTTCTTCTTTCTTATCTGGTAGTCAGAAGAAGCAACGCATTTAATAATGCGATTGATGTAATCTCCATGATGCCGTATATTATGCCAGGAGGCGTAATTGGTATATCATTGATCATTACATTCAGCAAAAGACCTTTTGTACTGACAGGTTCTCTGCTCATCATGATCATAGCGCTTTCAATACGAAGAATGCCTTTTACGAGCAGATCGGCAACGGCGGCAATGATGAAGATACCTACGAGTATAGAAGAGGCCGCTATCAGTCTTGGGGCATCCAAGGCAAAAAGCTTTATCAAAATCACTGTTCCGATGATGTCCAGCGGTATTATATCCGGCGCTATTCTCAGCTGGGTTTCGATTATTACAGAAATGTCTTCCGGTGTCATCTTGTATAACAACCGGACGATCACACTGACAATAGGAACCTATTCCGCAATTACAGGAGGCATATATGGCGTAGCGGCTGTATTTGCGACAATCACGACTATATTTACTATTATATGTCTGGTACTCTATTTAAAGGTAACGAAATCAGAAGATATACAGGTATAGGAACAAATGTGAAGAAAATTGGACAGATCCAATTTAAAAAGATTTAAAAAAGTCCCGACACCGGGAGTATCTCCGAAAGGGAAACCACTGAGGATTGCATAAAGAGGAGATTCCCGGAGCATGCGGCACCAGACGGTGATGGAAGTTACTTTCAGCTTTAAAGCAAGCAGATAGGAACGCAGCATGCAGGAAGGAAGCCTTGGTTCCGGACCAAAGACAGAATAGCAATCCTGCATAAGGGAATCCGTCAGGGAAAGATCAAGATACCAGAACTGCACGATATAGTCCCAGGTGCTTTTGGGAAGTACAAAGGGATCAGGATAAAAATTCAGGAAATTGGATACGAAAGTATCCTGATAGGCGGCATGGCCGCCAGAATTACAAGGTAACAAAAAATCGCCTCCCGTCGATTGAAATAAAATATAATCAATCGGCTTCGCCGCAAATTTTGAGCGATTTGTCAAGCGTTTTTTGAAAAAAAGTGGGTGATTTTTTGAAATAGGGGTCAGAAAGCCTTATAAAATCAGGGCTGAAGATTCCGAGAAGTTATATTTATAAAAAAGGAGGAATATGAAATGAACAAAAAAATGGTAATCGCTTTAGGAATGGCGGCAGTTATGTCAGTGACAGCGGGCGGCGCAACTTTCGTATATGCGGAAGAGGAGGAACGTCCGGCATATGTGCATGATGAAAGTGAAGTGACAGGAACTATTACAGTTTATACCACCATGGAACAGACCCAGCAGGAAGTTCTGGAAGAACTGTGGAGTAAATATTATCCGGACTGTAATATGGAAATCCAGGCAGATTCCGTAGGAACTCTGGCTACCAGAATCCGCGGGGACGAATCCTGCGACGCCGATGTGGTGATCGGCGGATTATTTGAAGCAGACGGGGACAGCTATCATGATATCCTGCAGCCATATACCTCAGTGATCGATGATGAACAGGCTTATCATGATGAATCCGGATACTATACATATTATGACGTACAGGTAATGTGTCTTGTAGTAAACCCGGAACTGAGAGATGAACTTGGTATTGAAATCAACGGATATGAAGATCTTCTTCAGCCGGAGCTGGAAGGCAAGATCATACTTGCTGCACCGGATGCGTCCTCTTCAGGATATCGTCAGTTACAGACTATACTTGCCACAATGGGAGATTCTTTTGATGATGAAAAAGGCTGGGAATATATTAAAGAACTGATGCCTTCCTGCTTCAGTACAACATCCTCCAGTGACGTTTATAATCTGGTTATCAATGGGGAATATGTAGTGGGCCTTTCCTATGAGTCAACAGTAGACGCGCTTATTAAAGACGGCGCGCCAGTGGAATGTGTATATATGGAGGAAGGAAATACGGCGATGGCCGGAGGAGCGGCGATTGTTAAAAATGCGCCTAATCTGGAAGCCGCAAAGGCTATGATGGACCTTCTGGCATCAAAAGAATTCCAGGACGCCCGCGCGGAAGAATCCTCCGGACGTGGTTCCAATGCAGGCGCCGATCTGAACGGACTTCCGGAAGAAGACACTCTGGGACTTGTACCGCTCGACTATGATTATCTGATCGAGAATAAAGACGCCCTTTACACAAAATGGAATGATATGTGGGCAGAAGTGCAGTAAAGAAACAGGCAGAACAGAAATATGCAGCCGGCAGACGAATGTTTTCGTCTGCCGGCTTTTTCGTGAAGCCCGGTATATTTCTTGCGTGGAAACCGGGAATGTTTTATACTTTATTACAGAAGGAATTCAATAAGAATATACCGGAGGAGAACAGGTATGAATTTATCGAGAATACATCACATCGCGATCATCGTATCAGATTATGAAGCGTCAAAGGATTTTTATGTGAATAAATTGGGATTTCAGATCGTTCGGGAAAATTTCCGACCGGAACGGAACGACTGGAAGCTGGATCTGAAAATAAACGAGACCACAGAACTGGAGATTTTCGGGGTGGAAAATCCTCCGGCGCGTGTGACTAGGCCGGAAGCGGCGGGCCTTCGTCATCTGGCGTTTTTTACGGATAATATTGAGAAAATAGTGGCGGAACTGAAAGAGAAAGGGATTGTAACGGAACCAATCCGCGTTGATGAGTTTTCGGGGGAAAAGTTTACTTTTTTCGCAGATCCCGACGGGCTTCCCATCGAGCTTCATGAATAGGGAGCGTCAGAGAACCGGCCAGTCTGGTGATCAGCAGTCATGAACACAGGGAGTACAATGACAGAGAATTAAGGCAGAGAATAAAGGATGGAAATCATATGGCATTATACGCGCTCGGCGATCTGCATCTCAGCTTCCAGGCTGACAAAACCATGGATATTTTCGGGAGAGTCTGGAGACACCATGAAAGAAAGATTGAAAAGTATGTAAACAAAATCGTAAAGCCGGAGGACACCCTTGTGCTTACCGGCGATCACTCCTGGGGAAGAAAACTGGAAGAGTGCCGGGAAGATCTTGCGTTCATCCAGAACCTTCCAGGAAGAAAGATTCTGCTCAGGGGAAATCATGACATGTTCTGGGACGCGAAAAAAACAAAACATCTGAATGAAGAATACAGAGACCGACTGTTTTTCCTTCAGAATAATTTTGCCGTCTATAAGGATTACGCCCTTGTGGGAACAAAAGGATTTACATTTGAAGGTCCATTTTATCTGAACAGAAGAGGAGAGATCATCGGCTGGGATGAGGAGAAAGAAGCCCATGCCCGTAAACTGGTGGCAAGGGAAACGGAACGGCTGCGGGACTCTTTCGATCAGGCGGAGAAAGCCGGTTTCCGTAAATTCATCATGTTTCTCCATTATCCGCCAACCAGTATACTGGAAGAAACCTCGCCATTTACAGAAATTGCGAAAGAATACGGCGCCGAAGCCGTGGTATATTCCCACTGCCACGGGGAAAGCCGTTTCGGCGACAGCATCCGGGGGGATTTTCAGGGGATCAGATACATGCTTGTATCAGGAGATTATCTGAATTTCCGTCCCGCGTTGGTGATGAAATAGAATATGAAACGAAGAAAGACCGGGTGATGATATGTTTTCTGTATTCAAAAGGAAAAGAAAAAATGAAGAACGGACGGTGAAATATAACCCGGAGAAGCAGAAGGCGGTCTTACGCTGCAGCATCTGCACCGGAGAACAGGTCGCCGGTTTCATGGATGTGGAAACAGGAAAAATCGAAGAAGTGATGCTGATCCGGAATGAAACGGACCTGGAACAATTCAGACAGCAGTATGGAATTGCGGAAATAACAAAAATATATTAGAATATTAATCAAAATACGATATCGGAGGAATCAGATAATGAAAATCGCAGTAACTTATGACAACGGAAACATCTTTCAGCATTTTGGAAAGACAGAGTATTTCAAGGTGTATGAGGTTGAGGATAATAAAGTGGTTTCCAGTGAAGTGATCGGATCCAACGGCACGGGACACGGCGCGCTGGCGGGACTTCTTGCAGACCAGTCTGTGGACGTGCTGATCTGCGGAGGTATCGGCGGAGGAGCCCAGAGCGCCCTTGCAGAAGCCGACGTTGAGCTTTGTTCCGGCGCGCAGGGTGACGCTGATCAGGCGGTGGAAGCATATTTGAAAGGCGAGCTGGTGTCAACAGGGGCAAACTGTGATCATCACCATGAAGAAGGACACTCCTGCGGAGATCATGGAGACGGACATTCCTGCGGCGGTAACTGCGGAGGGGGATGTGGAGCGGCTCCGACCCTCAAGGGACGAAATGTAGGAAAAACCTGCCGCACACATTACAGAGGCACCTTTAATGACGGAACACAGTTCGATTCTTCCTATGACCGCGGCGAACCGCTGGAGTTTATCTGCGGCGCAGGCATGATGATCAGAGGATTTGACGCGGCGGTGGCAGATATGGAAGTGGGCCAGATCGTGGATATCCATCTGACTCCGGAAGAGGCGTATGGCCAGCCGGATCCCAACGCCATTTTTACGATTGAAACCGCGCAGCTTCCCGGTTCCGAGGATCTGGAAGTGGGCCAGCAGGTATATCTTTCCAACCAGATGGGACAGCCTTTCCCGGTTAAAGTCACAGCAAAAGAGGGAAGCACCATCACGTTTGACGCCAACCATGAAATGGCGGGCAAGGAACTGAACTTCAGAATCGAACTGGTTGAAGTGAAATAATTATTCAAATTCATCTTTTGCCGTTTCTGTATCAAACGTCATTCAGAGAAAGGATTTTTTATGAAAAGGATGTTTTATACGGAAGCGGCATATTTTATTGGACTGGTCACGCTTTTTCATTTATAACGGCTTTTATCTATGGAAACGTGCTTGATATTATGATGAAAGTGGCTGGCCTGGTCCCGGGAACCGGGATTTTCCCAGGAACAGTGTGTTACGTTACGGGGCTTATAACCTGCGCAATTGGGGTATCTTTTCTGTTTCATACATATATTTCACCGGAGGCGTACGAATTATTTGTAAAAGAAATATCTGCAAGATTTAATATTGACAGCAGATTTTTTGAGAAACACTTTGATTTCGTGGATGGATTGAGGTTAAGAAAGTTTTTCTGAGGGAAAGTGCTGTGATAATTGAATAACCGGAAGCGGATGAAAAATCAATCGCAAAAATTTGCAGTTGATTGAAAGAGCAGCATATAAAATTCAGATTCATATGATTTAAGGAGGAACAGGCTATGAGTTTTCATATTCAGACGGTACTGGGAGATATCACAAAGGTTGATGATCTGGAAGCCATTGTAAATGCGGCAAATAACAGTCTGCTAGGCGGAGGTGGAGTCGATGGCGCCATCCACAGGGCGGCAGGGCCGGAGCTTCTGGCGGAATGCCGCACCCTGCACGGATGCGAAACAGGGGAGGCGAAGATTACGAAGGCATATTGGCTGCCCTGTAAATACGTGATTCACACCGTTGGACCGGTCTGGCGCGGTGGAGATCATGGAGAGCCACAGCTCCTGGCAAACGCTTACAGAAATTCGCTGCAGTGCGCTGTGGATCATGGGATTAAAACAATTGCTTTTCCGTCGATTTCTACAGGGGTTTACCACTACCCACTGAAGCAGGCGGCTTCGATTGCTGTGAAAACGGTGAGAGATTTTTGTGCGCAGAATCCAGGAAAGATTGAGACGGTACGTTTTGTGCTGTTCAGCGACGATGCGCTGGCTGCGTATGAAAAAGCAGTTGGGGAGATTCCTGATAGAATATAAGAAAAAAATCTTGAAATTAACGTTGTAAAGCTTTATAATACATAGCAGGTAAAAGAAAATTCTTCGGGGCAGGGTGACTGCAGGCTGTGAAGATGCGCAGCAGGTGGAATTCCCTACCGGCGGTAAAGTCCGCGACCCGCGAAAGCGGCTGATCTGGTGACCGGAAAGACTGCAGAAGCAGTACGGATGGAATTCCAGAACCGACAGTATAGTCTGGATGAGAGAAGAACACGAAATATTTTAAGTGCTCAGTTCCCCGGGAGTATTCCCGGGGATTTTCCTTTTGCGCGATAAGCCCGTCGGACGGCCGCCGTGCTTGCACGTGCGGACACCCGACGGGCAACGGACAGCGAACAGTATTGCCGTGAGCTGCACGTAGTATCGCGTGAGTCGGCCAGAGGAAGGAGCTTCCCTGGCCGATCGGGAATTTTCTTTTATACGGAAATTTTTCAAAAAAGGAGAGGACAATTATGAGTGAACAGGTATTAAGAAGTGGAAATGCAATGGACAGGAGCCGGACGAGGACCATTACCCAGGTGGCTATGCTGGGAGCGGTGGCCGGCGTACTGATGAATCTGGAGTTCCCTATTCCCTTCCTGGCTCCGTCCTTCTATCAGTTGGATTTCTCGGAGATTCCGGTGCTTGTAGGAAGTTTTGCCATGGGACCGCTGGCAGGAGTGATTATTGAGCTGGTAAAGATTCTGGTGCATCTGGTGACGAAGGGAACATTAACTGCTGGCGTGGGTGATCTGGCCAACTTTATATTCGGCTGTACTTTTGTGGTTCCGGCAGGGCTACTGTACCGCCTGCATCATGTGAAGAGCAGGAGACACGCAGTAGAAGGAATGGCTGTAGGTACGGTTCTTACAACGGCGGCAGCCTGCCTGATGAATGCGTTTGTTCTGCTTCCGGCTTACGGCAAGGCTTTCGGAATGCCGATCGAGGCTTTTATCGAGATGGGATCCGCAGTGCATTCCTCTGTTGACAGCCTGCTTGGATTCGTGGCGCTGATCATCGTGCCCTTTAATCTGTTTAAATACACCCTGACTTCCGTGATCGTATTCTTTATTTACAAGAGGATCCGCGTAGTCCTGAAGGGCGACTGAGAAATACTGAGTTTATATGGCGTTATGGAGACTGGACCAGAAGTTTCCATAACGCTTTTTGTTTAAGCAGAGAATCCTGTGGGCAGGATTCCTTTATAAAAATTTCACAGTTTGTCTGTTGTGATAGAGACATAATAATGGTATTATAAAGGTATAAAGGAGGTGTGAATTATGCCGCAGATAATACCTATCAAAGAATTGAAAAATACCGCAGATATTTCGGAACTGTGTCATTGCACAGATGAACCTATCTATATTACCAAGAACGGATATGGAGATATGGTTATTATGAGTATGGAAAATTATGAGCGCATGTTAAGGCGCCTGAAAGTATATGAAGATATACTTGCTTCTGAGAAACAGATCGAAGAAGGAAGGGTAAAAGACGCAAAAAATTCTCTGGCTGCCATGAGGAAACAATATGGCTTATAATCTCATTGTTACTGAGCGTGCAGAAAATCTGCTGGATAAAATCATAAATTATATGCTTTATCATTTGAAAAATGAGCAGGCAGCTTCTCATTTACTTGACAGCGTTGAAAAAATATATGAAAGACTGGAAGAAAATCCGTGTCAATTTGTGAAAAGTAAAGATCCATATCTGAAACAGAAAGGATATCGTGAAGCGGTATTAACAGATATGAATTATATGATAGTATTTCGGGTTGAAGGCAGGAACGTTTATATAATGGGGATTTTTCATCAGTTGGAAGATTTCAGAAGAAACATATAGATTTTATGGCGTTATGGAGTTTGAGTCAGAGATTTCCATAACGCTTTTTTTATGAAAAATTATGAGACAGGGAACCATCGGATCAGCGGAATGGTCTAATATATAGATAAAACAGACAGAACAGCACAAAGGAGACTGTGTATGGACAGAAAAGAATTCGGGAATCTGATCCTGGAGAATGAACGGCAGCTTTACCGGATCGCGAAATCCATTCTGAGAAGCGACGAGGACTGTGCGGACGCAGCCCAGGAGGCGGTGATGAAAGCGTTCGAGAAGCTGCATACCCTGCGTGACGACAGATATGCGAAGACCTGGCTGATCCGGATCCTTATCAACGAGTGCTTCCGTATGGCAGATAAACAGAAAAGGGAGCGGATGCTGGCAGATAAGGTAAAAAGCTGTGAAAAACAGGCGCATAAAGAACAGACGCCGGGAAATGTCCGGGAGGAAGAGTACAGTGAACTTTATCAGGCGCTGGCGCAGCTTCCGCGGGAATTCCGTATTATACTGGAACTTTATTATCTTGAAGAGTTTTCCGTAAAAGAAATATCGGAACTTATGGGAATCCCGGAAGGCACGGTGAAAAGCCGGCTGGGAAGAGGCCGGGAAAAACTGAAACAGCGTCTGTGTCAGAAGGAGGGGAAATAATGGATAAGAAAATCTGGGAAAATCAGTATCCGAAAATGCCGGAACTCTTTCATCTGGCAGTGGAACAGGCGGTGAACAGAGCGGTTGAGAACGAAACAGTATACACCGGCGGTGAAACTGTGGAGAGGGGACGCTCCGACCAGAATATCCGTGGAGCCGCATCCTTAAATAAAAGGAAAAACTGGCGTCTGCTCATTCTTGCGGCGGTTCTCTGCAGCGGCCTGATATCTGCGGCGGCAGTTTCCGGACGGAAACCGGTGAGGACAGCGGAAGTGGATTTTCAGGAAAAACTGGGACTTGGAGAAAGGTCAGATCTTGAGGAAGTCTGGTTCACAGACGTTGAGGTGGGCATAGCGGAAGAACCCCGATATGTAAATGAACTGCATCCGGAAATCCTGGAGGATATGAAAGAACTGAAGGCGGACGGACCGCTGATCACCATAGACCGGATAATGTATGACGGCCTTCAGCTTGCGGTATGTGCCTATCCCACAGAGGAGATGGAAGGATATACGATAGAATCCTGGTCCATGACGGTCAACGGGCAGAAGACCGGCCCAAATGAGATGGACGACAACATGGGAAAGCAGGATTACTTTATCTTTACCGCGCAGCTTTATGATATGGAGCCCGCGGACCGGATGGAGGTTGTCCTTCCGCTGAGCGTATACAGAGATAATGAACGATACGAAAACCAGGAGCTTCTTTTTACCGTAGAAGGAAAGACGGCGGAACAGATCCCGGATCAGGAGTTTGATCTGGAGAGCTGCACGGTGAAGCTGACGGAAATGCGCAGGTCACTGACGGCTTTTGCCGGAAGGATCCAGATCGAAAGGACGCCGGAACAGCAGAGCAGTTATGAAAAAGAAGACCGGGAGATCATACATATGGTTCTGGAAGGAACGGATGGGATCAGGTGGGAAGAACTTCCGCTAAATGAAAATACAAAGACATTGAGCACAGATGAAAAACATGAGGAAGGATATTTTTACTATGAGATCCCTGAAGACGGACAGACGCAGGTGAATCTGCAGCTGATGAGCTGTCTTAAAAGCGAGAGATGGGAGAAATGGGATTCTTCCGATCTGGCCAACCGGTACGGAGAAGTCCTGACTGTTGATCTGCGGTGACTGGATACAGAATGTAACAGCGAAGAGGGGGCTGGTACATGGAATAGAGGGGGAGTCTGGTATATGGACGCTATACAAACAGCGGCAAATGGGATATAATCTGAATATATGACGGACAGCGCCGGGCGGCAGTACAGTCCGGCTCTTCTGTATGCGTAGCGCCAGTGTATAAGGGGCAACACGCCAGCCCTTTGTCGACCGGGTTGGCCCTCTGTATACTGACGCTACAAATTTAAAATATACGGGGGAAATATTCATGGGAGAAATACATCATGTGGAAAAACTGACGGACAATCGTTTTGTAAACCTTTATCATGTGGACGCTACCAGCGTGCATAATACGCCGGTGTCCTACTATGTGGCTTCCCGGGCGAAGAGCGTAGAGGAACTAAAACTGAAAACAGGAAAAAATACGCCGGACGGAGTGATTATTTACAGTATTTATGGAGAGAAAAGAGATAAAGTGGTCCTGATCCGCCAGTACCGCTATGCTCTGGGCGGATATATTTATGAGTTCCCCGCAGGGCTGGTGGAAGCGGGAGAAGATTTTCATCAGGCAGCGATTCGGGAGATGAAGGAAGAAACCGGGCTTGACCTGGAACCGCTGCAAGTGGATGAGGCTTATGAAAAACCGTATTTTACTACTATCGGAATGACGGACGAATCCTGCGCCACTGTATACGGATATGCTTCCGGCGAAATAAGTAAAGCCGCCCAGGAGGCTTCCGAGGAAATAGAGATTGTCCTGGCGGACAGGGAGAAAGTCAGAAGGATACTGAAAGAAGAACGTGTGGCGATCATGTGCGCCTATATGCTGATGCATTTTCTGGAGGATGAGGAGCCCTTCGGTTTTTTGAAGAAAGAATTGTAAAACAGCGTACTGCCTGCATTGTGAAATAAAATCAGAAAAAGAAAGGAACTGCGACATATGAATATGGTAAAAAGAAGAGACGCAGGCCTGGCCTATGTCTCAGATGAAAAAGTAATGGAAGAACAGGCGGCGGCCAGAAAAATCCTGCAGAAACTGAATTTTATGGACCGTTCTGATTTTGAAGGGATTGCCGGAGTGGTGAAAGAACTTCTGGGAAAATCGGAGAACGCAATGATCAATCCGCCCTTTTACTGCGATTATGGAAGCCATATCGAAGTTGGGAAAAACTTTTTTGCAAATTATAACTGCACAATTCTGGATGTGGCGAAGGTGAAAATAGGAGATAACTGCCAGATGGCGCCTAATGTGGCTGTCTATACGGCAGGCCATCCTGTTTATCCGGATACTAGGAACACGGCCTATGAATATGGAAAAGAGGTTACGATCGGGGATAATTGCTGGATTGGCGGAAATACGGTGATCTGTCCGGGAGTCCATATCGGTGACAATGTGGTGATCGGAGCAGGAAGCGTGGTAACGAAGGATATTCCGGACTGGAGCATTGCCGCCGGAAATCCCTGCCGTGTCATCCGGAAGATCACAGAAGCGGACAGACGGAAGCTTTTCCGCAACGAAGAAATTGACGACGAAGCCTGGGAAGATATTCAGAGCCGTATTTCGCAGAATCGCGGCTGAAAGCCGTTTTTTGGGAAATCGTTTTTCTTTTTCCGCATCTTGACAAATATCTGTTGTTCATGTTATAGTCGAGACAGTTGTAGTGTGTAACTCATAAGGAGGCATTAACTATACATAACAAGGAGTGTTTATGTGTATTAGTGCCTCTTTTTTTGTACAGAAACCGGTGAAAACGGGGTCTGATCACATAGCCTCTTCTTGGAATCTTAAGGAAAGAGAAGGAGTGAAGTTACATGAAAGACAGGATTTTCAGTGTCCTGCAGAGAGTGGGACGGAGCTTTATGCTCCCAATTGCGATCCTTCCGGTAGCAGGTCTTCTGCTGGGAATCGGAAGTTCCTTTACAAATGCCACGACAATTGAGACATACGGTCTCACGGCGGTTCTCGGAGAGGGTACCATCCTTCACGCGCTGCTGGTGATCATGAACAAAGTAGGCAGCGCCGTATTCGACAATCTGCCGCTGATCTTTGCCGTGGGAGTCGCTATCGGTATGGCGAAAAAGGAGAAAGAAGTATCCGCGCTTTCGGCGGTTATTTCCTATTTTGTTATGAACACGGCGATCAACGCCATGCTTACGATCAACGGACAGATCCTGGATAATGGCGAGATCGCGGAATCCGTTCTGGAAGGAACGATTACATCTGTGTGCGGGATCCAGTCTCTGCAGATGGGGGTTTTCGGCGGTATCATCGTAGGACTGGGAGTGGCGGCTCTCCACAACCGGTTTTACAGGATCCAGCTTCCGAATGCCCTGTCCTTCTTCGGCGGGACAAGGTTTGTACCGATTATTTCCACTATTGTTTATATGTTTGTGGGAATCCTGATGTTTTTTGTATGGCCGGTGGTACAGAATGGTATTTACGCGCTGGGAGGTCTTGTCACAGGCTCCGGATATGTGGGAACCCTGATCTTCGGCCTTATTAAGAGAGCCCTGATTCCTTTCGGGCTTCATCATGTGTTCTATATGCCCTTCTGGCAGACTGCGGTGGGCGGAACCATGGAAGTAGCGGGACAGATGGTGCAGGGAGGACAGAATATCTTCTTTGCGCAGCTTGCGGACTCCGCGAATATCGCTCATTTCAGCGCGGACGCCACAAGATATTTTTCGGGTGAATTTATCTTTATGATCTTCGGACTTCCGGGCGCGGCCCTGGCCATGTACCAGTGCGCGAAACCGGAGAAGAAAAAAGCGGCGGGCGGTCTGCTTCTGTCCGCGGCGCTGGCATGTATGGCTACCGGCATTACGGAGCCTCTGGAATTTTCCTTCCTTTTTGTGGCTCCGGCTCTGTTTGCGGTACAGGTGGTTCTGGCGGGAAGCGCCTATATGATCGCCCATATACTGAATATCGCGGTAGGCCTGACCTTTTCCGGCGGCCTTCTGGACTTTTTCCTGTTTGGTATCCTCCAGGGAAACGAAAAGACCAGTTGGATGAGAGTTATTCCGGTGGGAATCATTTATTTCCTGCTGTATTACTTTATTTTTAAATTCATGATCAGAAAATTCAACTTCAAGACGCCGGGCCGGGAGGACGACGACGTGGAGACGAAACTTTACACCAAAGCGGACGTAAACGCGAGAAAAGAGGCGCAGAAGACAGGAGAAGGTGCAGCCGGAGCAGAAGATCCTGTCAGCGAGGCTATTACCAGAGGTCTTGGAGGAAAGAAAAATATTTCCGATGTGGACTGCTGCGCCACAAGGCTTCGCTGTACTGTGAAGGACGCTTCACTGGTAAACGACGGGGTGTTGAAAGCTACAGGCGCGTCCGGCGTGGTGCATAAAGGAAACGGCGTACAGGTGATTTACGGGCCAAATGTGACAGTGATCAAATCAAATCTGGAAGATTATCTGGAAACGGCGCCGGACACACTGGCGGAGGCGGAAGAAACGCCGGAAATCCTGGAAGAAGAGAAAAATTCGGAAAATACAGAGAAAAAAGTAGTCGGCACAGTTACGATTTCCAGCCCCATCACAGGTATGGCGGCGGATCTTTCCACGGCTCCTGACGAAGCATTTGCCCAGAGAATGATGGGAGACGGCGCGGTGGTAACTCCGGAAGATCCCATTGTGAGAGCTCCGGAGGACGGAGAAGTAGCGTTTGTGTTCGACACGAAACATGCGGTCGGTTTTGTGACAGACTCAGGGATCAGTCTTCTGATCCATGTGGGAATCGATACGGTAAAACTGAATGGGGAAGGCTTTGAAGCTCTGGTAGAGAGCGGACAGACAGTGAAGAAGGGCGATCCGATGCTGAAACTGGATCTGGATTATCTGAAAGCCCACGCGCCTTCCGTCACCTCTCCGGTTCTCTGCACAGAACTGGAGGACAATCAGAGAATACGCCTGCTGAAAGAAGGACCGGTAAAGGCAGGGGAAGCGCTTTTTGAAGTGGAAATTCTGGAGTAGGATCCGGTCCGGATGGGGAAGAGATACGGATGATTTTCAGGATAGCAAAAGTATTAAATCACAATTCATTTATTGGTATTGATGATGGAAAGACAACAGAATATCTTGTGATGGGAAAGGGCGTCGCTTTTGGCAAAAAGGTAAGCCAGACAGTGGAAACAGGCCAGGACGTAAGGGTATATTCTCTGAATGAGCTGACAGAACGGGGAGAGGCCCGGGACATTATCAGATCGGTGCCTCCGGAGTGCCTGGAGCTTGCCGGAGAGGTTCTGGACCGGGCGGAAAAAGAATTCGGAGAACTGGATCGTTCCATTCTCTTTCCCATGGCGGATCACATTGCTTTTGCCGTCCGCCGTATCCGGAACAAAGAACAGATCAGCAATCCTCTCACAGAGGACATCCGCGTTCTGTTCCATAAAGAATACAAGGTGGCGCAGTGCATGGAAGAACTCCTCCGGGAGCGTTTTCACCTGGAAATCGACGAACACGAGGTGGGATACATTGCTCTTCATATCCATTCGGCTATTGTGGATGAAAAAGTTTCCCAGGCCATGCAGATGGCCCGGTCAGTGAGAGAGTGTATCTCCCTTGTGGAAAAAGAAACGGGAAAGAAGATAGACGTAATGTCGCTTTCCTACAACCGTCTTATGAATCATGTGCGCTACATGGTAGCAAGAGCCGTCAGCGGGGAAAAGCTGAAGGTGAATATGAACGATTATATGGAGGTCAGATTTCCGGAGGCATACAAAGCCTCCCGGCAGATCTGCCGGGAAATGGAAAAGAATCTGAAGCTTCCTTTTAACGAGGTTGAAATCGGGTATCTGGCTATGCATCTGGAGAGGGTAATGGATACGGAACTTCAGGAAAAAAATGCATAGAAGAATTTACATACAGGGAAAAATGTATTATTATTAGACTAATAAAGTGTAAAGGAGAGTTTGTACTATGAAAACATTTGACTACACCATCAAGGATGAGCTGGGAATCCATGCAAGACCGGCAGGACTGCTTGTAAAAGAGGCGAAGAAATTTACTTCTGACTGTACCATTACCAAGGACGGCAAGACCAAGAAGCTTACCCAGCTTATGATGCTGATGTCTCTGGGCGTTAAGAACGGCGATACTGTAACCATTTCTGCGGAAGGTGAAGACGAGGACGCGGCTATTGAGGCGCTGAAGGATTTCTTTGAGAAGAATCTGTAATTAACAGGGGGGATAAAGTATGCAGTGTTTCCAGGGTAAATCCGTTTATAAAGGGATTGTCCTCGGTCCTGTCGTTGTTCTGAAAAAGAACGACTATCAGGTGAAAAGAACGAGAACAGAGGATCCGGAAGCAGAGATCGGGCGTGTGGAGAAGGCTGTGGAGGAATCCAAGGCGCAGCTTCAGAAGCTTTATGACAAGGCTCTGAAAGAAGTGGGCGAAGCCAGCGCGGCAATCTTCGAGGTTCACCAGATGATGCTGGAGGACGACGACTATCTGGAAGCGATCCAGAATATGATCCGTACAGAATCCATTAACGCAGAGTATGCGGTGGCTGTAACGGGAGATAATTTTTCCGAGATGTTCACGTCTATGGACGACGATTACATGAAGGCCCGCGCGGCGGATATTAAAGATATATCAGAACGTGTTGTCCGCAATTTAAGCGGGCAGGGAGATATTGATCTGAGTTCTATCGATCCATCCGTGATCGTTGCCGATGATCTTACTCCCAGTGAGACGGTGCAGATGGATAAGGAAAAGATCCTTGCATTTGTCACTGTTCATGGTTCCACCAACTCCCATACGGCGATCCTTGCCCGTATGATGAACATTCCGGCGCTGATCGGCGTACCCATGGATCTGGAGCAGCTTGAGAACGGAATGACGGCTGTTGTGGACGGGTTCAAAGGCGAAGTGATCTTTGATCCCGATGAGGAGATTCGTGAAGCCACTCTTAAGAGGATGCATGAAGAGGAGGAGAAACTGAAACTTCTCCAGGAGCTTAAGGGCAAGGAGAACGTTACCCTCGACGGACATAAGATTAATATTTACGCCAATATCGGAAGCGTAGGCGATATCGGTTATGTTCTTGAGAACGACGCCGGCGGAATCGGCCTTTTCCGCAGCGAGTTCCTGTATCTGGGAAGAGACGACTTCCCCACAGAGGAGGAGCAGTTCCAGGCGTACCGCCAGGCTGTACAGATGATGGCCGGCAAGAAAGTGATCATCCGTACTCTTGATATCGGAGCAGACAAGCAGGTGGATTACTTCAACCTGGGCAAAGAGGACAATCCCGCCCTCGGATACCGCGCGATCCGCATCTGCCTGAAGCAGCCGGATATTTTTAAAACACAGCTCCGTGCCCTTCTGCGCGCCGCTGTCTACGGCAACCTGTCCATTATGTATCCCATGATCACATCTGTGGAAGAAGTGCGGCAGATCTACGCGATCGTGGACGAGGTGGAGAAAGAACTTCAGGAGCAGGAGATCCAGTACAGGATCCCGGAACAGGGAATCATGATCGAGACTCCCGCGTCTGTAATGATCAGCGATAAACTCGCTGAGGTTGTGGATTTCTTCAGTATCGGAACCAACGATCTGACCCAGTATACACTGGCTATCGACAGGCAGAACGAGAAACTGGATGATTTCTATAATCCGCATCACGAAGCGATCCTTCGCATGATCAAAATGGTAACGGACAACGCTCATGCCCATGGCAAATGGGCGGGTATCTGCGGCGAGCTTGGCGCGGATACAGAGCTTACCGAAGAGTTTGTGCGCATGGGTCTGGACGAACTGTCCGTGGCTCCGTCCATGATACTGAAGCTGCGTAAGATCGTGCGTGAAATGAAGGTCGAAGAGTAATTTTGTAAATTATATGATCAGGATAAAAAACCTCCCGGAAGCGTTGTGCTTTCCGGGAGGTTTCACATATATGGATTTTTATTTCTCGTCAACGTATGCGGACGGCGCGGGAGCAACTCCACGGCCCCACTCGATGAAGTTTACGATGAAGAATACCACAACGCTGACCGCGCAGCCGAATACAACGGGCAGGATTCCGAACTTGAATCCGCCGCCGCTTAAGAACTGCCAGAAGCAGAAACCGATGGTTCCGCCGATCAGTGAGATGATACCGGAGTTTCTGGTGGCTTTCGGTACGATCAGTCCCAGACCATAGGCGGCGAAAGGACCGGCGCAGCGGATACCGAAGGCGAAGGTGTTCATGGTTACGATAGGAACGCCTGCCATGGAGATGATCATGGCGATCACTGCGGATACCACGTTACATGCCCTGGTATATGTAATAACCTGCTTGTCGCTGAGCTTCTTTCCGCCGTATTTCAGATACAGGTCGTTCATGATCATGGTGGACATACACAGAAGGTTGGAGTCCGCGGAGGACATGGTTGCGCAGATGATTGCTGCGGAGATGATTCCCACGATAACTCCCGGCGCATGTGCTGTGGTAACTGCCATCATGGCGTTGGCGCCGCCGTCCGCCAGATCCGGCATGGTTGCCAGTGCGGCAAGACCAAGCAGGGTGGGGAAGATGGACATTGCAGCCATGAGGACTGCGGAAAGCCATGCCGCCTGTTTCGCTGTTTTTTCATCCTTGGCTGTCTCGAAACGGGATACCATTTCCGGACCGGCCAGGAAAGTGCAGAAATAATTAAATATGTAGCCGATGATCGTTACCCAGCCGATCTTTGTGAAGCTGAGCTGTACAGGAGGAAGCGCTTCTGAGATCGCTTCCCATCCGCCGCATCCGCTGATAACGATGGGGGTGGCGATTGCCAGACCTACCAGGATAATGGCAAACTGGATAAGGTCTGAGATCTGGTCTGCGATCATTCCTCCAAAGGTTGTATAAATGATGACAACGGCTCCGGCGATCACCAGGGCAACGTTTGTGGGGATCCCTGTCAGACTCGCTACAACCGTACCGGATGCGGCGATCTGGGAGGAAGTCAGACAGAAAAGTGAAAGCACGCTTAAGATCGCTGTAAGGGTGCTGGATACGTGACCGAAACGGCGTCCTACGACCTCCGGGATAGTCACAGCCATGGTCTGGCGGATCTTCGGCGCGAAGTACGCCAGCGGTATCATTGCGATGGAAGCCGCGAGTACGTACCAGATGGCGCTCATTCCCCATTCACCGAAAGCCTTTTGCGCAAGGCCGGTGGTGGAACCGCCGCCGATATTATTGGCGGAAAGGGAGAAGGCTACCATGAACAGGCCCATGCGGCGGCCTGCAAGCATATAGTCGCTGCTGTCCTTGATCTGGAGCTTGCCGACGATGAAACCGACAAGAAGCATACCTACCAGATATGCGACTACAATGATAAGAGCTTGGGTTTGTAATACCATAAACCAGTCCTCCTTAAATTATAAAAATATTGTGAAAAATATAAAAAAATTATAACTTATTTCAATCAAAAAGTAAATTAGTTTTTCTATTAATCTCCTCCTGTTCCTCTTTCAAGTAAAAAAAGCATCTCGGAAATGGTACCACTTTCCGGATGCACATCTTTGTACTTGTAAAAATATCTATAAAAAAAGGATATCAGAGCAGCCGGAGCACTCTGACATCCTTGTCTGAATCCGATAATAGCACATGAAACTGTAAAATTCAAGAGAAATATTTCCGCATCAACACAAAATACCGTAAATTCCTTCTGTTTTTCTCATAGATTTATGAAAAGGGGAGTGCGCCGGCAGCCGGTTCCGCTGCCGGACGTCCCGGTAAAATATAGGGGGAAGAACGGATGGAAGATCAGAAAATGGACAATCTTCTGAACCTGGCGTCTGATTCCACAGAAGAAGAGCGCCGGAAATCAGGGAATCTGAATGTTGGTTATACACAAGAAACAGGAATGTGGGATATAGTGATAAAATACAGTGGAGAAATCGGGGCGCTGTCCGGGGAAGGAGTGCGGGCAGCCCCCCTTTTGGGCGGATATGCGGTGGTAACGCTTCCGGAGCGGCAGTTGGAAAGCTTTGTGTCGCAGCCTCAGATTGAGTTCGCGGAAATGCCGAAGCGTCTCTATTTTCAGGTGGATCAGGGAACGGAAGCGAGTTGTATACGTCCGGTACAGAGAGAAATTGACGGAGAGCCGGGACTTACCGGGAAGGGAGTGCTGATCGGAATTGTGGATTCCGGAGTGGATTACCGTCATCCGGATTTCCAAAGAGAGGACGTAACAAGCCGTATTCTGAAGCTGTGGGATCAGAGCGCGCCGAAAGAGGCGGGCCGTCCGCCAGAGGGTTATTTCCTGGGAGCAGAATATGGTGAGGAAGAAATCAACCGCGCTCTGGAGCTTCCGGAAGAAGAGGGCAGGCTTCTCGTGCCCCAGCAGGATCTCAGCGGGCATGGGACGGCAGTGCTGGGGATCGCTGCAGGAAACGGAAGGGCCTCCGGCGGCGTTTATCGCGGTGTAGCCTGTGAAAGCGATATCATTGCGGTGAAAATGGGAACACCAAGGGAGAATTCCTTTCCAAGAACCACTGAGCTGATGCAAGGAGTGGATTACCTGGTGCGTCAGGCGCTGAGACTGGGAAGGCCCATGGCTGTTAATTTAAGCTTCGGGAATAATTATGGTTCTCATGAACCTTATAATTAGGGGAAAGACAAAGAAAACACTGATATTTCCTGCGTTTGCAGGCTGTATCAGTGTTTACTTTATATGAGAATCGGCTGTCGTTTTTACCTTGTAGTATTCGGTCAGGATCATATTAATCTGCTGGGAACGTGTGCGGAAATTCTCTTTTGCGTCCTTGTCGATTTCGGCTACCAACTCTTTTGAAAGAGTTGTATAAACCTGTATATTGTTGGAACTGATAGCCATATAGCACCTCCGGTTAAAATTAATAACTGTATTTTATCATAAAAACAATGTATAAACAACTTTCAAGAAGTAATCAGGGCAGCGTAAAACTTCCGTTTCAATACTAATTAAATCTGATTGGTGGTATTTGTTGTTCTTTACTTTCCCAGATGTAACAGTAGTATACCGTGTCGAAATGGTGAAGTTGCTTTTTGGAAGGCGAGGTGTTATACTAAAGAAAACACTTTAATAAAGTATAGGCGGTATAACATGGAAAGAAAGCAGACAACAAACATAGAGGTAAAGAAAAAAAACAGAAATCGCATTTTCCGCTATATCTGCAAGCATGGAACGGTTTCAAATCCGGAGATTTCGTATGATATGAAGATGAGCCTTCCCACTGTAACGCAGATTACAAAGGAACTGATTGAGAAGGGATTAATTGAAGAAACCGGAGAATTGCAGTCTACGGGAGGAAGACGTGCAAAGGCGCTGTCGGTTGCGGTTAATGTAAAGCAGGCGGTTGGGGTGGATATTACAAAAAATCATATTGGTTTTGTACTTACCAACCTTACAGGTGAGATTTTAAAACATATGCGTATTTTTCTTCCCTATGCACATGAGGAGACGTATTATCGCAGGGTGAATGATGAACTGGAAGCTTTTTTGGAGGAAAGCAAGATTGATCGGAAGAGGATTTTGGGTATAGGAATTTCTTTCCCTGGAATTGTTGATTTAGACAGACAGTTGATTACATATTCACATATCCTTGGTGTAAAAATGATATCTTTTGGTTCCATAAGCAGCTTTTTTGCATACCCCTGCTGTTTTTTAAATGATGCAAATGCAGGAGCTTATGCGGAAGGAATCTGTTCCGATGAACGGAAACGGTTTTTCTACTTGTCTTTAAGTAATACAGTTGGAGGAGCAATTTTTGATCGTAATGGACTTGTACAGGGGGAGCATTTCCGATGCGGGGAAGTCGGGCATATGACTGTGATCCCTGATGGGAAAATATGTTATTGCGGAAAAAAAGGATGTCTGGATGCGTATTGCAGTGCAGCAATTTTGTCAGGTGCGGCAGAAGGAAAGTTAGGAAAGTTCTTTGAACTGTTGGAAAAGAAAGACCAAGGGGCAGCGGAAATATGGGATGTCTATACAGGTTATCTGGCTGTGGCATTGAATAACATCCATATGCTTCTTGACTGTGATATTATTCTGGGGGGATATGTGGGAAGTTATGTAGAGCCTTATTTATTGGATATATGGAATAAAGTATCAGAGCGGAATACATTTACAGAGGATCGGCAATTTGTAAATAGCTGCAGATATCAGGTTGGGGCAGCTGCACTGGGAGCAGCACTTGAAGTAATTGAAAATTTTATAAAGCAGATATAGGAAGCACACGATGCTTTAAAAGGAGATTTCAGAAATGAAATCTCCTTTTTTGATGCAGTTTTACTAAAATATAGAATGTGTTTTTGAGTATAATGACGAAATACCACTTGATTGATAGGAATGCATTGACAAAATTGTATAGGGGATATAAAATAAAAAACATAATAAAACTATTTAATAAAGTATAAATAAAAGTAAGCAAAAAAGGAGGATGCGACAATGGAAGGAAAAATGAAAGTTGCAGTCATGCTGGGAATCGGAAAAATGGGTTTTGAAGAACGGGAGATTCCAAAAGTAAAAGATGACGAGGTATTGGTAAAACTGGAATACGTGGGTATCTGCGGAAGCGACCTGCATTATTACGAAACAGGGGCAATCGGGGATTATGTGGTAGAGCCGCCCTTTGTACTGGGACATGAGCCAGGTGGAACGGTTGTTGAAGTCGGGAAGAATGTAAAGCATCTGAAAGTTGGAGATAGAGTTGCACTGGAGCCGGGAAAGACGTGCGGCCATTGTGAATTTTGTAAAACGGGGCGATACAATCTGTGTTCGGATGTGGTGTTCTTTGCAACGCCTCCTGTAGATGGCGTATTTCAAGAATATGTCGCCCACGAAGCAGAGCTGTGCTTCAAACTGCCGGACAATGTAAGTACATTGGAGGGGGCTTTGATCGAGCCTTTAGCAGTGGGATTCCATGCAGCAATCCAGGGAGATGCGCATCTTGGGCAGAAAGCTGTTGTCATGGGTGCAGGCTGCATCGGTCTTGTTTCCATGATGGCGCTGAAAGCCAGAGGAGTATCTGAGGTATATGTGGTGGACATTATGGAGAAACGTCTTGAGAAAGCATTGGAACTGGGGGCAACCGGAGTAATCAATGGGGCGAAGGAGGATGTCCTGGAACGGGTAAAGGAACTGACAGATGGAGCAGGTATGGATCTGGTAATTGAGACAGCAGGTACAGAAATTACAACAAGGCAGGCAATTCATATGGCTAAAAAAGGTTCCAACATTGTTCTTGTAGGATATAGCAAGACCGGCGAGATGACACTTCCCATGAGCCTTGTGCTGGACAAAGAACTGACCTTTAAGACCGTATTCCGGTACCGCCATATTTATCCGATGGCAATTGATGCGGTTGCGGCAGGAAAGGTAAACCTGAAAGGAATTGTAACGGATGTATTTAGGTTGGATGAAGCGCAGAAAGCAATGGACTACAGCGTGAATAACAAAGCTGATATTGTAAAGGCTGTTATTCGTATTGCAGAATAAGAGAAGAGTCAAAAGCAGGAAAGGCTGGCATGGCACCTGCATGGTCGTATCCAACAGGTGCCTGAAAAGGATAGATAAAGATGGAAAAGGATTTTAAAAAGTATATTACCGGATTACAGCATATAGGAATCCCTACAAATGACATTGAAAAAACAAAGGATTTTTATAGATTGCTGGGATTTCGGGTTGTTTTTCAAACTGTGAACCAGGAAGCAGATGAGAAGGTTACTTTCTTAAAGCTGGGTCATACGGTAATTGAGACTTATGAAAATAAACATGCAGCGATGGAAAATGGTGCGTTGGATCATATTGCGCTGAATGTTACAGATATTGAAGATGTATACAAATTGGTAACGAAAGCAGGATTTTCAATTTTGGAAAAGGGAATCCAGTTTCTTCCATTTTGGGAACGTGGGGTAAGATTTTTTACAATTACCGGTCCCAACAAGGAAAAAGTAGAGTTCAGCCAGTATTTATAAGTGGTAAAGGGGGATTGTAATGGATCAGAAAGATACAAACGTAAAAGTGCCGTTGATTAGTAAGATTGCATACGGCATGGGTGATGTAGGATGTAATTTCAGTTGGATGTTTGTAGGAAATTTCCTGATGATTTTCTATACAGACGTTTTTGGGATTGGTATGGGAGCCGTAGCAGGTTTGATGTTGTTCTCACGATTTTGGGATGCGATTAATGATCCAGTTATTGGTGGGTTAAGTGATAAAACGCATACAAAATGGGGAAGATACAGACCGTGGCTGCTGATTGCGGCACCATTGACAGCAATCGTATTGATTATGACATTTTGGGCACATCCGGATTGGTCGTCTACTGCCAAGATTATCTATATGGCAATTACTTATTGTATTCTTGTTTTGGGCTATACTTGTGTGAATATTCCTTATGGTACGCTGTGCGGAGCGATGACACAAAATATAGAGGAACGTGCTAAAATCAATACATTTCGATCTGTCAGCGCAATGGTTGCGATTGGCATTATCAATATCGTGACGGTTCCGCTTATTGAGACCCTTGGTAATGGAAATGATAAAAGAGGATATTTGCTGATTGCTGTTTTATATGGATGTATTTTTGCAGCATGTCATATCTTCTGTTTTGCAAAAACGAAAGAAGTGGTGGAAGTACCAGAGAAAGAAAAAATTTCCATAAAGGTTCAATTAGGAACGGTGATGAAAAATCGTCCATATATGATCGCTCTTGCTGGACAGTTTCTGTTTGGTGTGACACTTTATGGAAGAAATGCGGATGCATTATACTATTTTACCTATGTGGAGGGAAACCAAGCACTATTTAGCACCTATTCCATGTTTATCATTCTTCCATCCATTATTGGTGCAGCATGTTTTCCGTTTGTATTTCGGCTTACGAATAATAAAGGACGGTCTGCATCCATTTTTGCACTGTTGACAGGAATTAGCATGTTTTGCATGTATTTCTTTACAGTCAGAGAAACCCCTGTTCCATTTTATATATTTTCCTGCTTGGCACAATTTTTCTTTTCGGGTTTTAATACTGCAATCTATGCTATTGTTCCGGACTGTGTGGAGTATGGTGAATGGAAGACAGGGCTTAGAAATGACGGATTTCAGTATGCGTTTATTTCACTGGGAAACAAAATCGGAATGGCGATTGGAACTTCCGTGCTTGCAGGAATTTTGGGTATGTTCGGATATGCTGCAAACCAACAGCAGAATGCAGCAGTACTGTCAGTTATTAAGCATTCGTTTACAACGGTTCCGGGGATACTTTGGATTATAACGGCTGTAGTCTTGTATTTCTATCGTTTAAATAAGAAAACATATAATAAGATTGTGCATGAAATACAGGTAAGAAAGGGAGAGAACAATCATGTATGATGTTGTTGCATTAGGTGAACTGCTAATTGATTTTATTCAAAATAGCAGCAGTTCCAATGGAAATCCGATATTTGAAGCAAATCCAGGAGGAGCGCCATGTAATGTATTATCAATGTTGGCCGGTTTGGGCTATAAAACCGCTTTTATAGGGAAGGTGGGAGACGACTACTTTGGGAAAATGCTCGGGAATACGATCAAAAGGATTGGTATTTCTGATGAAGGCTTGATTTATGATAACGGAGCGAATACTACACTTGCAATTGTTCATACGATGGCAGATGGGGACAGAGACTTTTCATTTTATAGAAAACCAGGGGCTGACATCATGCTGGAGGAGAAAGACGTTTGTAAAGAATTGATTGAACATTGTCGTATTTTTCATTTTGGCTCCCTTTTTTTGACCGACGAACCGGCCGCTTCAGCGACAAAAGCTGCTGTTACTTATGCAAAAGAGATAGGTAAATGGATTTCTTTTGACCCTAATTTAAGAAAACCATTGTGGATTGATTTGGAACAGGCAAGGGCAGCTATTTGGTATGGAATAAGAGAGTGTGACATTCTGAAGATTGCTGACGATGAAATAAAATGGCTCACTGGAGTAAATGATTACGATCAGGGTGTAAAGATAATAAGGGAACATTCCAAGGCAAAACTGATTAATGTGACATTAGGTAAAAACGGAAGCATTTCATACTATTCCAATAAAAAAATCTTTGGTCAGCCGTTTCTCAGCAAAGATACAGTTGATACTACAGGGGCAGGGGATACGTTTTGTGCCAGTGTTCTTGCTTTTATATTGGAGAACGGATTAAATAATCTGGAAAAGGACCAATTGGAACAGATGCTGTTGTTTGCCAATGCTGCCGCATCTATTGTTACAACTCGGAAAGGTGCGATTTGTTCTATGCCAAATAAAGAAGAGGTCTGCGCTCTTATTGTTAATCGTATTTGATTAATTGGATGCAATACATAGGTAATCCGTTAAGTTGTAATGCAAATTAGAAAAGCAAATAAATGGATATGGTTGGAAGATTGGTTATGAAATAATTGAGTATAATGCTTAAATCCATTGCTCAAGTTAAAACATTTGTAAATGAAGTAGTCAACGCTGAAAGTACTGCTCATATATTAAGTAACAGGGGAGAGACCGTTTCAAGTTTTGTGTAAACTAAAAAAATTGATGTAAGATATGTCATTAGTTTCTTTGGGCAGGACCAATTTTTTGAGGTTCTGCCCTTGCTTGTATTATAATGCAGTTTCCAGACATGTCAAGC
>DXGV01000006.1 GCA_019113745.1 Candidatus Blautia intestinavium
CCCGCCTGCCGGCGCCGGGATGAAAGCCGCCGGTGGCGGTTTTCCCCCGGCGCTGGCAGGCGGGAGGGTGCCCGGCTCGTAGCTTTTAAAAGTTAAAGTACAAAAAGCTGCTTACGCCGGAGAGGGAGAGGACGCACCAGAGGAAAAGGAAGGCGGTGAGGAGAGCGGTGCGGGGTCTGGGGCGGAAGCGTTCGGCACACTGGCCGGCGTTGGGAGCCAGAAAGAGGACGAGCAGGGTTCCCAGAGTGATGGCGGCGGGGAGGTAAAGGCTGCTGCCGGGAAGGCCGTCCAGGCGGAGGAGCTTGAGGATATACCAGAGCTCGTCCAGATTAAAGCCTGCGGTAAAATCGGCCGAGGGCAGGGCCAGGCCGCCGGTAAAGAGTCTGCGGAATACGGCAAAGGCCTGGGGCATGGTCTCGGAGCGGAAAAAAACGCAGGCAAAGCTGTAAAAGCAGAAGGTAAAGCCCGTTCCGGCCGCCCGCAGCATGGCGGTCAGAGCAGCAGAGGGCTTCTGTCCGGGATGCTCCTTCCGGTACAGCTGCCAGGCGCGGGTGATGATATAAAGAACGCCCTGAGCCGCTCCCCATGTGACAAAGGTCCAGCCCGCCCCGTGCCAGATACCGCTGAGAAGAAAGATCAGGATCAGGTTCCCATACATGCGCAGCCTTCCCTTCCGGTTTCCTCCCAGCGGAATATATACATACTGCCGGAAAAAACGGCTGAGCGTGATATGCCACCGCCTCCAGAATTCGATGATATTCACCGCCTTATAAGGGGAATCGAAGTTCACCGGGATTTCCATTCCGAACATCCAGGCCAGCCCGCGGGCCATATCGCAGTAGCCGCTGAAGTCAAAATAGATCTGGATGGAATAAAAAAATATGAGCAGCAGACTGTCCACCGAAGACAGGGCAGGAATATTGGAATATCCCCAGTCCACCGCCAGGCCGAAGGTATCCGCCACCAGCACCTTTTTCACCATGCCGAGAGTGAACAGATAGATGCCTTCGGTAAATTTTTCCAGATCCAGACGCTTTCTCCCGATCTGCGCAAACTGGGGCAGCATCTCTTCCTGGCTCACGATGGGCCCTGCGATAAGCTGCGGGAAGAAAGAAACGAACAGGGCATAGTCCAGAAAGGAGCAGCGCTTTACCTCTCCCCGGAAGGCATCCACCACAAAGCCGATCTGCTGGAAGGTAAAAAAGCTGATCCCGAGCGGGAGCAGAATTCCCTTCAGCACGAAGGAGGTCCCGAAAACCGCATTCACATTTTCCACAAAAAAATCATAATATTTGAAATAAAACAGCACCGCCAGATTGGCCGCAACGCCGAAGGCCGCCACCGCCCGTCTCCGAGCTGGAGAGCCTTCTGCGATCAGGGACAGGCTCCGAAAGACCGCATAGTTGAACAGGATGCTGCAGATCATGATCAGCAGATAGGAAGGATTGAAATATCCGTAAAACCACAAAGAAAAGCCCGTCAGCCACAGTCTGGCAGGCACGCTTTTCCCCCAGTGCGAAAACAGGTAAAAACCGCCCAGGCAGAGGGGGAGGAACAGAAAAATGAAAATATAGGAATTAAACAGCATAGGTCCGCTCCAAATCAGATTTTCCGAAAAGCTCCGGCGCCTTTCTCACCGGCAGCGGCCCGCTTTTCCGGGCCGCCGCGGGATAGGACCTTTCCAGTTTAGACCATCCGCATTCTTTTGACAAGCGAAATTTTCCGCCGTTTTCCGGGAAAGCCTCCGCTGCTTGCCTGCGTCCGTCCTTACCGCTTTACCGGCTGCTGATGGATCCGGTAAAGCTCCGCCAGCTTGCCTTCCTGTTCCGACTCAAATTTCAGGACGAGCTCCTTTTTCCCGGAAAGGCCGCACAGGAGCCCTTCTGTCTGCAAAAATCCGTCCTGCGCGCCGTTTTCTCCGCCGTCTGCAGCGGCTGCGGCTTCCGTCTGCCCCGGTGCAAAGAAGATTTCCCCTTTCTTTTCCCCGTCCGCCAGCACTACGACTTTTCCCTTCTGAAACGGAAGCATGGAAAGCGTGATCTTCCAGTCCCCCGCTTCCTTTCCATATGCGAAGTGCCGGAAAGCGACGCTGCAGCCGGAGACGATGTCCACCATGGGGTATCCTCCGTTTTTTTCCGTAAAACAGGCTCCGCCCAGCACCTGACAGCCATAAGCCGCATCCAGAGTCTCCTCCGGGTCCAGCGCCTCGCCGAAGCCGGTGGAGGTCATCTGTGCCTGGCGGATCACGGCGTTCTTTTCATCCACCTCGATCCGCTCCACTCTGGCCCTTCTGTTGTATTTGCGGTTTCCGGAAGAACCGTGGTAGAAAACATACCACTGGTCTTTGATCTTTATAACGGAGCCATGGTTATTCCAGGTACTGGGATCCACTCCCGTGTTGTCGATGATGGTCCCCCGGTATTCATAGGGACCGTAAATCTCTCTGCTGACCGCATAATCCAGCTTCGTGGGCGCGCCTCCGCGTTTGGGATATGCCTCCGTGTATTCACTGGCATAGATCAGACAGTAATGATCTCCGATCTTTCTCAGAGATGAGCCTTCATGAAAGCCCTGCATACCGTCTTCATGGGAGATGAGCGCCTCCGCATACGTAGCTTCGTCCAGCGTATACATATCGTCTTTCAGCTTCGCCATATGGCAGCTTCCCTGTCCCCAGGTATAGTAGTAATCCCCGCCGTCCTGCAGAACGGAAGGATCGATCCCGGAAATGGGCTCTCCGTTCATCATGATCTGCCTGGCATCCGTGAAGGGGCCGTAAGGCCTTCTGCTTTTCGCCACGCCTTCCGTGCCGTCGGAAAGGCAGAAATACAGATAATACCAGCCGTCCCGCTCCACCACGTCCGGCGCCCACAGCAGGCCGTCCGACCAGGGAACCCCGTCCCCGATCCCCTCCTGTACATATTCGTCCGTGGAAGCGAGCGCCGGTCCGTGGTCCGTCCAGTGCTGCAGATCGTTCACATCCGCCGAATACACATGATATTTGTGGCAGCAGTACTCTCCTCCGAATACGTCTTTGGATCCGTACAGATATACCCTTTCTCCGAACACCTTCGGTTCTCCGTCCGGAATATAAATGTTCAGCGGCAAAAAGGGATTGTGCAGTCCGGTCGCATATACCTTTTCCATAAAGTCCTCCATTCCTCCAAAACAGCGGCGAGTATCAGCGGCAGCGCTCACTCCCCCTGTCTCTTCTGCCGTCCCGTCTGCCGGGCCCGGCTTTTTTTCTGCAATAACATTATTGCCGGATAACGGTAAAGTGTCAATTTCTTTTTTCCCTTCCGGCATTCGCCGGCCTGTTCCTGCTTTCTGACAAGCCGTCGGTCTTTCTGTCCTCCGGCTTGCCAGCGAAGAAGAACCGATGCTATAATGAAATGCGGAATATTTACAACAGCTGCCGCGTGTTTCTGACGGCGCAAAGGAGAAAGACAATGAAATACGATTTTACTTCCATCATCGACAGGAAAGGAAAGGATTCCATTGCGGTGGATCTCATCCCCTTTCCCGACGCCTCCGTTCAGGAGGGCTTTTCCAGGATCCCCATGTGGGTGGCAGACATGAATTTTGCCACCGCTCCCACCATCCAGGAAGCTGTCATCGAACGGACGAAGCATCCTGCCTTCGGCTACTTCGATCCCACGCAGGAATACTATGACAGCATCATTTCCTGGCAGAAAATAAGAAACGGCGTGGAAGGACTTACCAAAACGGACATCGGTTATGAAAACGGCGTGCTCGGCTGCGTGGCCTCTGCCCTGCAGGCCTTTACCGCTCCCGGCGAGGCCGTTCTGCTGCATGCTCCCACCTATGTGGGCTTCACCGGAACGTTGGAAAACAACGGGCGCAGGATCGTCTTGAGCGACCTGAAGCAGGATGAAGCCGGCGTATGGCGGATGGATTATGAGGATATGGACCGGAAGATCCGGGAAAACCATATCCATTTCGCCATCTTCTGTTCTCCTCACAATCCCTGCGGACGGGTATGGGAGCGGGAAGAGATCGAGGCGGCCATGGAGGTCTACCGGAAGAATGACTGCGTGGTCGTCTCTGATGAGATCTGGTCCGATCTGACCCTGTCCGGCCACAGACACATTCCCACCCAGTCCGTCAGTGAGGATGCGAAAATGCGCACCATCGCCATCTATGCGCCCTCCAAGACCTTCAATCTGGCCGGACTGATCGGCTCCTATCACATCATTTACAACCCGTATCTGAGGGACCGGGTCGTAAAGCAGTCCGGCCTCTGCCACTACAACAGCATGAACGTACTTTCCATGCACGCGCTCATCGGCGCCTACCGTCCCGAGGGGCAGGAATGGCTGGATGAGCTGAAGCAGGTGCTGACGGAAAACGTAGACTATGCCTATGCTTATATCTGTGAAAACTTCAAAGGAGTCAGGCTGGCAAAGCCGGAAGGCACCTACATGCTTTATCTGGACTGTGAGGAATGGTGCGAACGCCATGACGTGAGCATGGACGAGCTGATCCGTGCCGGCATCTCAGTGGGCGTGATCTGGCAGGACGGCCGTCCGTTCAACCGCCCGTGGGCCATCCGCATGAATCTGGCGGTTCCTCTCTCCCTGGTAAAGGAAGCCATGAGAAGGCTGGATGAATACGTGTTCAACAAGCACTGAGACCGGGCAGAAAAAAAAGAGCGGCGGATCTGTTTCCTTTATCCGCCGCTCTCTGCCGGCCGGGCCGCCGAATGGCGCCCCTCTTTCCTTTTTCTTACCGGCCTTCTCCTTTATGCTCCGGTCCCCCTTTCGGTGTCCCTTCTTTTCTCCCTTTTTTTCTGTGTGCTACGCACAGGTTCCTCTTCTTTTCATCCCAAAGCTCAGAAGCCTTTCCAGAAGCTGTCTCCTTCCGGAGAAGATACGGCTGAAATTCTCGCAGTTATACAGCTTCTCCGTCTTCACCCATTCCGGATAGAGCGTCTCCTCTCTTTCGTTTTCCAGATTTTCCGAAATATTCAGACCAAATGCGATCATATACAACCCTCCCTGCTCTGATCTGCGGCCGCCTTTATCCTTCCGGCTGCCGTCCTTCCTTTCCTTTTTTCTGATTTTATTATAAGCCTTTCTGGACTTTCTGCCTATCATCTGATAATCTGAAAATAGAAAGTTTTTTTGTGCTGATGGCACAAATTTTCAGACTTTTTAAAAGGAGGGAAAAACAGCTATGGCGATCCGTTTCTGGGAGCTGTTTGAAGAGACCAGAGGCCGCTATCAGCTCCGTCTTCTGGCCGGGAAACAGGGGATGGACAGCGTGGTGAGCTGGGTGCACATGGTGGAGGACGAGACCATCATCAGCCGTTTCGGCGGAACGGAGCTGGCCGTCACCACCGGCATGAAGGCGGGCGTTCCGGGCTGGCTTCTGCGGCTGGTCTCCTCCATGAAAAAGGCCGGCTGCGCCGGGATCATCGTGAATACCGGCCGCTACCTTGCCGCCGTGCCGCAGGAGGTCGTCGTCTGGTGCGGCCAGCACGATTTTCCTCTCCTGGAAATGCCCTGGGAGATCTCCGTCACCCAGCTCATTCAGGACTACTGCATGCGTATCATGCAGCAGTCCCACCGGGAAGCGGAAAACAACGCTCTGTTCATCCGCCTTCTCCTGGGAAAGGAGGTGTCCGAAGACTTTTTCGAGGAAATGGGAAGCCGCTTCCATCTGGACGGGACCTTCCGCATCTTCTGCATGAAGCCGGTCCTTACGGCAGAGGAAAAGGTTCTGTTCCGTCAGGCCGCCCTGCGGCTGGAAAACGTGTTCGGCCTCTGGAAGAGCGGCTCAAAGATCCGTTTCCCCTATTTTCTTCTGGAACTGAATGAGACGTGGATCCTGTCCGTCAACGATCTGCCGGAATCGGATGTCTGTGAGCTGACTTCCCAGATCGGTCAGCTGTTTGCGGACTTCTTTGCCGACGGCCGCCTCCATCTGGGCGTGGGCCCCGCCTGTCAGGGCGTCCGCAGCCTGAAGCTGGCTCTGAGCCGTGCCCGCACCGCGCTGAAAATGGCCTGCCACATGGAGCAGAAGATCGTATATTTCGATCAGATGGGGTTCTTCGGCATCCTCTTTTCCACCTCGGATCCGGAGCTTCTCAAGAATTATGCCGACCGGCTGCTGGCTCCGTTAGATGCCTATGACAGCCGCCATGCGGCTCCTTCCAAACGGGGCACAGGCTATGCGGATACGCTTCGCGCCTATATCGAAAACGACCGCAGCCTGGCCCGGACCGCTGCGGCCACCTTCACCCACCGCAACACCGTCAGCTACCGCATCCAGAATATGAAGCAGCTTCTTGGCAGCGGGCTTTCCACCCCGGCGGAGCTGTTTCCCTACCAGATCGCCTTCTGGATACGGGATATGAAGCTGTAGACCGGACAGCGCCTGGCGCCATCCGGTCCATCCGTTCTTATCTGCCGTCCTCTGTCTCTTTCTCCTGCGGTGAAAATTCCACCCATTCCACCCGGATGCCCGGCATTTTGGTGTTCTGCAGCATCAGCTCGTATCTGCCCGGTTCCAGAATCACCGCTCCCTGATCGCGGACCACGCTTTCGCCGTTTGTTCCGCCCACCTGCGGTGTGGCGATGCGGACCCCGTTCAGAAGCAGGTTGCAGGCCGACTGAGCCCTTTCATCCGGGCTGTCAAAGCACAGACAGGCGCGGACCCGATAGATTCCCTGCTCTGCAAGACAGAAGCTCTGTGCACCGGAACCGGAAATCAGGACGCGCACAGTGCCTCCCTTCTGTCCGTCCTCCGGACGGCTTCCCGGCAGAGCGCTGATCCGCTCCGGCTCCTCATCCTCCTGCTTGGCAAAGCGCTCCATCACCGGAGCGTTCATCAGAAAGCGGCAGATATTCTTCACACACCGCTGCAGCTCTCCCAGGGTCAGCTCTCCCCGCTCCAGCGCCTCCAGCGTGTTGTCGTTCATGGGATTTTTCTCTGCGGCCAGGTTGTCCACCACCATGTACAGATCGTTCTGCGCCCGGACCATGGCCGCCGTGTTGGAGGGGCTTTCCTTTCCGCCCTTTACGCAGTCATTCATGGTGGACCACCAGTCCGTCATCACGATTCCCCGGTATCCCCATTCGTTCCGCAGGATCGTGGTGTTCAGGTCATAATTGGAAGCGCACCAGTGACCGTTGACCGGGTTATAGGCGGTCATCAGGCTGTCCGCTCCGCCCTCCTTCACGGCGATCTCGAAGCCCTTCAGATACAGCTCCCGCAGCGCCCGTTCCGATACCACGGCGTTCACCCTGTTGCGCTCCGCTTCCTGACTGTTGCAGGCAAAATGCTTGACGGTAGCGTGGGCACCGCCCCTGCGGATCCCGCGCACGTTGGCTGCGGCCATCCTTCCTGTCAGGAGAGGGTCTTCGGAAAAATATTCAAAATTTCTGCCGTTCAACGGACTGCGGTGCAGGTTCAGGCCGGGGCCCAGAAGGGTGTCGATCTCATTTCTCACCAGCTCCCTTCCCTCCAGCACATACAGCTCCTCCACCAGCTTTTCATCAAAGGTACAGGCGAGCAGCGTCCCGATGGGCACCTGGGTGGCCGTCGCCCCCACATCCATCCGGATGCCGGAAGGGCCGTCGGAAGCGGCTGCCACAGGAATGCCGTACTCCTTCTGCAGCTTTTCCGTCAGCCCGCCGAAGCAGGAGGCCACGCCCGGCGTTACCCGGGGACTGCACATCCCTTCGCCCCGTACCATGACCGCCAGCTCTTCCTCGGAAAGCTGCGCCACAAAGGCTTCCAGAGAAGCGTTCCCATCCCGCACATCCTGCAGGCGGATGCCCTGATCTCCGGTCTGTGTCAGCGTGCCGGGCAGCCGGTCCCGGATGCGCTCCTCCAGACGGACCGAAGCCGTCGGAACGTTCTGTCCGGCCATCTCCCGGGTTCCGTCCTCCCTGAGCTTTCCGGGCACCAGCCGCACAAAGCTCTGCTGAGGGGCACATGCCTCCTCCAGCCGTTTTGTCACCCGCGTTTCCAGGACCCGATAGCCCGTGTCCGTTTTCTGCGCCTTCCCGGATGCGCCCTCTTCCGTCACGACCCGGACGCGCACCAGATCGCGGCTGCTGTTTCCCGCAAGGATCTCATACAGCCCTTCCTCCAGCACATAGCAGGAGCGGTTCCCCGTATAACCGCCGTCGTCATAGGCCGCCATGGAATCGATGGGGAAGGACAGCGTCACCGTTTCCTCCTGTCCCGGCCGCAGCAGGCCGGTCTTGGCAAAGGCTGCCAGCTCCCTCGCAGGCCGTCCCAGCTTCCCCTGCGGCGCGCTGTAGTAAACCTGGACCACCTCTCTTCCTGCATAACGGCTTCCCGTATTGCGCACCCGCACCTGCAGCGTGATCCGGCCTTCCTTTGCCGCAGCGCAGCCCGGCTCCAGGGCAAAGGTGGTATAGGACAGGCCGAAGCCAAAGGGAAACTTCACCTTTTCCGGCGCAAAGGTTTCAAAATAGCGGTAACCCACATAAATGTCTTCCTGGTAGACGTTTTCCTTCCGGCCGCCATGATTCGCCGTGGAAGGATAATCCGCGATCCCGCCGGCAATGGTGTCCGCCAGCTTGCCGCAGGGCGTCATGCGGCCGCTGATCACATCCGCCGCCGCGCGGCCGCCCTCCTGTCCGCCGTGCCACACGTACAGCACTGCCGTGATCGGATTTTCATAAGGAAGATCCAGAAAGCTCATGTCGATGATACAGGAAACGTTCAGGATCACCGCCGTCTTCCGGAAATATTTCGTCACCGTCCAAAGCAGCTTTTCCTCCCCGGCGCTCAGACGGAAGCCGCCCGGAAGATCCTCATAATCCTTCGATTCCCCGGCCGTGCGGCCGATCACCACCAGGGCCTTGTCCGCCCGCTCTGCCGCCGCGGCCGCAAGCTCCTGCGATACCTCCATCTCCTTCTGGCTCCAGGGCTCTCCGGCCCATACGCCGCCTCCGTCGTCAAATGGATTCTGCCTGATCCATTCCTCGTAGACCGCCGCCAGCTCCTCATCCACCTGCAGATCCTCACACTGCCGCAAGCTGTCCAGCAGGTTCGTGGCATAAGGCGCGTTTACCGCTCCTCCCGACCCGGTTCCGCTGCGGTAATAGTCCTTCTGGATCCGGCCGAAGACCGCAACCCGCTCTCCGCCCGTGACAGGCAGCGTCTCCTCCTCGTTTTTCAAAAGCACCGCTCCCTGTGCCGCCACGCTCCGGCACAGCTCCCCGAACCCCTCCAGGGGCACTCCGATCTTTTTTCTGCTCATACTTTCTCCCTTTCTGCCGCTGTCACACGGCGCCGGCAGGATACGCGGGCGGTCCCGCGCCTCCCTTTCTCTAAAAAATGTGTCTGATTTCCTCTTTTTTCACCCCGTATTTTCTGCAGAACAGCTCCAGATCGCTCTCCTGCATCAGGAGCATCACCTCCTGAAACTTCCCTCCGGCATCCAGAAAGCCCGCCACCGTTTCTCCGGTACAGATACTGCTTTTCATGGCCGGCTGCATTCCGTCATAGCTGTGGTCTTTCTGTTCCTCTTTTCTATGAAAAAATCTGTGTCTGCTCCGCATCATGGGCATCCTCCTTTACCGTCCCGATGATCAGGCCGTCCGCCTTTCTGTACTCCATCCGTTCATCCGTGCACAGCCCTTCCTCCTCTTCTTTGTAAAGATACACCGTGTCCCTGTCCGCCTCCTCCAGAGAACGCGCAAGGGAATCCCTGATTTCACTCTGGATGGCCGAATGCGCGAAATAAAAGCTGTTGATCGTCATATCCTGCTCCAGCGCATACTCGCTCAATCCGTAGAGAAGTCCCTGATTGTTGATGAGGTCCGAAACGAATACCAGGTGTTTTTTCTCCGACAGCTCCTCCCAGATCTCATCCTGCAGGGGCGAGACATATACCGCCTGCGCCGAAAACCTGTCATGCCGTTCCTTCAGCTGCGGCATGCTGTCGGCGATCTGCACACCGGCCAGAAGAACAAGCACGGCCGCTGGCACATACCTCCCGCAGCCTTTCAGCGCATGCCAGAGCAGGACCAGCGCCGCCAGGATCAGCAGATAGACCACGGGCCAGATAAACCTTCCGCAGGAACGGAACATTCCCCAGAGGGAAACCAGCCGGTCCGGATAGGGAATTTCCCAGATCACCCGATCCCCCAACGCCAGCCTGTGTGATACGGAAACTGCGATGGAAGCAGCGGCGATCAGCACGAACGCAGGCCACTTTTTTCCCTGGATCCGAATTTTCACCGCTTCCCTGCTTTCTTTCCGAAACAGCAGGAGAAAGGCGGAGATCAGAAGAGCGGCCAGGATCCCCGTTCCCGGATAGGCCAGTCCCTCTCCCGCGCCGTCCCCGTACAGAGGCAGGTCCGGCAGGATTTTTGACCAGCCCTGGGGATTAAAAAGGCCGTTCAGATTGAAGCTGAACTGTCCCAGTCCGCCCGCATCCAGCTGATGATCATGAGACAGGCCGCCCAGCATGATCACGGCGGCCACCGCCGCCGCGCAGTATGCCGTCCCCGCCAGGAAAGGAGCACGGAACTTTCTCCGGAAGATCATATCCTGCAGAAGAAACGCGCCCAGGATGATCCCGCACATCGGGATAAAGTACAGGTGGATGCTTCCGCACAGACCGCCCAGAAGAGCACACAGCAGAGCCTTTCGCAGGGCAGAAAGCCTGCCGCCCTCCAGTCCGATGAGAAAAGCGGCAAGAAGCAGCCACTGCGCCCCCAGTGCCGTATGCATATACATCCGGTAGATCTCGATCGGCGCCAGCACAAAAAACAGGCTTCCCACCACTGCATATCCATCGCTTTTTACAAAGCGGCGAAGAAGCAGGGCTCCCAGTCCTCCCTGCAGCCCGAAGCAGATCAGTCCCCAGATCCCGAAATACTGAAAGGTTTCCGGAAGCCATCCCCGAAACAGCTTGAACAGGACTGCAAACAGGGGAATCGAATCCGTAAAAATGATGGAAACCTGATTGGGATAGGCGATCCGATCCATCAGTCCGACCGGAAAGGCCCAGTCGCTGTCGCGGAAGAAACACCATCCCAGATAATGCTGAGAGAGGTCCCCGCCCGTAAGAAGCCAGTCCTCATAGGTCACGTCGAGAATGCGGACCCCGTACAGCAGCACGAAGGAGAGCATGCCAAGCAGGATCCCGCCAAGCAGGGTCCTTTCCCTGCCGCCGATCCTGATCCGGTGTCCGCCCGGCTTTTTCCCTTCTCTGCCTTTTCCATTTCCACTCTCTGTTCCTGCCATGATCTTCATTCTCCCCTCCGTCTCAGCGCTTAAACCGCCGCACCGCCTGCGCCGTCTGATCGACCAGGATCACCAGAAGCAGCAGATAAAGAAAAGCATACAGCATGCCGGAGGAGCCAAGCGCCGGAACCGGATAGGCCGCAAACACCAGAGAAAAAAGAACCGCGTAGACATAGTCCGGCTTCCGAAAGACACTCCGGCCGCTCTGCTCCTTCAGAAAACAGAGGAAGGGGATCACCCAGTAGATCAGGCAGTAGGTCCCGCTGGCAGATACAAAAATGATCATGAGACTGGTCAGGAGCGCCGTCCTCTGCCAGCTTTTTCCATTCAGGAAAGAAAACAGCAGCACAATGGCCAGGTAGAACAAGGAAAGGATCCTGCCGGCCAGATGTCCCATCGAAAGCCCCAGTCCCAGCGCTTCTCCGATCCGCCCGCAAAGTCCTGCGATCGTGATCCCGGTGGTTCCGCTTCCGACAGCCGTGATATTCCGCAGAAAGATCCGAAAGCCGTCCATACCCTGAAAGAAAACAAAGGGAAACGCAAAGAAAAAGATGCCGTAGAGGACCAGACGGAACGCTTCTTTGTACCGTTTCTCCGCCAGATACAGAATGCCGAAGATGGCCGGATAAAGCTTCAGGCCCGCAGCAACGGCGATGAGGAGCAAAGCTGCCTCCCGCTCCGCCCTCTTTTCCGAGTCCCGAAGAGAAACCGCATACATCAGAAGGATCAGGACCATCTGCGACATATTTCCCCTTTCGATCGCCAGCCAGAAGGGATAGGAGACAAACAGAAGCAGAACGAGCGCCCTCTTCGCCGCCGGCTTCCAGCCCGTAAGCAGCCGTTCCAGGGCAAAGACAAAGAAAAGGGCGAACAGGGCCGTCAGCATACAGATGACCAGCATGCCGGAAGCGCTGACAGCCAGGTCCTCCGGCGCCTGCGCGTTTTCCGCATACAGGACCCGGGAGATCAGATAATAGACACAATAAGCCAGAGGGGGAAAGCAGGCATGCATTCCCTCCTCATATACCAGATCCAGCCCCAGATAAAACCGCCGGACGTGATCGAAAAAGTCCGTAAAGCGGCTGAAATCATAAACGATATTTTCCAGAAATCTCCCCTGTGAAAAGATCAGGGAAAGAATCTGTGCCAGGATCCCCGCTCCCAGCACCCAAAATGCGACCTGTGCCGGGCTGATCCCTTTCTTCCTGTCCGCGTCCATAACATCCCTCTCGCTTTCATTTCTCTCATGGGAAGGGGCCGCAAGGCCCCTGATCCGGCCCGCACTGCAGGCCGGGCTTTTCTCACGCTTCCTGCTTTACCGCCTCAAACAGGATGGTGTTCGTGAGGAATTTCTCCTCCAGCGCGTAGCCGTGCTCCCGCAGCGCCTCAGTCAGCGTGTTTTCATGTCCCACTGACAGGAAGAAGCGATCCGGCAGACTGCCGCCGAAGGCGTCGTTGATATACGCCCAGTATTCCTCTGGCGTATATTCATTTTCCACGTTCTCGTACTCAAAAATGATGTCGTCCCAGTATGCTTCCCGGAAGCGGCTGTCATGGGTCAGATAATAGGTAAAGCTGGGCGCCTCGCCGAAGACCACATAAGTCGGCGTTTCATAGCCTTCCAGATCATACCAGAGCCGGACCACGCTTCTGGTATCGCTCTTCACATCGAAGATGCTGATCCGGTAAAAGCCGTATGCACAGTAGCCCAGCACCACCGCCAGAAAGATTCCCAGCGCTCCCCCAAGAAGCAGACGTTTTCCCACCGTCCGCTTCTCCGGAGGCGTTCCCATCCCGAGAAGCCGAAAGCCTTCCCGGATCAGATACACGATCAGAACGGTCCAGATGGGAAGCAAAAACAGGCTGTAGCGGTTTCCGAAATCTCCGTACGCATAGATCCCGGCGCGGACGATGGCGTAATAGACCACCCAGATCACTGTGCAGGACGCCAGGAAATAGTCAAATTCACTGTTCTTCAGAAACCGGATGCAAAGGACGGCGATCAGAACAGCGGCCGGAAGGGCCAAAGCAAAGGGCAGCGCAAACCGGGTCTTGGACTCCGTAAACAGCCACTGCGCGGTGGTGAGGAGCATTTTGAAAAAATCATAAACAATGTTGTTCTTTTCAAAGGCCACCGTATAATAGTTCACGCTCTGGTTCATCACGAGCTGGATGCGAAACAGGAAAACATACAAAGGCAGCCCGGCTGCGGCGCCGGTCACTCCGTAAATGAGAGCGATCCCTTTGCACAGCTTTTTCTCTCCCTGCCTCCATGCCCGGATCAAAAGGCTGACCGCAAGCGGCAGGATCCCCAGCACGGCGCCGTACTGCGTATAAAGGAGAATCACGGAAACCGCCGTAAACCAGCCGATGTTTTTCAGGGTCAGGTTCCGGAATGTCCGGAAATACAGATACAGAAGCCAGTACAGCAGCATGATCATCATGTTGTATTCCGCCGCTTCCTTCACATAATACATCCATTCATAGACAAAGGAACTGACGAATACACTCAGCGCGGCCGCCTGCCATCCCGCAAACTGCCTGACGCAGGCATACAGCCCGAGCATGCCGAGAAGGCCGAACAGCACGCCGCTGAAGCGGAACCACCATTCCGATTCGCCAAAAAGCAGCCACACGTGCATGATGAGATTATAAAGAGGCGGCTGAAAGCTGTTCGTCTGCAGCCGCTCATACAGACCGCTGCATAGGCTGACCCCTCGGATCGGTCCGGTCAGATACCTGGAATAATAAAATTCGATCGTTTCATCATACCACAGCGGCGTGTCCGTCAGCTGATAAAGCGCCATGAGCAGAAAGACAAGAAGCACGCCTCCCAGCGCCCACCATTCTTTTTTCTGAAGTTTTTTCAGCATTTGTCTACCCGTATTCTCTCTCCATAACCGGCAGCCCGGCTACGGTTTTTCAGTTCTTCCCGCTCTCCCTGTGGATCCCGTACAGCCTCATTTCAAAATCCCGCCTCTCCTTCACTCCCAGATTGTGCAGGATCAGGCCGGAAAAAACGGACTGGATCGCCGCCAGCTCCACGAAGCCGCAGACGATCAGCGTGGGGAACTTGTCCACCATTCCGGTTTCCAGGAAATCGATCAGAACCGGAATGAAAAAGGCCGCCGAGATCACGGTCAGCATGACCGCCAGCGCGGCAAAAAACGCCAGCGGCCTGTACTGGCGGAACATCCGCAGGATCGTCCCCAGCACCCGGATGCCGTCCGAATAGGTATTGAGCTTGGACTCGCTTCCCTCCGGTCGGTCCCTGTAGTCTACCACCACGTTGTCCACCTGCATGTTGTTGTATACCGCATGAATGGTCATCTCCGTCTCGATCTCAAAGCCCTTTGAAAGCACGGGAAAGCTCTTCACAAACTGGTAGCTGAAGGCCCGGTAGCCGGTCATGATGTCCTGGATCTCGGAATGAAACAGCAGATTGATGCTCTTTTTCACCAGGCTGTTCCCCATGTTGTGGAAGGGTCTCTTGTTTTCCTCATAATAGGTGGATGACAGCCGGTCTCCCACCACCATATCCGCATTTTCCGCAAGGACCTTCTCCGCCATCTGCCCGGCGCATTCCATCGGATAGGTGTCATCCGCATCGACCATGATATAGCACTCGGCGTCTATCTCCCGGAACATCCGCCGGATGACGTTTCCCTTTCCCTGCTTTCTCTCCCGGCGCACCACCGCTCCGGCCCTTCGGGCAAGCTCCGCCGAGCGGTCCGTGGAATTGTTGTCATACACATAGACCACCGCGTCAGGCAGCGCCTTCTTCGCATCCCTTACCACCTTTTCGATGGTCTTTTCTTCATTGTAGCAGGGTATCAGAACCGCGATCTTATCCATATCTTTTTCTCCCAAAACTTACTGTCAGCCTCCGGCCGGACGCCGGCCGGATCAGAACCCCTGATAGATGAACTCTGCCGCCGTGTAGCCGGGCCCGTAGTTTCCCAGAAGGATCACATAGAACAGCAGCGCATACCAGATGATCCAGCGCACCGGCAGACTCTTTTTCCCGATCCTCTCCCGTACCGGCCCTTTTTCCTGCTGAAGGGAAACCGCAAGCAGCATCAGAAGGGAGACCACGGCGATCGTGAACTCGATCCAGTCCAGTCCCAGCGTGAAAATGGAGCCGTCGATGAGGATGCCCGGATTGAACACTGAAACTGCCTCCTTCAGCATGGCGCAGGCCGCCCCCACGCTGTCCGCCCGGAAAAAGACAAAACCGATGTTCACCAGGAAAAAGGTACGGAGCATCCGCAGCCGGTCCACCCATTTTGCCTTCGGATCAATGCCCAGCTTCGCCATTCCCTTTGCGTACACGGGCTCCAGCAGCTCTCCGCAGACGATGTAGGCCCAGTGCAGCAGGCCGGAGCCGATCACATATTTCCAGTCCCCGCCATGCCAGACGCCCACCGCGAACCACAGTAAGAACATCCCCGCAAAGGTGGTGAGCTGCTTTCCCATCTTTTTCCCGAATCTCGCCCGCAGCTTCTTTCCCAGCTTTGCAAACAGGGCGGAACGCAGAATCGGATAGAATACATATTCCTTCATCCAGACGCCCAGGGTGATGTGCCACCGGCGCCAATATTCGGAAATGGTCCTGGAAAAAAAGGGGCGCTCAAAGTTTTCCGGCAGCTTCAGGCCGAAGGTCTGCGCGATCCCCAGCGAAATATCCATTCCTCCGGAAAAATTGGTGTAAAGCTGGAAGGCGAAGGCCACCGTCCCCAGCCAGATATACAGGCCCGGATACTGCGCATAGCTCCCATAAACCGTATCCACGATCTTTCCCATGCGCTCCGAGATCACCAGCACCTTAAAAAAGCCCCACAGCATCCGCTGCATGCCCCGCGTCACCTGTACGTAATCAAAGGGATGGGGCTCAAAAAGCTGTTCCGCGTCCTCCCGGAAGCGGAGGATCGGCCCGGAAAGCATGCAGGGAAAAAACATCCCGTAAAGGGCTGTCTTACCCGGATTTTTCAGCGGCCTGGCAATCTCAAAGTACACGTCCGCCACATAACCGATCAGAGTGAGCGAATAGTACGAGATTCCCAGCGGGACCAGCCAGTTCAGCCCGTGCAGAAGCTCCCCTTCCCGGAAGAGGGAAGCAATCCCATTGACCGTGTTGATCCCGAAATTGATATATTTCAGCAGAAACAGAGCGCCCACATTGACCGCGATCACGCCGATGAGCGTCCGCCTGCACCTTTTCTGCGCTTCTGCCTTTTCCGCCCTCTCTCTGATGCGGACCATCCTCCGGACGCCCGCATGGCAGACCAGAACAGCGGCAAGGGGGTAAAAGATCAGAAAACCGTTGTCCGAAAAAAGATAATAAAGAATACTGGCCAGAAGGAGGATCACCCACTGGCCTTTTTTCGGCACGATATAATAGACGAACAGAACGAGCGCATAGAAGATCAGAAAATAAAAGGATGTGATACTCAACGGTCCGTCCCTTTCCTCAGTCAATCTGGCTTAAGATAATGTCCACCATCTCTCCCACATTCTTCATGGAAACCACCTGTCCCATGTTGAACTTCACGCCGAACTCCTGCTCCACCGCGGCGATCAGGTTGATATGCTCCAGGGAATCCCAGTCCTCGATGTCATCCGAGGTGGTCTCATCGTTCACCTCGATGCTCTCGTCATCGAACACATCCTGAAATACACCGTTCAGGGTTTCATAAACTTCTTCTCTTGTCATGGCAAACCTCCGTTTTTTTCAGCCGCACAGACGGCAGCCCTTTTCGGCCGCAATGCAGCGGTTCCTTTTTTTAACCGCAGTACAGCGATTCTTTTCCGGCTGCAATGCGGCAGTTACTCTTCAACCGCAATATAGCGGTTCTTCTTCTCATAATCCTCCGGGATCTCAAAGCGCCACACCGTGCCGGACTCCTCCTCCCGGATCTTTTCAAAGCCCTGCAGGCCGTAAAAATTCCGGACCATGCCGTTCTTCGCGGTGGGATAATAATAGCCGTAGATCCTGCGGATGCCCCGGTTCCGGCACTTCTCCACCAGCACATCCATCATGGCGTACTCCATGTCCCGCTTCAGGACCCGGCAGCTCATCAGCCACAGATCCAGATGCAGGGCCTTTTCCGCACTGCCGTCCTCTTCTTCACGCCCGATCAGGACCGTCACCACGCCGTTGTCTCCGAATTTATCCTCCAGCTTCCCGTACAGAGTGATGCAGGAAGGATCCTGTGATGCCTCTTCGATCTGCGACTGCGTATAGCGCCTCGTGGTCAGATTGAACTGATTGCTCTTGTTGGTGAGCTGGGCGATCCGGGCCATGTACAGCGCCTCAAAGGGACGGATCTGCGCCTTCATCTGCAGAGACTCCAGATAAGCCCCATAATCCGTGAAGCTGGCCTGCTGGGCCGAACGCAGCGCATTCGCCCGGTACATCTCATTTCGTTTCCGGTCGTCCTCGGAAAGGGAAGTCACTTCAAAATAACCGTTGTGATCCAGCACACGGATATACTGCTCCGGCGAACCGATCTCCGGCACCGAAACGCCCTCCGCCTGGGTGCGCACGATCTCCCGCTCCGCAGGGTTGTCATCCGCGAACACCAGGCTGTCCGGAAGGATGTTCAGCTCAGAGGCGATCTTCAGGATGTTCTCGCTTTTTGGCTCCCAGTTGGCTTTTATCAGAATAAAGTCCTCCGGCCGCAGAATGCCGTCCGGATGGTTCAGCCCGGCCAGCGCGTTCTCCTCCTCATTCTTGGAGTCCACATTCAGCATGATGCCGATGTCCTTTAAGGACTTCACATAGGACTGGAATTCCGAAAAGACCTGGCCCATGGAGGTTTCCTGCCCGATCTGCAGATTCTCCACGCCGTCGTCCCCCACGATGCCGCCCCAGAGCGTGTTGTCCAGATCCAGCACCAGGGACTTTTTGTTTTTCCCATAGATGGACTTGATGATGTTGGACACATTTAGCGCCAGCCAGGGAATGGCCTTCAGGCACAGGGCGTACTTGTACATGTGCCAGTAAAAGGGGTCCGACCAGGCATCCAGCCCATAGGCCGCTGCCTGATAGCTGAGATCATTGATATAAAAATTCTCCGTGTCCGCGGCATATTCCGCAAACCGCCCGTTCAGCCGACGGACAAAGGCGGTCCTGCCGCCCGGATTCACGCCGTCCTGATTGCCGAGCAGACGGTAAAAGGGCTCCTCCATGTTGTTCTGGATGATGGGACAGTGCCATTTTTCCCGAAGCTTCTCCCACATCGCCTGAAAATGCCCGAACTGCTCCTCCAGCGCCGCATCCGCCGCAGCCCTGTCCCAGCCCGGCGCAGGCCAGTTCGTGATGTTCCGGCTGCTGGTATGGATATAAATGATGTCCGGATGAAAGGCGTCCAGCTGTTCATTTCCGAACATGGCGTCCTGCCAGTACTGTCCGTATTCCGATTCATAAAAAACAGGCGCGATTCCCTGATTCAAAAGAAACAGCTCCAGGATCCGGATCACATCGTGGGTGGTGCTCCCGCCCAGGACCGCGATCCGCTTCTCCATCCGGGACGTACCGTCCGCCAGAAGCTCCTTTTTGATATGCTTCGATTTTTTCAGAATATATTCCGGGTCAAACGGATATTCCAGATCCTTCCGCATGAAAATCTCCTTGTTCCTGCTGTTGGGAAAGCCGTGCTTTTGCTTCGTGCTTTGGCTTCGCCCTTTAGCATACCACATTTCTCCATCCCCCGCAATTTCATATTGCGGATGCTTCCAGACGGTCTGTTTTCGTACGGTCTGCGCAGGGAATGCGCAGACCTGGCTGAGTAGTAACAGGCCGGTGCCCTTCCTGTGTTACTATTCCGGCCGGTGACGGTCAGCAAGTGACCGGCATCGGTCCGGCCGGTGACGGTCAGTACTCCGTCCAGCCCTCTCTGGGCACACCGGACACGCTGTCAAAGCCGTAATAGGATGCATATGCCACATTGATCCAGTAGCCCGGATCCTCCCGAATGTCGGAGTTGTAGCCGTCGCTGTATTTGGTCTCAAAATCCGGCCGCAGCATGGGAACGGTCACGTCCGTCACACCCGCTTCCGCCTGCTGCGTCAGATAGACGTCTCTTTCCCTGTACTCCCGGAAGATCCGCGCCAGATTTGTCCCGCTGTCCATATAGGTGAAAAACATGATCAGCAGCAGGACGGAAACGAGCCCCGTCTTCAGGCTGGAAAAGATCACTTCCTTCTCCGATACGTCCGTAAAAAACTGGACCGCTGCCGTGATGAGAAAAACGCTCGCCCCGAAATAGGCCCTGGCCTGCGGCTCCGGCGTCAGCACCAGCGCATAACAGGTGGCCAGGAACACAAAGGTCCACAAAAGTCCTTCCCGCCAGCTCTCCCACAGCGCCTTCCAGCTCTTTTTCTGATAATAAACGATGATAAAAAGCAAAAGAGCGATGATCAGAAGCAGCAGAAAATTCTCTTCCACCGCCAGGGTGATCTTCTGAAACCGCGCCATATACCCCAGAAGCCCTGAGTGCTCCTCCTCCGGCTGCGCCTGCGCGCGCACGGCATTTCCGGGAGCCAGCACCATGACAGCAAGGCCCAGGATGTTGCCGATCAGTCCGGTGACCATCCACAGCCGCAGGCCCGGCATTTTCCCTCCTGTCCGGCGTTCTCCGCCTCCGCAGCCCGCAGCAGCGCCTTTTTTCCTTTCGTACAGATAAAGGCCCAGACACAAAAGCACCATGAGAAGCCCGCCGCCGGAGGAATTCTCATTGCACCAGCCCGCCAGCACGCCGAGGATCGGGAGAAAGACCGCCCACAGCACGGGATGCTTCACACCGCCCTTTCCGCTTTCCAAGGCCCTTTCCTGTGCCGCCTGGCTTTCCAGACGCAGTCCGTGCCGGTACAGGGTGACAAAGCTCATGATGATGGCCGCTCCCCACAGATAATTGCAGGCTCCGGTCTCCCACAGCACCGTCTGACGGAACACCGCGCCGAACATCCACAGGAACAGATTGATCAGCAGATAAACCGGCGTGTCATATTTTTTCCTGCGCTCCACATTCCAGTAGATCAGAAGGGTCAGCCAGACGAATGCGGCAGAATTGGCCACATTGAACACCATTTTATCCGTCAGCAGAAAGAACCGCAGGATCAGGTGGCACACCGAACGCCCCGTCCAGGTCATATACTGGGTATACTCCTGTACGAACAGATCCCCGACGGATGCCGCTTCCGAAACCGTTTTGGCATAGAACAGATCGTCCGTCATCATGGGAGTCAGCACATTAAAAAGCAGGATCAGAACAAAGGCCGCAGACACCGACAGACCGAACAGCAGCCTGCCCTTTGCCTCTTTCCCGCCGGTCTTCTTTTTCTTCAAAAAGCTTTTCATTCCATTCCTCATTTCGTAAGGGACATCACCGCCTCATATTCCACATGCCGTCCCTCTGACACATGAAATCCGTTCGCGCCGCGGTTGCAGAATTCTACGCCAAGCTCCTCCGGAAGGACCGTTCCGGGATGAAACAGGATCTCCAGATTCCGTCCCCTGAGCCGTGCCCGCTCCTTCATGGCCGGCAGCAATCTCTTCACCCGTTCCCCGTCCATACGCCCGCTCATCACCACGCCCCACAGGAACATGGGCGCGTTTTCCTGCTGCCAGGAAGGGCGATTTCGCACCACCGTTTTCTCCATGCCGGGCGCCAGAAAATTCAGGATCAGATTCTTGACCCAGTTCACAGGCCGATAGGTCGCCCACAGGCCGGCCTCCTTCAGAAAGGGCAGCACCGGCTCCTTCGTCACACGAATATACTCCGTTGGATAATGCCGCTCCACGATCACCTCCAGAAGCGCCCAGTAGACCACCGGAATCATCTGCGTATGCTGATGTCCGTCAAACCGCAGGGGAAGCTTTGTTCCAAAAGCTCTGCAAAACCGCTCTGTCTGTGCGGCGATCTCCGCCTTCAGCTCCTTCTTCAGAGGCAGGAACAGCTTCGGCGTATAGTTCCACTTAAACAGCGTTCCCCAGCTTATGTTAAAATACCCGTTCTGATCCACCAGATGGGGAACCTCCTGCGGATCCGCCGCGCAGTGCCCCTCCATGAAATTCAGATGCACCGTCAGACGCGGCTTCTTCGGAAAGCTGTCATATTCCGCCTTCAGCTTCGCCGCATACTCCTCGAAGCAGGACATGTTGGTCAGCACGCTGATCCCGTCCAGCTTTCCCGCCCGCAGACAGGCTAAAATATCCTCTGAAGAATGGGGCGAGATCGCATAATCATCGGCATGGATCTCAATATTCACATCATTCTGACTGTTCCGATCTGTTTTCTTCATTGTTCTGACCGTTCCCATCCTTCCAGATAAAAGACTCTACAATATACCGGGGTCGCGCCTTTGTTTCCAGATAGATCTTTCCCACGTACTCTCCCACAATGCCGAGAGAAAAGATCGTCAGCCCGCCCATGAGAAGGGAGACCACCAGAGAAGTGGTATAGCCCGGAACGTTCCGCCCCATAAACCAGTCCGCAATACAATAAATGATCATGAGCGCGCTGAATACGCTAACCAGAAAGCCCAGCACAGTGATGAGCTGGATCGGCCGGGTGCTCATGGATGTGATCCCGTCCGTCGCCAGAGTCATCATCTTCCTCAGGGTATATTTGGAGGTTCCCGCTTCCCGCTCCTTCACATCAAAGTAAACAACATCCGAGCGAAAGCCCATGGTGGGGATCAGCCCCCGCAGGAACAGGTTCACTTCCTTATATTCCGCCAGCGCATCCAGCGCTTTTTTCGACAGAAGGCGGTAATCCGCATGATTGCTCATCACTTTGCATCCCAGCAGATGCATGAGCCCGTAAAAGGCGTTCGCCGTCAGCCTTTTGAAAAAGCCGTCCGTATTCCGGTCGTTCCGGATGCCGTAAACGATCTCGCAGCCTGCCTGATATTTTTCCAGGAACCGGTCCAGCGCTTCGATGTCCTGCTGCAGATCCGCATCAATGGTAACCGCGATGTCCGCGTGCTGCCTGGCCGCCATCATGCCCGCCAGAATGGCGCTCTGATGCCCGTAATTGCGGGAAAAGCCAAGGCCCGCAAACGTCGGATCCGCATCACACAGATCATGGATGATCTGCCAGGTCCTGTCCCTGCTTCCGTCGTTGACGAAAAGGATCTTGCTCTGCGAAGAAATCTTTCCTTCCTTCATCAGCCGGTTCAGTTTTTCCCGCATCACCTCTGCGCTGTGGGGAAGGGCTTCTTCCTCATTGTAGCAGGGGACGACGAGATAGAGGGTATTGGGTCTGTTACTCATATTTGTTTTCTTCCTTTTATTTATGGTCGTCTTATTGATGATCGTCTTCCGGTATGATCTGCTCCGATCACAATGGGCTTTCTGCGTTGCCGTATTCTCCGACAATCAGCTTCTATGTATCTTCCGGCTCCACCATCACCACTTTGTCCTTCCGGTAAAAATTTTTTACGACCCAGTTGGTAAACGCATTCTCATCCGTTGTCACCGGCATGTGCATTAACGGCCCCTGCTCCGGATTGATCGGGCACAGATAGGCTTCCTTCACCGAATCATCCAACAGGATCTCCATCTGAGAGGCGATCTGATCCCGAAAGTCCTCCGCCTGGCCGCTGACCACATATTCGGCAGCCTGCCTGTCCACACAGGTCCGCATCCACTCCCTGTCAAACAGCAGAAACAGGACTGCGAGCAGAAGCCCGGGAAGAAGAATCCAAAGCCGGTATCCGCTTCCGAGAATACGCCCTCCCTCTTCTGCCTGCCCCTCTTTTTCCTGCCCCTTCTTCGCCTCCTTTTCGGCCGCAGGGCCTGCCTTTGCCTTTTTTCTTTTCAGCCGGGACAAAACCCACCCTTCGCAGTAAAGGATCGAAAAAGCGGCAGCGGGCAGAAATACAAACCAGCGTACCGTTGCGGGTCCGAGGGAAATGCCGATGGAATCAAACCGTTCCGAATAAACCTCCGGCGCAAACATGGCGCTGAAGCAGCCAAACATGACAACAGCAAAAAGAAGGGGGAACGGGAAGGAAAATTTTTGTTTTTCCGTCGCCCTGTCCATGGATTCCAGACCGAAAAGAGCGATCACAAACAGCATCACAAAGGAAAAGGTTTTCTCCGAAGCATAGGAACCGATCGTCAGGATTCCCCTGCGCAGGGACTCCGCCACCGTATATGCCGCCAAAGATGCGCTGAATCCAAAATCTTCGCCGCCGCGCGCCGTATTTCCGGGCGACTTGCACTGAATGACAAAACCGATCAGGCACACCAGAAAAGGAATGAGAAGGGCCATCACCCTTCCGCGCTTCCTGTTCCATCCCAGCACCAGTACAGCCGCAAAAACCAGAAAAAGAAGGAGACTGGTAAAATAGCTGCTTCCTCCCACAAAAAAGGCGCAGGCCGTCACCAGGATCAGCCTGCTTCTGCGTCCCGTCCGCAGATAGGCAGACATCCAGGCGATCCCCAGAAGCCCCGCCGCATGCGGCAGCATATAATGGACCGCCCCCACGTACCAGTACATGCCGATAGCCGTGCTGGGAATGAACTGATAAGCCGTCAGAAGGAGCAGGGCGGTATAGATGACGCAGTCCTCTCCCGGCAGCTTCATGACCTTCACGCAGATCTCATACAGAAACACCCCTGTCGCCGCGATCACCGCTCCGGTCATGAGAAAGGGCACGATCCAGAAGGACCAGGGCACGAACACCTCCGGCATCAGAGAAAACAGGAACGTGGTCGCCCAGTCTCCATTCCAGGAATTGTAGTTATTGACAACCGTCTGCACCGCCGCCCGCAGCACCTCGATCAGGGAATGCGTATCCAGCCAGGCCGCATGCGTCAGGGCACTGTAGCCGTAGTCATCCCCGCTGGGTCTGGCATAAAACGCCAGATACCAGATCGGGAGCATACTGAAAAAAAAGACCGCTGCCGCTCCCCAGGCAAAGACTTTATTGTTCCAATTTTCGATCATTTTCTGCAATTGTCTCATAGCAGGCCCTCTCTGATCCCCTTTGGGTGCCTTCCGCTCATCATTTCTCTAAATATCGCGTCAATCATACCATTCTGAAAAATGGGCGTCAAGTGCCTTACTTTCTACAGCTGCCTGACCCGCACCGCCGGAATGCGGTCCGCTCCTGTCGTTTCTGCCCGCCGAACGGCCGGCGAACCGGCCCCTCCGCTTTCTCTTCACTGGCTGTTGCAGCGCTTTCCGCCTCCTTCTGGATGCCCATGCTGGAGCAGTTCCTGGCTCAGCCGCTCCGCCTTTCCGAACCCTGGACCTGGGTAGATGACAATGTGCTTCTTCTTTCCCGCCTGATCCATACAGAGGGCTTTGGCTGGACTCTGACCATTCTGGTCCTTCTGACCGGTTTCTTTTTGGTCGGCCCTTCCGTACCTGCCGGTTCTGTTCCATCAAAAGATCTGTATGCGGCATCTCGAAACCAGTTTCGTGTTTTCTACTGTTTCGGACTCGTACTGTATCTGCTCCCGGTATGCGGTAAATTCTGGCAGATTTTCCGCCCCTTTTTCAAGTTTCTCCAGTTTCCAAACCGCCTGCTGGTACCCGCTGCTGTCCTGATGGTCTTTTCCGTCGGTTTTCTTTTTTCCTCCGTTATTCCGTCAGAGCAGCGGAAAAGAGCTGTCTGTGCGCTTCTGCTTGCCGCCGCCTTTTATACCGGCATGAACTATATCGGCAGCAGCTTTGATATGACAGAAGATTTTGGCGGCCGAGTTCTCTATCAGGAAATTGCCGGTCTGGGCGCCGGGGAAGAATATCTGCCCCTCGAAACCACCCGGGACGACCTGACTACTCCCGATACTGCATTTTCCGAATCAGGAGAAGCAGTTGCCGGCACACGCAGGAACGAAGTCTTTTTCTTTTCCGCCTCACCGGGATCCGACTATTACGATGTTCCTTTTGTCTGGTACAAGGGCTATCGGGCATACACGGAAAACGGAGATTCTCTCAAAGTTTCCAAAAATCCGGGAAACGGGCTGGTACGGGTCATGACGGATTCCCTTGAGCAGACTGCCGTAATCCGTGTTTTTTATGCCGGCACTCCTCTTATCACCATATCCTGCATCATCAGCGCATGTTCCTTTCTGCTCCTGTTCGGATATGGAATCCGGTATTTCATAAAAGATAACCGGTATCCTCTTCGATGTACCAAATAAATAGAAACCGGTTCCCATAGCTCATGCGGAAGATATTCTCCAGGATACTCCGGAATTTCTTCCGCATTCAGAGCTGCGTCTATGAAAAATGACCAGGCTGCCCCGGCAGCCAATACCGGATCCTCAATGAATTTCTTCCTCTGTGCGCCTCTTTCTCCAGTCCTGATACCATTCGGCAAACCGCGCCAGCCCTTCTTCAATCCCGGTGGACGGTCGGTAGTCAAAATCTGCGGTCAGTTCATCCACGTCCGCGTAGGTCTGATATACATCGCCCGGCTGCATGGGATAATATTCCTTCAGCGCCTTTTTCCCCAGCACCTTCTCAAGCGTCTCGATGAAATCCATCAGTTTAACGGGTTTATTGTTTCCAATATTATAAACCTTATACTGATCCCCCTCTTCATTTGGAACAGGAGGATTATTCAGCATCCGGACAATGCCTTCCACAATATCGTCTACATAAGTGAAGTCCCGGTACAGGTCACCATGATTGAAGATCCTGATCGGTTCTCCCTTCATGATTTTTTCGCTGAAGCCGAAATAGGCCATATCCGGTCTGCCGCAGGGGCCGTATACCGTGAAGAAGCGCAGACCGGTAGACGGGATCTGATATAAATGGCAGTACGTATAAGCCATCAGTTCATTGCTCTTTTTGGTAGCCGCATACAGGCTGATCGGTCTGTCTACCGGATCCGTGACCGAAAACGGCGTTTTTTTCTGGTTCCCATATACAGAAGAGGAAGAGGCAAACAGCAGATGTTCCACCGGCCTTCTTCCTTCCTGCCGGGAATGCCTGCAGGCTTCCAGAATATTATAAAACCCGATAATATTGCTTTCGATATAAGCATCCGGGTTTTCAATAGAATATCTTACCCCTGCCTGAGCCGCAAGATTTACCACAATATCCGGCTGATATTCTGAAAAGACTCTTTCTACTTCTTTCTTTTCCGAAATGTCCAGCTTTTCAAATTTAAACTTCTCGAATTTTATCAATCCTGAAATCCGAAGCTCCTTCAGCCGGACATCATAATAATCATTCAGGTTGTCCACACCCAGGACGGTAAATCCGTCCTTCAGAAGACGTTCCGCCAGATGACCGCCAATGAAGCCGGCTGCTCCGGTGATCAGAACCTTTTTGGTACAGTCAGGTTTTCTGTAATCTGCTCGCATATCAATCTCCTTTTCTCTGCTATTATCGCTTTCATGAACCATCACCGTATTTGTGCTTCCAGATCCGGTATAAAACCATTCCCGGCCCCCATCCGGCGGCATACCACAGCTTTTGCTTCAGTCCGCCCGCCAGATTCTTCTCCGGCTCATGGGCGAAATGCCCGTAGATCACATACAGCAGGCACATCTTGCATTTCGTCTTCCCGTTTACCGCCTCGTCGTTCAGATACACCCTGGCACGTTCTGTCATGGCCTTCGGAGAGCGGATCTTCATCCGTTTTCCTGAACGGGTCAGTCCTCCTTCCAGATAATCCGAAATATAAATGCACTGATTGATATGGACCATCCTGTAGGGCCCGGACATCTGTACCCAGATCAGGTCCTCCGGCACAAACTTCTCACCCTCGTACACCGGAAAAGGGTACCGCTTCAGAATATCGGTAAAAAAGACCTCCGCCTTATCTCCGGCAATACCGGCATTGATACGGGCATTCACATAGGTATCGATCTTCTCATCCACCGGATAAAACGAGTCATTGACCCTTCCATCCGGATAAAAGCGCAGAAAGCTGTAGCCGCAGAGGCCTTCCGTATTCCGGTACTTTTCATGATATTTTAAAAGAATCTCCATCGCATTTTCCGGCAGCCAGTCGTCGCTGTCCACGATGAATGTCAGCTCCGTTTCAATCAGGCCGATCCCTTCATTCAGAGCCGTATGCTTTCCGCCGTTTTCCTTATAAAAATAGTGCACAGGAAAATCCGCTTCCTTCTCCCATTTCCTGATCTGTTCTCCGGTTCCGTCAGAGCTTCCGTCGTCCGCCACCAGCCAGCGGAAGCATTTCTCTGTCTGCGACAACAGGCTTGCATACAGCTTCTTCAGATTCTCTTTTCGATTATAAGTCGGTGTCAATATGGTGACCACGTACATCTTTTTTCTCCTGGTTTTCTATGCCCTTTGCCGCCCGCAGCATCTGATCCGCGATCACCTCTATGGGAAACTGTTCCCGGATCTTACTCCCGTTTTCCGAAACGGACCGGGCAAATCCGGGATCTTCGGCCAGCCTTTGCATGGCAGCTGTCATCGCTTTCTGATCTCCAACCGGAACCAGAAGCCCGTTTTTCCCATTCTGGATATACTCCGCACATCCTCCGATGGGGCAATCCGTAGCAATCACGGGAATTCCCATAGCCATCGCTTCCAGCATGGAATTGGAAATGCCTTCAAAATCAGAGGAAAGCACATACATGCCCGCATCTGCGATCCGTTTCCGGACATCCGGGCAGAAGCCGTGCCACAGCACCTTTTCTTCGATTCCCAGCTCAGCCGCAGTCCGCTTCAGCGTATCCTCCAGTTCTCCCTTGCCAAACATCTCAAGGACATAATCCGGATATTCCTTCTGAAAATCGGCAAAAGCGCGCAGCAGAAGTTCGGGATTTTTCTGCCGGTGCAGTCGTCCCACAAAGACGACCGACCTCCTGCGCTTCCCCTGAAATGGTTCCGGCACAGACGGATCCACCGGATTCGGGATCACCATCATCTTCTTCCGAAGCTTTTCCGGAAAATATCTCATGCACTCTCCCGTCTGCACAGCGATCGCGGCGGCTCTTCCATAAGCCCAGTCACGCAGAGGCCCCTGAAGCCCCTGTCTGGGATCATTCCGTTCAGACACAAACATTCGGATCCCCAGCCCCAGCGCAGCCAACGCTCCGAAAACGGTTCCCATCACACTGAAGGAATAGATCAGACAGTCCCTGTTTTTCTTCAAATACCTCCGCATGCGTGCCAGGCGCCTGATCTGAACCAGCGGTCTGCCATGCGACTGTTCAGAAACGCAGAAAAGCTCTGTGCCGTCCGCCAGACGATAAGCGCATTCATCCCCTGCAAACATCATAACGGCAGCTTCCATTCCCCGTTTTCGGTATTCATTGACCAGAAGAGAAATCACTCTTTCCGTCCCTCCTCCGGTCATATTTGGTATGATAAATACAATTTTCACTTTTTTTCCTTTATTTCTGTTTCTTCTTTCATTTTTCTAAGAATTTCCAGAATCGTTTCCTTATACAAGGAAAACTGATGATTTTTCAACACCAGTTCGTAGCTCTTCGCCCCCATATTCTGAACATTTTCAGGTTTTTCGATAATTTTCTCAATTTTCCGGTACAGATCTTCCGCATCCTGATCTCTGAAAATATACCCGTTTCTTCCGTTTTCGATATAATCTGCCGTCCCATTGTCATCACCGGATATTACGGGCAGAGAAAAGGCCATCGCCTCCAGATGGGATACTGCCGCCGGCTCATCCGAGCTCGGAAGCACAAAGACATCTGACCTTCTGTACCGTTCAAAGACCTCTTTCCTGGACAGATTCTTTCTCAGCTCCACCAGGTTCCGGAGTCCTTCCTTTTCCACATACCGGTTCAGTTCTTCATAATACGCCTCCTGAAAAGAATTGGAAACCTCTCCGGCAATCACCAGATGAACCGGATACTTTTCCGAAAGACGCGCCGCCGTCCGGATCATCAGCATATGATTCTTTCTCTTCTGATACTTTCCGATGCAGAACAGATTGATCCGCCCGTCCTGAAACCAGGTCTTCTCCTCCGGGCTCAGCTGCGGTTTCATCAGAAACGGGATAAAATATACCTTTTCCGGTTTTTCCTTTTGCAGAAGAAATCTTTTGGACCTGCGTACCGGAGTAATGCTGTATTGCGGAAGCAGCGCATAAAGGACACGGTAGACAAAAGATTCTTTTCTTTTTTCATAAAGAGGACTCTGATAATACAGAATTACCGGCCAGTTCTTCAGCCTGCACAGGAACGTTACCACGATCGAATAAACGGAGCGTTCCCTGGTAATCACCACATCCGGCCGAAACTGTTTCATTTTTTTATACAGCTTCCGGACAGGCGGAAAACCGCATTTCAGTTTCATATCCGCCGCATATTCGCTCTTTTTCCCGGCCAGGCGCAGATAAACCGCCTGCAGCAAAAGGAAAAGCCGGGAATAGCCGATGATTTCCGGACGTACCACGGAATAATCCTCCGTTCTTCCCGCATAATGTGCCAGAAAGCAGACCTCATCTCCTGCGCTTTTCCACCCCTCCATCACCGCCGTCTGATTGGTATGATAACGGGGCGCCACGTACAAAACTCTCATGCTCTCCTCCATTCCGAAGCGTTCCTGTTCTGAAAAACGCCTCGGAATCAATCCCCTTATTCTCCCAGAACGTCCTTCTTCTCTCTGCGGACTGCCTTTCCGTCCGCCACCTCATAAATCACGTCCACATTCCGGATCGTCGTGAGACGATGCGCGATGATGATCATGGTCTTCAGCCCCTTCAGGCTGTCGATCGCCTCCATGACTGAGGTTTCCGTCTCATTATCCAGCGCGGATGTGGCCTCGTCCAGAATCAGGATCTCCGGATCATGGTACAGCGCACGCGCGATTCCAATCCGCTGCCGCTGGCCGCCGGAGAGGCGGACGCCGCGGTCTCCCACCACCGTATCCAGTCCGTTCGGAAGGCTGTCCACAAAATCGAAAAGCTGCGCCTTATGCAGCGCATTCTGAACCGCTTCTTCATCAATCCGGTCCTCCGGAATGCCGAACGCGATATTATTCCGGATCGTATCGTCAGACAGATAAATCGTCTGTGGAATATAGCCGATCTCCTTCTGCCAGAGACTGATATTTTTTTCTATATCCATGCCGTCCGCCGTGATCTTTCCCATCTGCGGCACCAGGAGTCCCAGGATAATATCAACCATGGTTGTTTTTCCAGCTCCCGACGCGCCCACAAAGGCGACCGAGCTTCCCTTTTCAATCTGAAAGCTGGCCCCTTCAATCACATTTTCTTCCGCATCCGGATAGTGATAGCTTACATTTTTTATCTTAAGCGTACTCTGGAATTTCCAGCTTTCCAGCTCGTTCTGCCGTCTGGGCGGCAGCTCCTCCACCTCCTTCAGATCATGATAGATCAGATCCAGAGACGGAGCGGAGTAAAGCGTCGCAGACATATGCTCATTGATCTTTCCCACAGAAGGCAGCAGCCGAAATGCCGCCACGGCAAAAACAGCCAGCTGAGGAATAAAGGTTTCCATATCGTTCTGTCCCCAGAACAGCTTGAAGATCACGGCCAGGATCAGTCCTGTCATACAGACCGTTTCGATGACATATTTGGGCAGCACGCCGATCAGGCGGTTGATCCTCAGTCCCCTGACATATTTTGCAAAATAGGCATCGTAGCGCTCGATAAAATAATCCTCCCGATTCAGCACCTTGATCTCCTTGATGCCGCCGATCGCCTGATTCATCCATTTATAAATATTGCCTTTGTATGCCTGGCTCTGCCGTCCGATGGCGCTGGAATATCTCTTGGAAATATACATGAACACAGCAAGGCAGATGATCAGCAGTCCGATGACGATCACCGTGATGGAACGGCTGACCATAAACAGATAGCAGCCGATCGCAATACAGACCACAACCTCTGCCATGGCCTCCATGGCATGAATGATGCCCTTGGCAAACAGATCCGTATCCTCCTGCATGCTCCGCTGAAGGACCGCCACATTTTTGTTCAGATGAAAGGTATAGGGCTCACTCATATAAGCGGAAAGCAGCTTCGTGGAGATCCGGCGCTGAATATTATAGGAAAATTTGTAAATGGCATTCTTTTCCAGCGCTATAAAAACATTTTTAAAAATATAAATAAAAATGATGCAGCCGGCAATCGATGCCAGAAAGGCCTCCCGGGAGCCGAAGCCGCAAAATGCATAAAGAAGGCTCAAAGGCTGACTGTTCTGAATCGCATTTTCATCCATGATGATCTCGATAAAGGGCATGAAGATCGTAACCCCCATCAGCTCCAGAAAGCTTCCGATAATAATGATGACAAGAAGAACAGCCAGTCTCCTCTTTTCCCTGCCGCTAAAAATGAATCCCAATTTATTTATCATCCGTTCTGTTTCCTTCCTTGTTTGAAACGTCTTATTCTATATAGCAGACGATCTGCGACAGATACTCCCCATATCCCGCCTTTTCATTTGCTTCTCTGCCTACAACGCTGTGTTTGGGAATCGGCTCCTTTGTCGTCGCTTTTCGCAAAAACCACTCATACTCCATATCCAGATTCCCAATATCAATGACGCGGTAGCCCTTCAGGAACAGTTCTTCCACCAACGCCTTTGCCGTCACTCCCAGAGCGAAAAGAAACAGCCTGTCCCGGTCAAATTTCAGACATTCTTCCAGAATCCTGTCTCTGACAGCGTATGCATTTCTTGGCGGGCAGACAATCCGCTGCACGCAGGCAGCTTCGGAAAACAGGTCATTTCCTACGCCGTTATGCGCGGTGCTCCCCTCCACCAGCACCAGCCTTTTATCCCGAAAGACCTGCCTGAATTTTTCAAACCATTTCCCGCTTTCCGACTGATCCGCCAACGTCAGATAGCATCTGGATACGGAAGTATTATAATAATATTTTTGTGGATTACAGTATCGATAATATACCCTGCGGAAAAACAGCAAATGATCCTTCCAGAAGGCTCTTGAGGACGGTATATACATTTCCAGGCTGTCAAAAATATCCGGAAGGGTTACCATCAGTCCCGCATGTTCATACTGTATAATCCGCTTCAGCCCTGCTGATATTTCCGGAGATGCCGCCTGAAAATAGATATTTTTCCCGCTCAGGACTACAATTTCCCCATCCCCAAATCTTACCATACTCTTATCCGTTGCCAGCAGCTCATCCAATGTTTCATCTACAGAATGCACCCGGATTTTTACGGGCAGGCAGTTATGATATATCTGATAAACGACGGATGCAAGCACTTTTTTTACAGACTGTTTGATCTGCACAATCATTTTTTCCTCGCTTCCGGAATAAAATCGTTTTCACTCAGACTGTAGCGATTTCCCATAAACAGCTTGTGCTTCAGCACCCACCAGGCCGGGACCCAGATATACCTGTGCATGGCAGGAGAGGCGCTTCCGATCATCCAGCAGTTTCTGTCACACTTTCTGGTACACTCCCGCACCTTCTGCGCCTGTTCAGAATGCCACAGCTCCTCCCAGGACTGCTCCTTCAGATTTCCCATTACCGCCTTCTGCACCATGCCATTGCAGGGAATAACGTCGCAGAAAGGATCGATGAAAAACGCGTTTCTCGACATATCACAGGGCAGAAGCCTTTTATTTCCGTAAATATAATTGATCAGCCCGTGATTGAAATAGGCCCGGAACCACTTTTTGGGAGATCTGCTCTTTAACAGCTCATTGATCAGCTTCTCAAAATTCTGAGATACCTTGTATTTATCGTCGATTTTGTTGTCCGTCTTGCGGAAATAGAAGGAGTTGTGAAGCGTGGCCGTAGCAAATTCCATGCCCATATCGTTGGCAATGTTATACAGCGGCACCAGATCCTCACAGTTCATATCCTGCACCGTCATGCCGAAGCCCACATCCGGATGCTTCATCTCTACCAGCGTTTTCAGCGTATTGTAACCCCGGTTAAAGCCATCCGGAATACCGCGGATCGCATCATTGGTCTGTTGAAGTCCTTCGATACTGATCCTTATGCCAACCTTCGGAAATTCTTTACACAGAGCGATGATCCGGTCTGTAAAATATCCGTTCGTAGAGATCACGATCCGGTCACTCTTCTTTTCCAGCTCTCTTACGATCTCATGAATATCCCTGCGGATAAAGGGTTCCCCTCCCGTAATGTTCGTAAACGCCATCTCCGGAAGCTTCTTTATCACATCCAGCGTGATCTCCTCTTCCGGTCTGGTAGGATCTTTGAAGCAGTCGCACATATTGCAGTGTGCGTTACAACGATAGGTTATGATTACTGTTCCATATAAGGTTCTTCTTCCCATTCTATATTCCTTTCCTGCTTTTGCATTTCAACAGCCTGAACTTGTTCTCTTATTGTTTCCTTATAGAGTATACATAACTCCGGCTCATCATGCAAGGCTACTGTATATTGGATCAGCCTGGTCGGATATAGGACTGCCAGCAGAAGGATTCCGCCGGTCAGAAGGCATGCCGGGACAATGACGCTTCTTCCGAACGGGATCCGCCTTCTCTGAAAGATGGAGCTGACCTTATCCAGAAGCAGGCCTGTCCCTCTCACGCTGTACGGAAAGAGCATGAGAAAATAGGGAAATACATATTCACTTTTTGCTTCCCAGGCCATATGAAACAAAAAGCCTCCCAAAAAAGCCACTGCGGGAAGCAGGATTTCCCGCGGCTTCTTTTTATTTTCCAGAACAAAAAAGCACATACATCCGGCCAGAATCACCGTCTGCAGGACATTCATCGCTTCTGCCATCCGGTAATAAGCTTTCCCGTAGATCAGGCTTTCGGCCGGTTCCGGCATGGGAAACGCTCCGGGACGGTTCCGGAGCACCTGCGCTGCGCCGAAGGCCGGGTTGTTCCATTGAAATGCCATTTTCTTTCCCAGCCACAGCAGGGCCTCGCTTCTGTCGTCCATAAAGTCCTCCAGGGAGTGCCTGATGCTTTCCATCGCCAGACGGTTCGTTTCGTCATAATCATATCCTGCTTCCTCAAACATGGAAACGCTTCTCCCATTCCACGTTCCGGGCGCCGGACCGCCATTTCCCATGGCCATCGCCACCCAGGCCAGCTTCGGCATCCCTTTTGAGATCTCACAGCCTGATTTCATGCTCATGAACCCATGAATGCCCTGTGTGAACAGGACCTGGACCAAGAGGATCGCAGCGATTCCTGCCAGGGCATACCGTTTCTTTTTTTCCATGATCCCATCATAGACCAGAAACAGCAGCATAGCCACCATCATAACCATACTGTTTGTCTTAAACACCACCGCCACGCCCATGCATACCGCTGCCCCGCACACATACCTCCATTTTCTTCTTTTCAGAAGAAGCAGCTCCATATAGAAAGCAAACAGGGAAAAAGCAAAGCCCAGTATCGTTCCGTAAATATACATGGTAAACAGAAGAAACGGCGCAAAGATGTAATACAGAAGCTCCGTCCCGATACCGGTCCAGCTGCCCTGATACCCCCCGATCATTTCAGCAACTTTTCCGGCAGCCAGTCCGGCAGCCGCCGCTGCAAACAGATTGATAAACTGGAGCACAATATAGTTCTTTTCTCCCGCCAGCAGTGTCACAATGTAATAGAGCAGGATGATCCCCAGCTGGTCCGGATACCTCCACAAATATCCTTCATTCCTCCGGAATTCCTCATAGCTTCCCTCAGCCATCCCTTCGGCAATTCTCAATATTTTGGAAGAATCGCTGATGGGATGCATCTGTGTGGACAGGATCAATACCGTGCCAGTCAGGATAAAAAGAGCGCAGAGGCCGGCGCTGATCCAATGCCTGCGAATCCGGACCGCTGGCAGGAAATACCGTCGAAGCAGCCAGATCAAACAGAAAACCGCAGCCAGGATGAGCAGCCTGACCGGCCATACATCCTTCAGGAAATATGCTTTCTCCCCGCCGCTGCCTGTTCCCGCCGTAAGATCTGCCGGTCCGACGGATGTGGTTCCGAAGATACTCAGCAAAAACAGGTACAGGACTGCCGTCCCGACGACAAGATATAAACAGACCTTTATTCCACCGTCCAGTTTCCTGAATGTCATTTTCATAGTCCCCCCACGTTTTTTACAGATCCTGTCCGACAATGAAGCCTTTTCTGCTCACCGGCATTTTTATCACACAAAATATAATTGCCAGAAGCGTTGCCAGAGAAATCGCTTCCGCCGCTCTCCAATACCAGAATTCCTCAAAACGGACACACAGCGTTCCCTCATATCCCTCCGGCACGGTAACCGTCACACGGTTATTCGGTCCCGCCTCCGTTTCCAGCTTTTCTCCGGACCGTATGTCCCGCCCCGTATATCCCTCATAATACAGCATCGGAAGCGCGATTTTCTGTTCCATCCCGCTTTGATTGGCGGCCGCGATCTTATAAGTCAGATACCGGTTCTCAACGTTACCGATCTCCACGGCGGATTCCTCATACCACATGTCCCTTGACAGCGAAGTCAGGTCTGTTCCCTCAGGCACATATTCCCCATTGCCGATCGTCAGCAGACTGGTCCCGAAATCCACCGGCTCCAAGATCTGCCGATCCGCCGTATAGCTTTCAAACATCAGCATTCCCTGAAGCAGCGTCATAGCGCACAGCGCCCCCGCCAGCACATATCGGAGGCGGGCAGAAGCGAACACGGTCGTCAGGTATCCGCCCACACATGCCAGCAGCAAAACCGCTACGCTCAGAAAACGGTCCCCATATTGAACCGTCTGGAACAGCCTGACAAAAATGTCGCTCATTTTTGCCAGCAGCACAGCCGGAAATGCCTTTGTACTGATAAAAACAGCGACTGCGGCAAGCAGGAATACGATCCGGATTTCCGCGCTTTTCCCATCTTTCTTTTGCACTGCCGGCACCTGTTTTTCCCTGATCCATCCGGACCCTGACAGCATGATAACAGGGTATGCCAGAAGGACAAATGCCAGCGCGTATCCGAGCCCCCTCAGAGAAAATATATCGGAAATGTCCAGGCAGTCTTTCAGGTATCCCGCCAACTTTACATAATAGTTCGGCGCTGTCATCTCATCCGACAGCAGAGAAGTCACCCTGAAATCCTTTGTCATATACTGGAAAAACGGCACCAGAAACCAGGCGTTCAGAAGAAGCCAGGCAGCGAAGGCTTTTCCCGCTTCTTTCAGGGCATTTCTGCGCAGCAGACGCCGGAAGCATATCACACACCCCAAAGCTGTAAAAATTCCGATCATAAGACAGCTCAGCAGATGCGTCATCAGGAGTCCGGAAAAGCCGGTTAACAGCCATATCCACGTCCTGTCCGCCCCCTCTTCCTTTTGGGTAAAAAGCAGGTATAGGCCTGCCAGCACGACCGGATAAAAAATCATGGCACTGACGGCCCCGATCTGAGAACCTTCATACATCCGGGCCAGCCTGTCTCCGGCTCCCACGTATAAGACAGCCGCCGTTAACGCGGCAAGCCTTCCGCCCAGACATTTTTTAAAAGAAAAATACGCCGAAAACACAGTAAGAAAATTTACCAGTATCAGATAGGCCTTCATGGCATCCTGCAAAGCAAATCCTGCCATTCGCAGGACCGCCGGGAAGTAGAGCAGAATATCTCCATAAAAAACGGAAACCGCATACCCATACCCATTCAGCCACCCCGGCTGAACCCTGACCGGGAACTGCCCTTCCTTCAGCCCCTCATAGATTCCTTCGATACGGCTCATATGGAACGGGAGATCAATCCCTCCCACATAGCCGTCCTGATAGAAGGGCAGCCCTGCCAGAAAAGCGGCAGCCGCCAGTATCGGTATCACAGCTGCATTTTCATTTTCCCAATTTTTCCGGAAGATCAACAGCAGAAAATCAAAAATGAGGAAGAAAAGGATCAGGCATGCGAGCGGGTATACAAGGGATAGCCTTGAGCGGACAACCCTCACATCCAGAAGCTGCACATAATCTCCGTCCACAGCATCCCCTGTCAGCCTGAGACGCACAGATACGCCCGTTCCGTCTTGGATGCGGATCTTCCAGGAAACCTGTCCGTTATCCGGATTCAGTTCAAACTCATTTCCGTTTACCAGCTTTTTGTCCTCCCGCGGGACAGTATATACCAGACCGGCACGAGCCGGGCCGCTGGTCTGATAAGCAAGCTCTATAGCATAGATCCCTTCTTCCAGATCCATTTCCGGCGTGACGACTGCGCTCATCTCCGTATAAGAATGATCCAGATAGCTGCCGGAACTGTTTCCCGCATCTGAAACGAGCTGCATATCTTCCTGAGCGAAGTGCAGGGTCTGTTCCTGCCAGGACAGCAGCAGGAAAATGCCGGCAAACAGAAGAGCGGCAGCTTCCAGAAGCAGTATGACAACTGCCTTCTTCTCTTTTATTATGTGTCTGATTCCATTCATCTTACTTTCCAACCGCTTCCTTCAGCGTCTTCGCCATAAAGGCCAGCATCTCCTCCGTCATTCCCGGGTATACGCCGATCCAGAAGGTATCGTTCATGATCCGGTCCGTGTTTTCCAGACTTCCTGCCACGCGATAGCCTTCCTTTGTCCTTCTCATCTCATCAAAGCAGGGATGTCTGGTCAGATTTCCGGCAAACAGCATCCGGGTCTGAATATTTTTCTTTTCCAGGAACGATACGATATGGTTGCGGTCCGTTCCTTCCCGGCAGGTCAGCGGGAACCCGAACCAGCTCGGATCGGAATACCTGGCAGCCTCCGGAAGAAGAAAGCAGTCCTGCAGTCCGCTCAGCTCTTTTTTCAGGAAGGCAAAGTGCTCCCTCCTGAGCCTGGAAAATTCCGGAAGCTTTTCCAGCTGCGCGCAGCCGATCGCCGCCTGCAGATCCGTCGCTTTCAGATTGTAGCCAAGATGGGAATAAACATATTTATGATCGTATCCGAGCGGCAGCTCTCCATACTGCCGGTCAAAGCGATGGCCGCAGCGGTTATCCTGCCCCGACGCGCATATACAGTCCCTTCCCCAGTCCCGGAAGGAACGGATACATTTGTGCAGCAGAGGATCATTCGTATAAACTGCTCCTCCCTCTCCCATCGTCATGTGATGGGGCGGATAAAAGCTGGAGGTCCCAATATCCCCGATCGTTCCGGTAAAATGGCATTTCCCGTCCAGCTCATAGGTGGAGCCCAGCGCGTCACAGTTATCTTCGATCAGCCAGAGATCATGTCTGTCACAGAATTCGCGGACCGTTTTCAGATCAAACGGATTTCCCAGGGTATGCGCCGCCATGACCGCCTTCGTCCGGGAGGAAAGCGCTTCTTCCAGAAGCTCCGTGTTCAGATTGTATTCCGGGATCGTCACATCCACGAATACGGGCACCGCTCCGAACTGAACGATGGGCGATACGGTCGTCGGAAAGCCCGCCGCCACTGTGATCACCTCGTCTCCCCTGCGGATCCGTCTGTCTCCGAGAAGCGGCGAGGTCAGCGCCATAAACGCCAGAAGATTGGCAGAGGAACCGGAGTTTACCAGCGAGCAGTAGCGAATGCCGAGGTACTCTGCCAGTCCCCGCTCGAACCGTTCGGTATATCTTCCGGAGGTCAGCCAGAATTCCAGCGCGCTGTCCACCAGAGCAGTCATTTCCCTGCTGTCATACACCCTTCCTGCATAGGGAATCCGCTGTCCTTCCGAAAAAGGCTGTTTCTGCCCGTGATATTTTTCACAGTATATTTTTACCAGATCCAGGATCTGTCCTCTGGCCTGTTCTTCATTCATCCCTTCAAACATCGCTTCACCTCTTCCAGGGCGCCTGATCCAGCGCCCACAGTCTTTCCAGCTCTTCCTTGTCCCGCAGGGTATCCATGGGAGCCCAGAACCCCTCATGCCGGTACGCATCCATCTGCCCCGCGGCCGCCAGCCGCTCAAACGGCTCATCCTCCAGCATCTGGCTCCCGTCCCCGAGATACGAAAAAATCCCCGGCTCCATTACCATGAAACCAATATTTACCCAGGACTGGTCTCTTCTCGCCTTTTCCCGGAAGCTCATCACCCTTCCGTCCGGCTCCATCTGCATGGAACCGAAGCGTCCTTCCGGCTGGGTTGTCGTGACAGTGGCCAACCTGCCCCCTTTTCTGTGGCATTCCAGCAGCTCATTCAGATCCACATCCGCCACCCCGTCCCCATAGGTGAGCATGAACGGTTTTTCGTCCAGATAGTCTCGAATCCGAAGCAGCCTTCCCGCCGTTTTCGTCAGCCGGCCGGTATTCGCCAGCGTTACCTTCCAGCGTTCCCTGCGGTTTTCCTCCGTTCCGCTTTCCTCTGCTTTGATCCGGTCCGCTCTGTCTTCCGCTCTTCCCAGTTCATACACTCCGTCTCCCTGGTAAGTATCATAATTCAGGAAATAATCCTTGATCATGTGCCCCTTATATCCGCAGCAGATCACAAACTCCTGAAACCCAAAAGAGGCATACCATTTCATGATATGCCACAAGATCGGTCTGTCCCCTATTTCTACCATGGGCTTGGGTTTATAGCGCGACTCCTCGCTGATCCTTGTTCCCATGCCGCCCGCCAGAATCACCACTTTCATTCCATCCATACCTTCCACGGAGCGATCCCCGCATTCCACCGGTTTTCCAGATCCACCTTATCCCGCAGGGTCTCCACCGGACACCAGAAGCCGTGATGCCGGTACACCGCGATCTGCTTTCTCTCCGCCAGCTCCGGCAGAAGCTGCTTGTCCAGCTCATAGTTTCCGTTCAGGAAGCGGAAAACCTTTTTCCGGAATACATAGGTACACGCATTGGTCCACGCATGAACACTGCCGCCCCGGGAAGGAGTCATGGTTTCCAGCACATCTCCCTCTCCCACACCGACCACGTGATTGCGTCCCGTGGGACAGGCGACCGCCATGGTGATCAGCCTGTCATTTTTCTCCGCGAACTCGACCATATCGCGTATATTGATGTTTGACAGGCAGTCTCCATAAGTGACGAGGAACATATCCTCATCCACATATTTTCTCGCCCGGCTCACCCGCTGTCCCGTTGTCGCGTAAAGCCCCGTATCCATTACGGTTACCTTCCAGTCCTCTGTGACCTTACGGTGAATATCGATCTGATTGGTCGCCAGATCCACCGTAATATCAGACTGATAAATATAATAATCCCGGAAATAATTCTTTATCGTATTTACCTTATAGCCGCCGCAGACCACAAAATCATGAAAGCCAAAATAGCTGTACTGCTTCATGATATGCCACAGCAGAGGCTTCTCCCCGATCTCAACCATCGGTTTCGGGATGCCTTCCCGCTCATCGCTGATCGTACTCCGGGAGCCTCCGGCAAGAATAACCACTTTCATGCACTTATCGCTCCAGTCATCTGAAATACTGCCGCTTGCCAGCGTTTATAAAATACAATATATCACAAAAGAGGCGGCCTGACTACCGGAACGCATATTTTTTTCGGATATTAAAACGCTTCCTTATATTAAGCAGAAAGGCTGTCCTTCAGGAACATCCGGATCTGCCGTTCCATACATGCCTGGATGTCCCCATGGCACTGATACAGCGCATACCACTCCGTGAGCATTTCCATCGTCCGCTCCATGCTCCAGACGGGTCTCCAGCCCAGTCTTTCCTTGATCCTGGAACAGTCCAGCTTCAGATAACCGGCTTCATGAGGCTCTTTGCTCCCCCTTTCGGCCCGGTTCTTTCTTCCGTCATTTCTCTCCCTGTCGTCCTTCTCCCCTTCCGCCTGCAGCCCTTCCTGTCTTCCTTCCGTCCAGGCCGGCCGGCATCCGGTCCTTTCCTCCCATTTTCTGCAGAAAAGCTCCACCAGTCCGCCCGTCGTCAGGCAGTCCGCCTCCTCCGGCCCCACGTTATAGCTTCCCGCAAAATCCATATTTTCATACTGCGCCGCCGCCAGACGAAGATAGGCGGCAACCGGCTCCAGCACGTGCTGATAGGGCCGGACAGAACGGGGATTCCTGACCAGGATCTCCCTCTTTGCCTCCACTGCGCGCACGCAATCCGGTATGATCCTGTCTGCGGCGAAATCCCCTCCGCCGATCACATTTCCCGCCCTGGCCGTGGACACCGCCACACCGGCCTCCTTCAGGAAAGAATCCCGGTAGCAGGAGGTCACCAGCTCAGAGCAGGATTTGGAGTTGGAATAGGGATCAAAACCATTCAATTCTTCATTTTCCCGGTAGCCCCAGCACCATTCTCTGTTCTTATACACCTTGTCCGTCGTCACATTGACGACAGACCGCACCGAATCGCACAGTCTGACACACTCCATGACATTTACTGTTCCCATCACATTTACGTCATACGTGTAAACAGGGGAACGATAAGATTCCCGGACAATAGGCTGAGCCGCCATATGAATGACAATTTCCGGCCTGGTTTTCCGAAAAATGTCCTTCATTTTTTCCAGATCTCTGATCTCTCCAATCACACTGTTTAAATTTCCAGAAAATTCGCACAAGTCAAACAGAGCCGGCCTTGTATTCGGCTCCAGCGCATATCCTGTCACCTCTGCCCCGGCCTCCAGAAGCATGGATGTCATCCAGGCCCCCTTAAACCCCGTATGCCCTGTGACAAGTACCTTTTTTCCTTTATAAAAATCAAACCAGCTCATCTTCCGTTCATTCCTCCACCGGCGTAATATACAGATTTTCCAGAAGCTCCTGTCTGTCCAAAAACGGCGCAAGGTCCTCCAGAGGCGGACTGACCAGCCTTCCGTCCGGCAGCCTCTTCGTCGCGCTCTTCGGCTCCCAGACCTGCTTCGTGTCCGTAAAGATCTCGCAGAATACGGGGCCCGGCTGCGCCAGTGTTCTGCGGACCGCCTCCATCATCTGCTTATTGCTGTGCGCACAGTAATACGGAAATCCGAACGCTTCGGCAATTTTGAAAAATTCCGGGAAAGAAAGGTCTCCGCTTTCCGGCCCGATCCCCACCTTCGTATGCTCCCCGAACAGATTGTTCTGCGTCTGCCGGATGCTGTGATACCCCTGGTTGTTGATCAAAAACAGCTTGACAGGAAGCCGATTGGTGATGATCGTCTGCAGCTCCTGCAGGTTCATCATGATACTGCCGTCTCCCTCCAGGCATACCGTATCCCGCCTGCCCCCCGCAATGCACAGGCCAATCGCAGCAGGGAGACCGTACCCCATGCTTGCGATCGCATTATTGATAATAAAACGGGTTCCTTTTTTGATACACCAGTCCTGATGCCCTACCACACAACAGGCTCCGTTGCTCACGGCAGTCAGGCTTCCCTCCGGAAGCGACTCACTCAGATAGCGGATAAAAGCGAATACATTTGCAGTTTCTCCGTTTTCCTCCCAGTGTCTGGAAAGCGTGACCGGGTATTTTCTCTTCCAGTCACGGCACTGCTGCCTCCACCACTCTTCTGAAGAAAGCGGCTGCGTCCTTCCCTCCAGCTTCCGGTTTACCTTTTCCAGGAATTCCTTTACATCCGCCCAGACCGGCAGATCCACATGCAGCGTCGGCTTCTTCATCTCCGCCCGGTCGATGTCCACCATGATCACCTCAGCCTCCCGCGCCCAGGTGGTCCAGTTATAGCCCACCTGCCGGATGCTGAGCCGGGTCCCCAGGGCGAGCACCAGATCCGCATTCTGTACCGCAAAGTTGCCTGCCCGGTCTCCCATACTGCCTCCCCGTCCGCAGTAAAGAGGATGGTCATCCTCCATCAGATCCACGCTGTTCCAGTAGGTCACCACCGGAACACCAAGACGCTCCGCCGCGGTCCGGAAGGCCGAAAAGCCGCCGGACAGGCGGATCCCTCCGCCCGCATAAATGACAGGCCGCTTTGCTGTCTCTATTTTCCGCAAGATCTCATCCACCGTCTTCTCATCCACTTCCGGCGGAAGCTGTGCATCGTCCTCCGCCGGATCATATCCGCGGAGCTGTTCCGTCTCAATATAGCTTCCCTGAAAGTTGACCGGAATGTCCACCCAGACCGGTCCCTTTCTTCCCGTCGTTGCAAGATGCCAGGCCTTTTCCAGCATATAACGGATGTCGGCAGGATCCTCCAGCATGGCCGCATATTTGCACATACAGCCTATGGCCTTTGTGATGTCAAATTCCTGATCTCCGACCGCGCGCAGAGGCAGCCCGTCCGTAAACCGCTGTGCATACCGCGCCGTCGTGTCATAACGCACCTGACCGCTTATCACAAACATGGGAATGGAATCCAGCCAGGCACCCACCACTCCGGTGATGGCATTCGTTCCGCCCGGTCCGGTGGTCACACAAACGGCTGCCATCCTGTTTTCCAGCCGCGCGTACGCTTCTGCCGCGATGGCGCAGGCCTGTTCATGATGCTGATAGGTACAGTGAATCTGAGGATGATGGCCGAATGCGTCATTTAAGTGCATCGCGCCTCCGCCGACTACCGTGAAGCAGTCTGTGACGTTGTGGGAGGCGAGGAAATCGGCGACGTAGTCGGCGAGGCGGGTTTTCTTACCTTCATTACTTCTCACTTTCGTGCCTTCTTTCTTATCCTTATCCATTATTGTCCTTTTTCCTGAGATTTCCGCGCCAAAACTTTTCTTTTTCATCCCATATTATTACATAGGTTACCGGGAACTGGAAGTTCCTTTTCTTTAACTCACTGACGATCCTTTTATTTCTTATAATGCCACCATTCGTACATTTATAAACTCCATCTCCCGAAAGCATTTCCCTTAATAAGATAACTTTATAGTTGTTACTGAATCGGATCGCAACCGTTTTTGTCTCGATTTTTCTCAAAAACGCTTTATTCAGCCGTATCTCGCCTTTGTCATTAATGCTGATTCTCAATTCTCCATCATTTTTTTCATCCGGCCACAGAATATCTGCCTGATCCCATTCGGATACCTTTTCCGTACTTTCCTTCGATACCTTTTCCTGTCCATCTTTTTCTGTACTGCTGTCTTCATTCACACGTTCCGTCTCTGCTGCAAGAATATAAGTACCCTTTTGACCCGTACTTTGTATTTTCCCACTTTGCTTCAGACGATGTACCAACGTATACAAAGTTCCATCCTTTCCATTCACATCGACTCCCGCATCCTTACACCTTTCTCTAACTTCCTTTAAGGTATGCGGAAGTCTATCTTTCATAATCTCATATATTATCTGCTGTACCTGATTACTGAAACTTCTGTTTACATTCATCATCTTATCCCGCAGTCTGACATACTGCTCTTCCCATCCTTTCTGATTATAAACACCTGTCTTTCGTCAGAATCTTTGAAGCATCTACATACTTTTAAATTCCTCTGTTAATATGTAAGGTTCGAATTCCTTTCATTCAGATATCTGTGTGTATGTTTTCAGCATATCATGACAGGTTTCTATTTGCAAGCGTTATTTCTCTTTTCCTTACACAAAAGCAAGCATTGGGAATGCATTTATCCTGGTCGTTGGATAAAACCTTGACAGATGCAGCGTTTGAGACGCTGATATTTCCCAGGGATCAAAGGTATCCAAACAAAAGCGGATGCCGGTGGGACCATCCCCACATTTCTCTTTGTGGGTGTCATGACATACAGCCAGTATCCTTACGTTGAGGCTTTTATTAATGAAAAGCAGCGCTCATGGATTACTGCGCGCATTCACATGTATGAGTATTTCGGTGGTATAACCCGTATTTTGGTACCTGATAATACCACAACTGCAGTGATCCGCAACAACGACTGGTACAATCAGGAGCTCAACACCATTTACCATGAGACGGCGGAGCACTATAGCACGGTCATCATCCTTGACCGTATCCGGGCACCGAAGGACAAGCCAAACGCCGAGGGCTCTGTAGGTGTCATCTCTACCCGGATCACCGCGACACTCCGTAATGAACAGTTCTTTTCGCTGGCCGGGCTGAACAAGACTATCTGCAGGAAGCTGAAGGAATTAGTAAACCGTCCTTTCCAAAAGAAAGAGGGTACCCGATACGAAATCTTCCGTGACGAAGAACTGCCATTACTGGCCAAGTTACCGACTACCCCTTATGAACTGGCGGAATGGAAAAAGCCATCGTTCCGTTCAATTATCACATATCCGTCGGCAGAATGCTACACTCTGTTCCTTGCAAAATTAACGATTTGACGTTTACTCTGCACAGGCTTGATCTAAAAAAATTTACGTCTCCACCGGTTCCGCATGTGATTCTGTAAATACACAGATTTCGCATGCGATCAAAGCAATAGGAATTCCCAGCGAGTATGCCGTTACACAATTCGTATCACGTTTGGGAAAAATAATGATTTTGAGAATGCTCCGGCAGTTGCAGATGCTATCTGGATCTGTGAATCAGCTCCGGATCGGACACATATGCAGGGATACCGCTTTGGGGGATGGAATAGCACATCCTTCAAAGCGGTATCCCCTTAAAAAGTATTATTTGACTTTAACTATTGTATCGCTGTTAGATTCACAAACAATGAAATGTGGTCTATGTTTGGTTTCCAAATATATTTTAGCCAGGTATTGTCCCATGATACCGATACAAAAAAGCTGCAATCCGCTGATAAAAATAATGATGCAGATGGTAGAGGCCCATCCTGCTACAGGATCACCAAAAATCAATTTTCGTATTATGATTATTGCCATGAACAAAAACGAGCATAAGGTCATAACAATACCAAACCAGGAAGAAATATTTAAAGGAATTTGAGAAAAGTTTATGATTCCATCAATGGCATATTTGGTCAATTTCCAAAAGCTCCATTTTGTTTCCCCGGCAACTCGCTCTATGTTTTCATATGGCAGCCAATATGTTCGGAATCCGACCCAGGCAAAAATACCTTTAGAAAACCGATTGTATTCATTCATGGCAACAATTGCTTCCACCATGCTTTTTTTCATTAAGCGGAAATCTCTGGCTCCATCAACAATATCCACATCAGAGATCCTGTTTATAAGCTGATAAAATTTTCTGGCAAACCAACTGCGTACAGGCGGTTCCCCTTTTCGGGAAACCCGTCTGGTTGCTACACTGTCATAATCTTCCGATTCCAATATTTTAAGCATTTCAGGAAGCAGAGCCGGAGGATCCTGCAGATCCGCATCCATAATAGCAATGTAATCCCCTGAAGCGTTGCAGAATCCGGCAAACATGGCAGCCTCTTTCCCAAAATTTCTGGAGAATGACAGATAGACTACACGACTGTCTTTTTCAGACAGTGCCCGTAATTCAGGCAATGTATTGTCTGATGAACCATCATCAACAAAAATCAACTCATAGGTTATTTCACATCTTGAAAGAACTTGGGTGATTTCATTGTAGAATATTGGTAATGCTTCCTGTTCATTATAGCAAGGCACAATCACTGAGATAGTTTTCATAATATTTCCTTTTTCAATTCAGACTTCGCACAAAAATTTTGCCTATGTACCTTGAAAATTCAATTATACTAAGTCAGATGCTTGCATGCTATTTTATGGCCAAAACTTGTTGAATTTTCAAGGCGCATAGACATTTATTCATATACAAAGTTTGAATTAATATATGCAAATATGTAAAGTATCTTTTTCAAATAATAGTTGATTCGACGATAGTCTGTCCCAATTTCTTTCGGCAAAATATGTCACATATTCATCTAATGGATCTATCTTCTCATAATTACCTCCAAGGTAATAATTTAAAGCCTTTATATCGCTCCAATCTGTATAAAAGGCACTTACAACTAAATCACCTTGGCAGTATAAGTTGGGATATGGTGGATATATCTTTTCTGCATCGCTATAAAATGCAATTTTCTTTATTTCTATTCCTGTATTTTCTTGATAATCGTCTATTGCCTGACCAATATAATTATATCTATACTCATCCAGAGCATTTAGTTTATACTTATCTATATAAATCCTGTTAAAAGAAAAGTATTGTATTGTGAGCAAAAATCCTATTGCAAAAGTAACCATACGCTTTGCTAGACTTCTAGCTTTACTAGATTCTGCCATTCGATAATTCATATACAAATTGATAGCCAATGCCCCGACAACACTTGCCATAGGATATACCACACGCATTGCCCACCAGCCTGATCCTTGAAAAATGCTAGCAGCCGAAAGGATGAACGCTGCTGACACAATAACTAAGAGATTGATAATTCCAAATAGAATATTTGCTCTATTAATTATGATAAGTATAATCGTAGCAAGTAAAACCACAAGTATAATAATCTGAAAAAAATATTTTGGCAAAACATCAAATGTCATTGTACTATTATATGCTAATCCCGATAATAAATTTTTGGCATTAGAAATATAATCCACTTTCTCTGCAATTCTAGCACTTTTAAAGACCATTTTAAGTGTAACTATATCTATAACAATAGGAATTCCATATGCAACTCCTATAGCCAAAATTTTAAGAAAATAATCCCCAAAATCCTTTGCACGTTTAAAGGCAAAGGGCACGCTCAAAATTGCAAATAATGCAATCGTTCCTTGATATGTGAATATTGCAAATATAATCGCAATTATTGAAAATATATAGTACTTTTTTACTCCTTGCTCAAAAAATAGATTAATCAGATATATCCCAACAATATTAAGAAGAATCGCCAACATAAAACCGCTCTTCTCTATAAACATAAAGTATTCTATGATAAAAATATTAGCTATTGAAATAAATGATAATACAATTCTTATATTTTCTTTAATTCCATACTTCTCTAATATCTTTTGGAACATCCAAATTGATACACCTAAAAAAAGCAATGCCAGAATAGTTGAAATATAATAAAAATAAAGATTTGGCAGGCCACTTATATAATATAGTGCATATAAGAGCGCAACTACTGGTCTACCATTTCTTATAAACATATCCCAAGCCGCGGCACGAAATCCCATTGAAAATGTCGAATATGTATCAGTAGCGAAACTCATATATATATTAATTCCAAAGAACAGGATTACTAATATAAATATTTTTAATATACAAGTCTTTTCTTTTTGGATTATAAAAGAAACCATTTTTCCTCCATTCAACATCAATCTAATATACATTATAACTTACAATAACCAATACTCAAAGGCTACACATCTTTACATTACAAACTCCATTGGCAACATGAACGATTGTACTATAAAAATAATATTGTACATTGAGTCAATCATATTCAAATTCACTCAAAATAGATTTCCATCCCTCTAGATCTCCTCCGTTTTCTGTTTCACCATCTGCCGCATAATAATCAACAAAACGAATATACAGTTTTTGATTTTCCAATGCAAGCAATGGGAGATTTTGTATTTTTTTTTCAAGGACAACAAGGATCCTGAAGCAATCAGATGAAGTAAAATCTGTAAATTTCTTTTGCAGTTCTCTAAGGAATTGCATATTTTTTTCCACATCATTTTCCCATGGCTGCATTTTTATAATATATAAAGTATCCTCTTTGCTTCTAACAATAGATTGAAATTTTTGAGAAAGATACGTATAGCGTTCTTTCATTTCAATCTGTGCTTTTTTTTCTGCTGCCGATCGGATCTCTTCGTTTTCACTAAAAAGCTCTTCTTTTGAAACTTTCGTATGAAATAGAATATCATAATTTTTACATTGATACATTCCATTTGAATTTAAATACTTTTCATCATCAACTAAACAATTTGGATCATCAAGACTTTTCAGGAAGTCTTTGCGGTTTTTAATATAACACCAACTATATATTGTAGAGTCCAGCTTTCCATAATAATCCCTGATTCTAAATGAAATCTCACAATTATATCCCAGACTAATAATATGATAAAATCTGGTTTTATCAGGATGCGTCCTCTTTAATAAAGCCCCCCATAAAATATCTCTTTCCTTTTCTAAATTATCATTTTTCTCCAATAACCAGTTTTTTGCTTTATCCTGCTCCTGAGTCCACTCATGCAACATACTATTTTCATTTACTAATTGATTATTTTGACTGCTTAACCATTTTTTGCCTTCTTCCAGCTCTTCACTCCATTTCTTTAATCTATACAGCTCATGCCGCATAGATTTCATCTCTTTCCCCATTTCCTCTGTAGTTTGATGGTATAAATTCCACTTTTCTGTATGCCTTTTTTCAAGTTTTAAAAAAATCTCTTCTTTCCATAAAGCTCTTTTTTCCCATAAAGCATCATATTGTTTAAAACGATTTTGTAATTCTATAGTACATATTTTATTACTATTCAGGAATCTGTTTACTTCACATAAAATGCCGTCTCTTATTTTTTTGTACTCTTCTTTATTTTTAGGAGGATGATTCAGATCATAGTCAAATCTTCCCGCCAAAAAGTCCTTCGAACTTCCAGAATGAACCAGTTCCTCTAAGCCGCTAAAGCGTCCTGAATCAAAAGAGTTCTCTTCTTTAAGGAGCAATACAGGCGTCTGCATTGCCAGACACGGAAGAGCACAGTGTACTCTTGTTGTAATTACAGCCTTAGCGTTCTGATAAAGTTTGAGTAATTCTTTTACTTCAGAAAAACGTCTTTCCCACCCGGCATCTCTATTCACAAGTGGTGGCTTCTTCAACGGAACATGCTCTATTTCCCTTATTTCTAGTTCCGGATATTTCCTTTTCACGTATTCCACTACATCATCTGAAACATCTGTCAAGCACACATAATCCTTTTCTGAATGTTTTTCCGGCATATAGGGCAGCGTTAGTGTTAAGCAACCGCTAAACCATGTCTTAATCCCTTTGCTCTCAAGGATCTTCTGTGTCTCTGTGTCACGGCATCCTATCGGCTCGTGTGCCTTCAAATCTTCCCCGCCTACTCCATCCAGAAAATCTGTCCCTACCAGAAGATTATCATTTTCTACAAAGTGTATGGAAATATATAGCGGATTGATACAGGAGGAAACAGGCCATCCTAACTTATTATTCATCAGCCATCCATTTATAATAGCATTTACAGGTTCTTCTTCCTCCGGACGAAACACATCCAAATGTTCCCGCTCAATATAATAGTCAACTTGGGGAAGCAGCAATGAAGCCGCATAGCTTTGTATATCATCTCCTATATTTAATGTTTCTTTACACACAACGACTCCATACTTCATTTTGTCTTGTTTCCTCCTGTTTCCAGCCGCCCTATTATTTAGGAAAAAATCTTTTTGATCTTATCAATACACCCAGCCAAATGGATTCCCATTCTTTCTTTTGCTATATAAATAAGCCGTTTAACTTTTCCTTCTTTCCATAACGCTTCAAACCAGCATCGTTCCCTCCAGACTTCCTCACATTCCTCATCCTTTCTTCTCCACATATGATACATAGTATAATAATCATCTGGAAAAGAACAAAACTGCTGCATTTTTTCAGATAATTCTTTTCGCTTTATTTCGGATTCTCCGTCATTTCTCAGGAAATATATTTCTTCTGATAATTTCTGCACCATCTTATCAATTGAAAACATTTTTTCAATCTTATCCCTACAATTATCAGAAAGTTTTTGATAGAGAATCGGATCTTTCAGGATTCGAACTATCTGTTCCACATATTCATCCCTTTCTTCCTGATCAAATTCTCTCTTGTCAAAGTCTTCCCATTCTTTCTGGCGAAGAGGTATCAGCGCTCCTACATCTTTTCCAATCAGATCTTTCTGCCCGCCTACATCACTGCTTACAACCGGAACTCCCATGGAAAGCGATTCATATGCAGTAAGCGAGAGCCCTTCTTTCAAAGAGCAGATCAGCGTTAAAACGCTGTCCTTGTAGCACGCCCTCATATCGTCAATCTGGCCGATACAGAAAACAAAGGCGTCCATTTTGCGCACGGAAACTTCCTGTTTGAGTTCCTGAAGCTGTCCTCCATCTCCCGCCACAACAAAAACAATTTCCGGAATCTGTTGATGAACCCTCCATGCGATATCCAGCATGAAAAAAGGTCTTTTTTGCGGGTGAATCCTGCATGGGAATAAAATGATCTTTTGTTTTGCCTCCAGCTTTAATTTCTGATGCAGAAACCCTTCTTTCACTAAATTCCTGTTAAAGTAGTGCTGATCCACTCCTATATAAAGAACATCAACCGTCTCTTCCTTCCGGCCAAATTGTTCTACCAATACATTCCGAGTCGAACTATTGCACACAAATGTTTTTTCCAAAACCCATCCCAGGGCTGCCGAAGTCCTCGCATATCCGCCTTTTCTCCAATACCATTCCTCCATATGAACATAATCCATTATCACCAGATCCGGGAAATGCTTTCTCAGCCACGGCAGCATATAATATCCGTCATATGAATCCGTGACCATCAAAACATCGATTTCCCTTGTCTGGATAAAATAGCTCACAAATTCTATATAATGAACCGGGTCGAGGAAATCCGGCATACAGAAAATTTCATCTGTATAGTCTTCAAATTTTTGACGCCATTCATTAGTACCCGATTGAGTGGTAAGAATAAAGCTGTCAATGTTATTTTCTTTTAAACCGGAAATCGCATCCAAATTGAATTTATCAGCGCCGCCCATCATCATCCACGGAATCAGCCACAGGACCCGGATCCTTTCATGCTCCCTGTATGCGCGCATCGTCCATTCTTTGTACTCCGGTATGTAAAAGGACTCTTGGGACATTTTGAATGGATACTCCACGGCCTCTACCTGTCCATCTGCGTTTTGGGCTGCATTCTCAATAATATTCTGGCAGAATTTTACTCTTTCCGGGTCTTTATTTATCGTAGATAACATACCGCTTTCCAGTCTGCGGTACCAAAACAGGCAGCTTGCGATATGAACTGGATACTTGCTTTTTCCAAGCATTTCCAGCCAAAAACGCCAATCCTCATAATAGGACCATTTCTCAACCTTATACCCGCCAATTTCCAACGCATCCTTTTTCCGGATCATTGCAGCATAGTTAAGGAAATTATATGTTTTAAGACGTTCTGCGTTAAAGGGGTATTGCCAGACATATTCCTGGTCGTGAAAGCCATAGCTGCTTGTATAGGCCCATGCCGCATCCGCATTATAGTAAAGTCCCCAATATAAGCATTCCAGATAGGTTGGCGCGATAAGATCATCCGCATCAAGAGGGGCGATCAATTCTGTATTACTGTTTGCAATTCCTGTATTTCTGGCACACGATAAGCCGCCATTTTCCTGCGTGATTACGGTAATTCTTCTATCTGTTTCAGCCAGTCGGTGAAGAAGTTCGATATCTTCCTTTTGTGTACTCCCATCATTTACAATGATCCATTCAAACCAGGGGAAGGTCTGATTAACAACAGAATTAAACGTCTCTGCAAAATATTTTCCGGCATTGTAGAAAGGTGTAATAACAGATACCAACGGCTTATCAAAATCCGGATAAAGTTCTCTTTCTGCAGTTTTGCCAGGCTTTTTTGTGAAATCAACGTTCATTAATCATTTCCCCCTTAGTTTTTATAGTTCATTTCAGCTCATATATTTAATGATCTTCATTCCAATTTTACTTTTGTAGAACAATGGCTTAATATATACTCTGATGCTTTTCCTTATCATTCCGGTTTCCGGAAATATACGATTATAAAGGGAAACTACTCCATTTACTTCTTCTGCAGCTGTGGGCGGCCCTATTTTCAAAATATCTAAAAGCTCCTCATAACAACCGCTTCTTCTTGCAACCTTCCAGAATACATCTCCAAAATCTTCTCCCAGACGGTTCCATGGTTTCATGAACCCGGCATAATGAATAATAAACGGATCGATCCTGGCTTCTTCATATTCTTCTAGAATAGACCTGGGAGCACAACGGATCACGTTTGATATCCTCGTATGATCGCAATCCGTAAGCATATTCCATCCCATACCGATGTTAAACCAATTCCCATTGCAAACAATATTAAGTACGTCCTGATCAGAATAGCGATAGCGTGTCTCCTCCGACATAGCAAGCAGATCGTCCATCGAATATCTCTCCCGGAAAGCCGTAATATTGATGATCAGTACACCTGCCTGAAAATAACTCATAGGATCTACTTTTAAAAATTCTTTCGCATATTTTCCGGTATCCGTATTTTTTTTAAAGCATTGCCCGATAAAGTCGGGATCTGATGCTGCTCCTGCCATACATTTTCCAATATTTATGTGATATAGTTCCGCTATATCCCTTTGAACAATCGTATCGCAGTCCAGATAAATAATCTTTTCATAATTTTTCATCAGCTCAAGAGCAATGAATCTGAAAAAAGTTTCTGTCGATATATGCGCCTTGGCCCTTAGCTGATACCCTGATACTACAGCACTTACATTTATAAATAATATTTTGGTATTCTCATAGTGAATTATCTGCCGTTTTATAATATCCTGTTTTTCTTTTGGAATATCTGTATGCAGGATATATAATCCATAAAAATACTGCGGATTAGCCTTTTCTATGATAGACTGAATACAGGTGCTCAGGATGGGAACGAAAGAGTTGTTAGCGGCAAGCACTATCGGAATTTCATTCTTTACAGGCAGTGGTACTGTAATTTCCTCTACATTTTGAAAAAACACCTGCTGCATCTCTTTCAATCGATATTGATTTTTTTCTTTCAGATAAGTATAATAAATTCCTAAAATTCTTTCTCCCAAATGCCCTGGCGTTCTGTAAGCTTCTCTGGAATAATCGCTGAGATCACACCTGTTTTCAAATTCTTCCAAAACTCCAAAAACGAATTCAGAATATTCTTCGAACAAATCCTTCCTCGCTATAAACATATTACAAGGGTAAAAAATATGGCCGAAGAGATATTTGTTAGCTGCAGATTGATATTCCGGATACTTTTCTTCAATTATCTGCAATACAGTTTTCAGATCTTTTACCTTTAATGCCGGCGCTTCCGCATAATGATCAAATACGTTGTTGCTTCCATTCAGCAACCTGGTATCGATTCCTTTTGCCACAATAAAATCATATTGCGGAACAATACTGCTTACAGTATTATCATCTACACATATTTTCTGTAAAGCACGAGGTTCAAAAAATGGATACTCCACCCGATACCATCTGCTTTCCTTTAAATTTTCTGGGCTAAAAGAAAAATATCTGCGATAATGGCAAAATCCATAATAATCGGCATCTATATTTTTCCATGCCCAATATTGTGTAGTCAATTCACAGTAGGACGCATTTTTGTAAGAGATATTATCTCCGGTATCGTCTCCGCAGTCAGTTTTCTGCCCGCTCAGAGCAGCACCAGCCTCTATATTGACGTAGATACGACTGTCCTTTATTTCCTTATCATGATGATCAGGAGAATGAGACACAAAAATTTTTATATTCATATCCCTGCCGCTATTCATCCTCGAGAAAATGTAGTTTTCTTTATTTGTTCACCATCTACCATCCATTGATGCTTCATATGAACAACACCATTTTCATGGTCACAATCATTTGTGATCCTAAATTCAATCAGACGCAGCGCCCTGTCGAGATAATCTCCGCTGTCATCCGTAATTTCAAAATCAACAATATACTTACATGTAAGCAATGCATTTTCAATGAAACACCTGACTTCACCAGTTGATCTGGTCACTATGGTTTTATTGTTTTCGAGTGTTAAGGAAGTTTCATAGCACATGATCCAGTCTTCGCGAAAGATACGCAGTCTAAAATTAACCTTTCGTCCGGGTTTTTCATCCTTGTAATCCATTACAAAAGAGAAATTTTCATTTACGCCTACTTCGCAGCATTCCTCGCCATTTTCATTTTCCAATCTAATGCCAGTAAAATAAATGTTGCTCGTCCGTTCCCGTTGCGCATCCGGTCCGCAAAATTCCGTCAGTTCATAACAGCTGGTATCTGCTTTGCTGTTCCCGCCTGTTATTTCCTGCTTCATTCTTTTTCGTCTTTGCTGATCCATCTCATTCAGATATTCATTGCAGACCTTTCGGGGACTTCCCTCCATACGGATCAGCCCCTTATCGATCCAAAGAGCCCGATTACATATTTGTTCCACCTGCTGCAGAGAATGAGAAACCAATACGATGGTAACCCCTTCTTCCTTCATCTCTCTTAATTTATTAAAACATTTCGCCTGGAAGCTCGCATCACCAACAGCAAGGATTTCATCGATCAAAAGAATATCGGCATCCACATTGATGGCTACAGAAAAAGCAAGTCTGGTATACATTCCGGAAGAATAAGTTCTAACCGGATTGTCAATATATTCCTCTAATTCCGAAAATTGGATAATGGAATCCATCCTTCTGGTGATTTCCTTTTCTTTAATTCCGAAAATCGAAGCGTTAATATAAATATTTTCGCGCCCGCTCATATCAGGATGAAAGCCCGCTCCAAGTTCTATCAGACTGGAAACCCTTCCTTTGATAGATATATTTCCACTATCCGGCTTTAAAATTTTAGTCAGCATTTTTAAAGTCGTACTTTTTCCACATCCATTTTTCCCTATAAGCCCAACAGCTTCTCCTTTTTTTACTGAAAAACTTATGTCTTTAATTACATTTCTGATTTCATATTTACTGTTCCTAAAAATAACTGCATCTTTCAATTGATGTGATTTATCCTGATAAACACGAAAAGATTTATTGATATGATTTACTTCTATTACATTATTGCCATTCATTATAATTCCTCCGCAAATCTTCTCTCCAGGCGTATAAATACAAGCATCCCTACTATTAATAAACAAACAGCTATTCCACCAGATAAAAGAAGATCATTCAAAACAGGCGCCGTTTTATAATACAAAATAGCGTGATAGGCTTCAATAATCGAAGTCATTGGATTCAAATAAAGAACTCCGCGGAACTGTTCTGGAACCGTATCGGCTGAATACATAATAGGAGTGATCCATATCCATGCCATCAAAATCACACCAATGATATGTTCAATATCCCTAAAATAAACCGTTACTGCAGAAGCCATCAAAGTCAGCCCTAACGTCATGATATATTCTACAATCATCACCAGGGGTAACCATATTACAGAAGCTCCAATTCCAACGCCTGATAGCAAAACAACAAGAAATACTACAATGAAGGAAAGGAGCATATTGATAAATCGGCTGGAAACTGTGGTAATTGGAAGAACTTCCCTTGGAAAATATATCTTCTTTGTCATATCTGCCTGATATACAATACAACCAGCTCCTTGCGCTAAAGATTCTGAAAAGAAAAACCAGGGTATCATTCCAGAAACCAGATAGACATAATAATTTTCGAGGTTACTGGGAAAAATCACCGAAAAGACCATGATATATACAAGAATCTGGCAAAGCGGATTAACAAAATTCCATAATACTCCCAAGAGAGAACCTTTATATCTACCGCGCAAATCCCGTTTTACCAGATTTCTGATCATATCCATGTATTGAAAAATTTCTTTGATCTCATTTATCAGTTTCACTGTCATTTCCTCGCTTTTTTATCGGATATTCAATCGTTGGATGAAAAAAGAATCCGCTTCCCATCCCTTTTATAACAACAATTATTCTTTTTCCTTTTTTTTCAGAGTTACTTCTCAATATTGCCTTAATTGTCCCAATAACTCTGTATAAATAATACATTACCGCCAAAGTTCCATTTCTTCTTGCAAGATAAAACTCATTGCGAAAAGAATAATAGTAACGGTCTATTCTGTATGTGGAATCATTACTGATATCTGAGCCAACGTTATTTTCGGTTTTATGCAGTACTTTACTCCGTATCACCAAAAAATTATTCATTTCAGCACTGATCCGATCTGTATACTCCCAGTCATCCCCCCAAATAAAGAATTCTCTGATGGGAAGTCCAAGCTGCTTTACTGCTTCGGCATTCAGAAACATAGAAACAAAAGTAGCCCTCCTGACAGGTAATAAACCATATTTTATATTTTGCAGTTGGGTTATCCAGTCCTCTTGCAACTGTGGTCTGTTCATTACACAAGGCATGTCATCTATCCATGCAACGTAGCTGGACAGGAATCCATAATTTCCCTTCAAAAATGAATCGGCAAACAGCAACTCTTCCAAGGCGTTTTCTTCTGGAATCGTATCGTCATCCATAATCCACAAACGTTCATAGCCCTTCTGCAGCATTTCTTTTATCCCAAAGGAAAATCCACCGGCTCCTCCCAAATTTTTTCCTGTATTCAGATAATGAATACGGTCATCCGATCGTTTCTCATTCTCTACTGCACCTTTGGTTCCATCTGTGCTTGCATTATCAACTATATATATATCAAATTTTGTAAAATTTTGCCTTTGTATCGCAGAAATACATTGTGTCAAAAGTTTTTTACGGTTATAGGTTACAATCAAGACTCCAATTTTCAGTTTTCTGTTTATACTCTTTTGATGCTCAATTATCTCTTCCATACTCTTGCCATACCCCAACTACATCAGTCGGCAGTTTTCTCCTTCACGAGAATCTTTTGCACATCTTGAAATAAAAAGCTGATAGGCAAATTGATAGATCACCAAAAAGCAAAAATCCGGCAGCACTTTATACAGGAATTTTTCAAAACTGAAAATAACATTCTTATTTTTTAAATCAATTTTCTGAAATTTTTTCCACCTGGATTTTCTCAAATAATAGTCGAACTCAGGCCGATATGGATGAAGGCTTTTTTTGTTCCAGGGAAATTCCCCTAAAAATCTAAAAAAATGCAAAATAGCGGGAGCTTGTGCTGCAGATTCAATTTCAGCATCCGCATAATACACAGATGGACGGAATGTATAGTTATACAGTTTGACTGTATAACGTCTATGAATAGGCTGCAAATTATATTGTGGCGGAAGAGTTCTAATTTCTCCCTTGAGCACAACATTCAGTAAATCCTGATCAGGGGACATGAAATGGGCTCTGACTGATTGGGCGTACCGGACAATCCTTTCTGTACATTGCCGTTTCCTCCACTCGTTCAAATCAATCAAAATAACTCCCGCATTAAAATATGCATCACCAATAGTAAGACCTATCTGTAAAGCATGTCTTTTCCCCAAAGAGTCATATACCATCGCAAGAGGATAACCTTTCAGATCCCAATCTAAAAGAGGTTTTAAAGATGCTGTCACTACAGTATCCGAATCAATATAAAGAATACGCCCAGATTCTTCAGGAAGTAACTCAGGGAGCAAGAGCTTAAAGTTTGTCGTATATGAGCCCCTATACTGTGGAATTCCTAAAGATTGCAATCGAATAATCGCCTTTTTTGTATCTAAAAAAGTAACTTGACGTTTAAAATCATGTACGGTCTGCCGAATGGTACCAATGGTTTCATCAGTCAAGTTTTCTCCTAAAATATATACATGTATATACTTAATATCTTCATTATTCTTCAACAACGAGAAAATTGATGTTCCGGCAAAAGGCGCATATAATTCATTAAATTGATATAAAACCTGCAATACTTCTGTCATCTTACAAATATACTATATTTCTGAAGGAAACATTTTGGGATAAAATGTTGTCTTCATCCCTTTCCCAGCAATCGTTCAACAACCAACTTGTTGTAAGAATGCCTTCTGCCGTGCTATACTCTGGAAAAAACGGGAGGGTTAACCAATGTGCAAGACAGATCCAATTAAAAACACGGAAGACATCAAGCGGCTGAAAAACTATTTTCTGCTCAGAAACCAATACAGGAATTACGCCATGGTTACGGTAGCGCTGAATACATCGCTTCGCATTGGCGATCTGCTGGGGCTGACATGGGGAGATGTATATAATGCAAAGACAGGAAAATACCGGGAACACATTGTTTTGATCGAACAGAAAACCGGAAAAAGAAATATCATTGCATTAAATAAGGAAGCAATTCAAGCATTGAAGATACTTCAGAACACATTGGATGCTGTGACCCCTTCCGAATACATTTTTAAAAGCCGGGTCGGCATCAACCAGCCAATCGTCAGGTCCTATGCCTTTCGGATCATCAAACAGGCGGTGCTTGATCTGAACCTGGAGGGAACGATCAGCTGTCATTCTCTGCGCAAGACATTCGGGTATCACGCATGGAAAAAGGGAGTTCCGCCAGCATTGATCATGTCGATATATAATCATTCCTCGATCGAGATTACAAAAAGGTACCTTTCCATAGATCAGGATGACAAAGATGAGGTCTTTCTCGAGATGAACCTGTAATGACGCATAATTGCCCGGTTATTCCGGATATACTAACTCAGACATCAAAAATTCCGGGAACAGCTCATTCCAATTTCAGGAACTGTCCCCGGTCTTCTTTGGCAATTTGCTCTTACCTATTGAAAAATGTGTCAGAATGTGCTATTCTGCGATACAGGGATATGGAAATGAAGTTGAACAGAAGGCTGAAGGAAACATTTTATCCCAAACTGTTAGTCTCCGCCCAAATGCGGCGAAGGCTGTAAAGGAGCCGATAACAGATGAAATTGAATATATTATATCAATTTAACGATGCATATGCCCCCTATGCAGGCGTTTCCATCTGTTCCCTTCTGAAAAATAATCAGAAAGCCGAAGCGATTGAGATCTATGTTCTGGGAGAGAAGCTTTCCTCCGGCAGTATCAGCCGCTTGCGGTCTCTGGTCAAACAGTATGGGAGAAGGATAACATTTTTAAACAGCGACAGGATTCTGAAAAAGATCAAGGAACTGGGTATTCCAAAATATCGCGGTTCCTTTGCCGCAAATATGAAGCTTTTTTTCTCCTCTGAAATAAGCGAAGAGGCGGAAAGGCTTCTGTATATAGACAGTGATACCCTGGTTGTGGATTCGCTGGAGGCACTGTTTTGTTTTCCCATGAAAGAATATCCCCTGGCAATGGCCCTCGATTCCCTGGGGAAAAAGCATAAAACATATATAGGGCTCCGGAAGGGGGATCCCTATTTTAATTCCGGAGTGATTTTGTTTGATCTGAAAAAATGGAAGGAACTAAACTGCGAAAAGCAGTTGGCCGAGCATGCGCTTTATTCCCGTGCACATTACATGTCTCCTGATCAGGATCTGATCAATGCAGCTCTGAAGGGGCAGATCGGGCGGCTCGACGCACGGTTTAATTTTCAGCCGATTCATTTTCGATATTCTGCCGGCCTTTATCGATGCTATTGGAAACAGAACGGGTATTATTCCGCAAAAGAGCTTCTGGATGCGAAAACGCAGCCGGTGATTCTGCACTTCTTCCGTTTCCTCGGAGAATTTCCCTGGGATACGGATTCCCTGCATCCGTATGCGGAAGCATTTGCGGATTATTTAAAGCAGTCTCCCTGGCAGGATTTGCCGGAGAAAGCTTCTGTTCAGCAGGGAGCTGTTTTTCAGATCGAACGTTTTCTGTACCGCTTACTTCCTGACATCCTTTTCATGCCGGTTTTCCGTGCCTGTTACGGGATTTTTTTATGGAAAGCGGAGCGGGCTTCCCGAAGGGGGAAAAATGACAGAAAAATGTAGGAAAGGTATATTATGCGTTTTATTACAGATGTCCGAAAATATTTTCATTATATTATATTCTCTGCCCGGTCGCAGCTGCGTTCAGAGGTAGTCAATTCCTACCTGGACTGGGTCTGGTGGATCCTGGAGCCGTTCTGCAATATGATCGTATATACGATCATATTCGGCTATGTATTTCAGGCGGCGGAGCCTTATTTCCCCATCTTCCTGTTTATCGGGATCAGCATGTGGGGGTTTTTCAGCAAAACGCTTACGGCCAGCGTTAAACTGATCAAGTCGAATAAGGCTATTGTTACAAAGGTATATATTCCCAAGCAGATGCTTCTTCTTAAGCTGATGGCTGTCAATGCTTTCAAAATGCTGCTGTCATTTATCATCATTTTCCTTATGATGCTTTTCTATCGGGTGCAGGTCAATGCTTCTTTGCTGTATGCGCTGCCGGCGCTTTTGATCCTGTTTATTTTTACTTATGGGATTTCCTGCTTCCTGATGCACTATGGCGTGTATGTGGAGGATCTGGCTTATATCGTCACGATCCTGATGAGTATGCTCATGTATTTTACCGGTATTTTTTATTCCATAGAAAAACGGATGCCGGAACCCTTTGGTCATCTCCTGAGCTTATACAATCCGATTGCCTGCCTGATCACCGTGATGCGAAATTCTCTGTTATATATGCAGAACTCATCTTTGACCGTGCTGGGGATCTGGTTTTTGGTCTCCGTGCTGATCGCGGCCTGTGGAACGAAGCTTATTTATAAGAATGAAAACAGCTATGTGAAGGTAATATGATGGAAAACTGTGCAATTAAAGTCGATCATCTCTGTATCGACTATAAACCATATAAAAAAACGTCCATTCAGAAAAGCCTGTTTAAAAAGAAACAGGAAAAAATGGAGATGATCCATGCGGTAAGAGATGTTTCCTTTTCTCTGGAAGAAGGAGAGATTCTTGGAATCGTCGGAAAAAACGGCAGCGGAAAATCCACTATGCTGCGCGCGATTGCAGGGATCTTCATTCCGGATCAGGGAACGATAGATCTGCATGGCAACTCAGTCTCCCTCCTGTCGATAGGCGTTGGATTTACACCAGAAATATCCGGCCGGGAAAATATCCTTCTTTCCGGAATGCTGCTCGGTTTCAGCGAAGAACAGATCCGCGAAAAAATGGATTCCATTATTGAATTTTCAGAGCTGGGGCAGTTTATAGATTATCCGGTCCGCACCTACTCCAGCGGTATGTATTCCAAGCTGGCCTTTTCCATCACGGCATCTCTGGAAACGGATATTATCCTGATCGATGAAGTGCTCAGCGTGGGAGATGAACGCTTTCAGAAGAAAAGCTATAACAAGATGAAAGAACTGATCTCCAACAAAACCCGCACGGTGATGATCGTTTCCCATAATACGGAAACACTCAGGCAGCTGTGCACGAAAGCCATGTGGATCAACGACGGAATGATGATGTCAATCGGCGAGACCCAGGAGGTGCTCAGCCAGTATCAGCACTATATGAATAAGTAGAAATATTTATCACACAGAGGGGAGAAATACGAATGAAAATTGCAGTTGCCGGCACCGGCTATGTTGGATTATCGAACGCGGTTATCCTGGCTCAGAAAAATGAGGTATACGCTCTGGATCTGATCCCGGAGAAGGTAGAGCTGATCAATGCCGGAAAATCACCCATTGTAGATGCAGAAATCTCACTTTATCTGAAAAGCGGGAATCTGAACTTGAAAGCTACCTTAAATGATGTGGAAGCATATACGGATGCAGATTTTATCATCGTTGCAACGCCGACAGATTATGATGCAGAAAAAAATCACTTTAATACTTCTTCTGTTGAGCAGGTTGTGGAACGGATCACACAGATCGATCCGAAGGCGGTCATCGTGATCAAATCCACCGTACCGGTGGGATATACGGAGACGCTTTGTCGACAGTATCCGCAGGCTTCTTTTTTGTTCTCGCCGGAATTCCTGAGAGAAGGAAAGGCGCTGTACGATAACCTCTATCCTTCCAGGATCGTGGTCGGCATCCCCTCCCAAAGAGAAGATCTGACTCAAAAAGCGCATGTTTTTGCCAGGCTGCTTCAGGAAGGCGCCATTAAAGAAGAAATTCCCACCCTATTTCTGCATTCTACGGAGGCCGAAGCGATCAAACTATTTGCCAACACTTATCTGGCCATGCGGGTCGCTTTTTTCAATGAGCTGGATACCTATGCGGAGATTCGGGGACTGGACACCCGCTCCATCATAGAGGGCGTATGCCTGGATCCCAGGATCGGAAACCATTACAACAATCCTTCCTTTGGCTACGGAGGATATTGTCTTCCCAAAGATACCAAACAGCTTCTCGCGAATTATCATGATGTGCCCAACAATATCATGGGGGCGATCGTAGAAGCCAATCGGACGCGCAAGGAATTCATAACGGAGCGGATCCTGGAACGCGTTTCCGCCTCCGCGCAACAGAAAGCAGAAGATTCCGCCAGGACTGCCGCAGGTACCGTCGGGATTTACCGTCTTACCATGAAGACCAATTCCGATAATTTCCGGCAGAGCTCCATCCAGGGTGTGATCCGTCGTCTGAACGAAAAGGGCGCAAAGGTCCTGATCTATGAACCGGCCGCCAGGGAAGTTTCTTTTTTCGGAAATCCGGTCACCAAGGATCTGGAATCGTTCAAGAAACTTTCGGATATTGTGGTAGCCAACAGAATGTCTCCGGAGCTGGAGGATATTTCTGAAAAGGTTTATACCAGGGATCTGTACGCTCGCGACTGAGGAAGGGGAAGGGACTGTGATGGTTAAGGTATCGGTTATCCTACCGGTCTACAATGTGGAGCAATATCTGGAGCAATGCCTGGACAGTATTGTTGGACAGACGCTAAAAGATATTGAAATTATCTGTGTAGACGATGGCTCTACAGATAATTCTCTGAATATTTTGAAAAATTATCAGAAAAAAGATCCCAGAATCCGGCTGATCGAACAGAAAAATGCCGGAGCCGGAGCGGCGCGCAACGCGGGAATGCGTGCGGCGTGCGGACAGTGCCTGTCTTTCCTCGATTCCGATGATTTTTTTGAGCCGGATATGCTGGAAAAGGCTTACGAATGCCTGGAGCAGTATCAGGCGGATTTTGTGGTATTCGATTCCGATCAGTTCCATATGGATAAGCAGGAATTCGTGGATGTGCCATGGGTGTTTCGCAAGCAGGAAATCCCTCCCTATATGCCCTTTTCTCACAGGGAGTTGACGGACAATGTGTTCAAGGTCTTCGTCGGCTGGGCCTGGGACAAGCTCTACAGACGCAGTTTCGTGGAAGCCCATGCGCTGCAGTTTCAGGAGCAGCGGACCTCCAACGACCTGCTGTTCGTTTTCAGCGCTCTCGTTCTGGCAAAAAGGATCGCCGTCGTCGGTCAGGTTCTGGCACATCAGAGGCGGGGAAGCTCCACCTCCCTCTCTGTCACCCGGGAAAAATCCTGGCACTGCTTCTACGACGCTCTGACCGCGCTGCGCCGCAGGCTCGTGGAAGAACATATCTACTGGGAACTGGAGCAGGATTTCATCAATTATGCGCTTCATTTCTGTCTCTGGAACCTGAATTCCCTGGCCGAACCCACCCATCGCCTGCTGCAGGAAAAGCTCTGTTTCGAGTGGTTTTCCGAGCTGGGGATCGTGGAGAAACCGGAAAGCTATTTTTACAGTCTCAGTGAATATGAACAGTACAAAATGCTGATGCGTTCCGGAAGATCGGGGGGAAATCATGGATAAGGTATCTGTTATTCTGCCAATTTATAATGTCTCTGCTTACCTTCGGGAATGTCTGGACAGCGTCATCGCCCAGACGCTCAAAGAGCTGGAGATCATCTGTGTCAACGACGGTTCCACGGATGATTCTCTGGATATCATCCGGGAATATGCGGCGAAGGATCCCAGGATCGTTGTGATCACAGGCCCCAACGGCGGCTATGGCAAGGCAATGAACAAAGGCCTTGACCGTGCTACGGGCGAATATGTGGGGATCGTGGAGCCGGATGATTATATCGCGCCGGATATGTATGAAAGCCTGTACCGGGTCGCGTCCGAAAATGATCTGGACTTTGTGAAATCCGACTTCTACCGGTTTTCCAAAGACGAACAGGGCCAGGAGCATCAGGAATATGTCACCATTGACCGGGCGGCAAAAAGGCGTTACGGACGGCTCCTAAATCCCAGCGAGGAGCCGGACTGCATCCGTTTTACCATGAATACCTGGACCGGCATTTACCGAAGAGATTTTCTGGAAGCTTTCCATATCAGACATCACGAGACGCCCGGAGCATCCTTTCAGGACAACGGCTTCTTTTTCCAGACCTTTATCTACGCGAAGCGGGCTATGATCGTCAACCAGGCATACTACCGAAACCGTCGCGACAATCCGAATTCTTCCGTAAAAAGCAAAGAAAAGGTCTACTGCATGAATATCGAGTATGACTTTATCCGCGATATCCTGATGCGGGATCAGGCCTTATGGGAACGCTTCAAGTACATGTACTGGTGGAAGAAATATTTCTGCTATATGTTCACACTTGACCGGATCGGGGATTCCTTTCATGAGGAATATCGGAAACGGATGAGCCGGGAGTTCCACAGAGCCATGCAGAAGGGAGAACTGTCGCGGGATACCTTTACGGAGCTGGAGTGGCAGAAGATCCGGGTTCTGACCAACAATGCCAACGATGAAGCGCTTCTTCCGGTTCCTGATTCCATGGTACGGGTTTTCGCTCCCTTCATTCCCCGTTTCATAAAACGGAGGATCTTGGAAGCCCTGTCTGAGAATGAAGCCTTTTTCAGCCGGAGCCGTGTGGTCACCAGGAAAAAAGCGGAAGCGAAAATTCAGGTGATCCGTTCCTCTGCCCCTTTTCGGCTGGGTTTCTGCCTGACCTTCCCGTTCCGTTGCTGCGTTCATCTTTTTGCGCAGATCCGGCATTTCGGCCTTCTTAAGGGGATCCAGAGAACACGCGGAGCCAAAATCCTGTTTTACCGGGACAACAATCCGGTGACTGAGCTGGCGCTTCTGCAGGATTCAGCCGCGCTGAAGCTGGGAGTTTTACTGCTGCTTCCCTTCGGCCATTCTTCCAGGAAATGACAGGGGGCGTGAATGTCTGAGATAAAGCTTTTGACATTGATCATAACCTATAACCGTTTGCCGCTTCTGAAGGAGTGCATCCAGGCTGTGCTCGGCCAGTCCTGGAATTCCTTCGACATTCTGGTGATCGATAATCACAGTACGGACGGAACCTGGAAGTACCTGCAGACGCTGGAAGGAAAAGGTGATATATCCTTCCTCCGTCTGGAACAGAACACCGGCGGTTCCGGCGGATTCCATATCGGGATCAGGGAAGCGCTCCGCCGGGGATACAGTCATATCTGGCTCATGGATGATGATACGGTTCCGGACATCCATGCCGCCGAAAGGCTGCTTTCCGCCGAAAGGCTGCTGGGGGAATACGGCTTTCTCGTCAGCCTCCCCGTATGGAAGGATGGTTCTCTGTGCAAAATGAACCTTCCGTTGCCCGGACAGTTCCGCAGGGAAAAGGGACGGATCCTGCAGGAGGGACTTCTTCCGGTAAGGAAGGCTACCTTCGTTTCCATGCTTCTTAAAGCAGATATCGTCCGGGAGGTCGGCCTGCCGATCAGGGAATTCTTTATCTGGGGGGACGATCAGGAATATACGGAGAGAATATCCAAAAAGTATAAATGTTATCTCGTCCTTTCCAGTGTGGTGCAGCACAAGACCAAAAACAATCTGGGTTCGGATATCAGCACCGACAGCCCGGAGCGGATAGAGCGGTATTATTACGCTTACAGGAATGAGCTGTATATTGCAAAGAGGAATGGGATTCTTTCTTTGGGGTTTTATTTTGTGAGAGCTTTTTATTCTCTGATTAAAATCCTTTTATTCTCCAAAGAGAAGAAATGGACGAGAGTGTTGTGGTTGTTTAGAGGGATGATTGCAGGATTCTTTTTTGTCCCTCAATAAATATTGGTATACAATATAAGAGAAAGGATTCGCTTGAAATGGAACAAAAAGCAAAGATAAAGATTTCCATAATAATCCCGATTTATAATATGGAGAAATATTTGAAACAATGTCTGGATTCTGTTATATCTCAGAACTTAAAAGAAATAGAAATTCTCTGTGTAAATGATGGTTCCACTGATGATTCAGAAAAAATTATTTTGGATTATAAAGAGAAGGATAATAGAATTGTACTGATATCACAGTCTAATAAAGGGGTTGCTGCAGCCAGAAATATTGCATTAAAGAATGCACGTGGAGAATATGTCGCCTTTATGGATCCTGATGATTGGTATCCAGATGCAGATGTTCTGCGAATTTTATATGATAAAGCATTAGAGTCTGGTTTAATGATTATTGGCGGCTCATTTGGCGAATGGACAGAAGGCCGGCTCGTAACATCTTTTAAGGGATTAAAGAAAAAATATGCTTTTGAGAAAGATGAAATAGTCAGCTACAGAAATTATCAATTTGATTACGGATATCATCGTTTTATATACCATTTACAGTTTCTTAAAGACAATGATATTTTTTTCCCACCTTATATACGCTTCCAAGACCCTCCGTTTTTTGTAAAAGCCATGGCGATTGCAGGTACTTTTTATGCAGTAAGAAAAGTAACATATTGTTATCGTGTGGGTACACAGAAGATTGTTTGGACAGAACAAAAGCTGATCGATTTATTAAGAGGATTACGAGATATATTGGTAATCACATCACAATATCATTTGAAGGAACTCCACTGTATTACACTACAGAGACTGGGAGAAAATTATGCCGATATGTGTGCTAAGGCATTGCCAACGGCTTCTCCGGAAATGATAAGTGCACTTATTGATATTGAAAAATCAATAGACTTATCCTTAGTTAAAGATGAAAAGTTAAAAGAATACAGGGAGTTCTTTTACTATATCTTACATAAAGAATTTGACAACTTAACAAAAACTGTGGGGACATCTATCTGCAAAAGAATCTCTTACACTAATGAAGAAAGCCAGCAAAATAAAAAGAGTTCTGCTCCATACAACCAGATAGTTACTATAACAAAGAGAAATAAACCTCTCGTTTCAGTTATAATTCCGGTATATAATGTTGAAAATTATATTGTGGATTGTATACAGTCTGTTTGCCAACAAAGCTTAAAAGATATAGAAATAATAATTGTCAACGATGGAACACCAGATAATTCTATGGAGAAAATAGCAAATATTATTTCTTCCGACCAAAGAATTCGGGTTATTGAAAAAGAAAATGGTGGATTGTCATCTGCCAGAAATGCTGGTTTAAAGATTGCAACAGGAGAATATATTTTATTCTTAGACAGTGATGATACTCTTTTTGAAGATGCTTTGCATTTGCTATACTCTTTAGCAAAAGAGATGGATTTAGATGATTTGTTTTATAACGCAGAAGTATTCTATGATAGTGAAAAAGTGCAGGAAGAACAGAAAAACTTCGCTTCATATTATAAACGTAATGGAGTTTACTTTGGAACAATGTCGGGGCCGGATCTCTTTTCCCGATTTATTAAGTATAATGACTTTAAACCCTCGGCATGCCTGCAGTTTTTAAAACATTCTTTTTTGAGCAATAATAATATAAGCTTTTATGAAGGTATTTTGCATGAAGATAACTTATTTACAATGTACTGTTTACTTAAAGCAAAAAGAGTCAGCTTTTTTGATGAAGAACTATATCGTAGAAGAGTACATAACGATTCTATAATGACAGTTCCTAAAAGTATCAAGAATACATATGGTTACTATATCAGCATCATCTATATGATTAAAGCTATTGAGGAAGAAACAGATATTCTTAGTAAGCGTTATATAGAAGCACTAAAAGAATATCTTTCTGCAATGACCGATACTGCTGCTAATTTTATCAAAGGTACATCAAGCATAGAAATTTCAGAATTCCTGATGTCTTTACCTTTTCAGGATCAAATTGCTTTTGAAATATTTATACGAAAGATAGCTTCTTTAAAATATGAGATTTCTGACTTAAAAGTAATAGAAAGAAAGAAGGATAAGGTTTCTGCCAATCTGTTAAATACGATTAATGCAAAAAAGAAGGATATTCTTACTTCCGAAAAGAAGTACAAAGAACTAGAAGAACAATATAATCAGATCGCGAATTCCTTTTCCTATAAAATCGGTCAATTAATTACTTATATTCCGCGTATGATATTCAATAGATTAAAATAGGCCGATATTCATAGCATTATCTATCAATGAGCAAATTTGAGTTTTTATCAATGTTGCCTTAATAGTATAAAAGTAAAGATATTACGCCTTTTCGGTTGTACCAGGCAGAAGATCAGTGAGTTTGCCATTCATTTATGGGAAACGGATCCGGCTGTCAGCTTTATGATAGCTGGTAGCCGGAGTTATTATGTTTCCCGGTATGAAGGGAATCTAAACGGGGGTAAAAACGCCGTTGTACTGCTCGGTTTCCGAAGGATGCGCTCCACGTGCTCAAAGCCCTGCAGGTATTCATCTGTACGGATGTTTTCCTGAGCGCTCAGGAGATCCTGGACAGGTATACAGAACGCTGTCCGATGGAACTGTTTTCCGGCAGCCTAATCCGGGGGGATTGGCTGCTGATGTCACTGGCGCATCTTATTGCGTGTACCGGATGGGGAAGCTCCATGCCCTTTGAGGATGGATATGCGTTTATCCATGACTGTTTACAAGATGATCTATTCCATAAAGCTGAACTGTCAGCCCAGATGTCACATTTAACCTGAATTATTCACAGGAGAGCTTTTTATGAATCAATCAGATTGCAAAAGAGTTCTATATTTTGATGCGTTGGAAACGCTTTCTATTTTTCTTGTCGTTTCTGTTCATAGTGTATGGCTAAACGGGAGTGTGCCTGCGAGCATATCCATGTCCCTGTCGCCTGCCGCAGTCCCGGTATTCTTTATGGTACATGGAGCGCTGCTGCTCAGGAAAGATTTTTCATGGAAAAAACATTGTGCCAGGATGGTTAAAACAATCTTTCAGCTATTGGCGTGGAGTACGATTTATCTTCTGATATGCCTTTGGGAAGGACTGACAGACAGTCCCGTGTCGATAGGATACTTATATGAATACTATGTTGAAGGAGCGGTTTTACGTGCGCCAATGGGCGGAGTCCTTTGGTTTATTTTCGCGCTCCTTTCGGTATATCTGTTATTCCCGGTCTTAGCGGCGATAAAGCCATCCCGTAAAGTTTTGATTTATGTTGCAGGTATTTCATTCCTCTTTGGGTTTTGTGTTAAAGAACTGGAAGCCTGGGGACAGGCGTTTGGAAGCATTTTTACGGACAGGGAATTTACGCTCTCAAGCCTAAATAATTATCTTTCACCATTTGGAACATACGTAAATTGCATTTTCTTTTTCGTATATGGTTTTCTTCTTGCGGAAAAATTGCGTGAGTGGAACGGCAGCCCGCTAAGAAAACAGGTGCGCATATCCTGTTGTCTTATTTTGTTCGGAATAGCTTTGATGATGCTCGAACGCAGAGTTGAGTTCGGTACTTTTAATTATAATTGGCGGCCGCTTTCCGAACAATATATGCGAGTGGGAACGGTTCTCATGGCAACAGGATTGTTTTCATTATTTTCCCGGATTCCATTCCGTGAAGAAAAATGTGGTATTTTAGTCAAAATATCCACTCACACAATCGACATCTATTATATCCATGCCATTATCGTAAGGCTTGTGTATGATCACCTGTTTGAGCAGCGGTATGCCGGTGTCCTTCCCAATTATCTCCGTGCGCTGGCAGTCCTGGTGTTGTCCTATTGGATTGGGAAGATAATCAGGAGAATTCCATTGATAAGAAAATTGCTTTAATGCGTTCCACGATTAGAGCGACTGAATCCTGCCACCAAAGGGCATGATTTTTGCTGGAAAAAAATATCTTCTACCACGCCTTCCAGTCCTTCCTTTCCGTATTGATGGAAAAGCATTCCTTCAGCTTCAGTCTGTTCTGCAGCAGCCACACATCCAGCAGCCGTTCTCCGATCATACCTACGCTTCTGTCCATATTTTTGATCTTGTCTGAAGCGTCCAATCTTTTTTCCACCTGAAACAGAAGCGGGAACAGCCACTCACAGTATCGATCATAGATCCTCTTCTCTGTGATCAGCACGTTCAGCAAGTGCGCGTATTTCCGGTTCGCCACAGTCTGAAGCGCAGAGAGATAGTCCGGATACATGGAGCGCATTTCCTGCTCCAGGATATCCCAGGAAAAAGGATTTACGCCTTTCTCAAACTGCGCACGGTTGTTTTCCCTGAAAAAGGTTTTGTTGTGAACAACCACATCGGCATGCCGCAGCAGCTTCCGGACATCCTTTTCTTCCAAAAAGCAGGTTTGCTTTTCCGCCAGCAGATTTGCAAGCTTTCCCGCGGGAGTAACAAAATACCTTCTGTAGTGGCAGATTCCAACCACATCTTCCTGTACATTTTTCCAGACCCAGTACATCCCGGTCAGCTCGTTGTACCTTCTGTTTTTCTCTGAAATATGATCCCCCGTATGATCAAAGAGACATCCGGCGCTGTTCTCTACCTTGTTCTGCCCTACGATCAACGGCTGATAGAGGGGATTTTCCATCGGAATTTGAAAAGTTTTGTGCGAAATTACATATATTTTCAATGCTGTATTTATCCTTTCCTGCAATTTTCCTCATCTGAAGTGCATAGCCTGTATCTGCGGTTTCTGTTGTTACCTTCTGAGGAGATTTTTCCCATCCCGGCCAGATCTCTGAGAAGCTTCTTTGTCCGGCTGTCCTTCAACTGCAGCAGCTCCGCAATATCCGCAGCCTTATATTCATTGCCCGGCTGCATATAGTCCAGAATTTCCTGATATTGAATCAGAGTCTTTTTTATCGGCGCTTTTTTATCGGCGCTTTTTATCGGCGTTTTTTTATCGGCGCTTTTTATCGGCGCTTTTGGGGTCAGCGGCAAAATCAATATGGTTCGGTCCGGGTTATATTGTTCTTCGACTGTCGGTTCCTCCCAGCCGACTTCTTTCCATACAGAAAAAATATCCGGAACACCGCTTCCGGCTCGTTCGCCAATATTGATCAGATTAAAAAGTTTCATAAGAGTTTTGTTTCTGGGATCAGAAATTCCGCCTTTCAACATCTGGATTTTTCCGGTTCGGATAGAGCCTGGATTTTCCATTACAATCTTATCCCTCTCCAACCGGATCACCACAGAACGGGGCAGATAAAAATCTGTATTTACCAGGCAGTTTGCAAGCGCTTCTCTCAGAGCCTTGTGGACCGGCGTATCATCGATCCGGTTTCCGCCTTCTATTCGAAAAGGTACTTTAAGTTCTTTGGTCAGTTTATTGTATACACGAAAATAAAAGTCAAAAAGGTTTCCGGTCCATTCGCCGGAACTTGATTGTACCCGGTCAGTCCATCGGATCGTTGGATCCAGCATTTCTCTGTAATCAAGAAAATATTCCGGAAATTCTCTGACAATTTGATGCTCTTCACCAAACATTAGCAGACCTGCGGCTGTAGGATGCAGTTTTTTATCCGTATAAGAAACTGCCGCCGCGCCTAACTGCTCCAGGTATTTTTCAGTTGGAAGCTTGATCCAAGGGTGACCCGGTTTATAGGCCATATGGCGGATACGATATCCTTCTACACTTTCACTATTTAAAGCATCTATCGGTACCTCGTCCAGAACCTTCATGTCAGAGGTCGTTTCCGGCTGATCCCGGAGCATTGCCAAAATCTCGCTATGGGAACAGTGGTAATCCCCTTCCCAATTACGGCGAAAGGTTCCATTCCAGATATCGTTATTGATATACACAGGTCTTTGCTGGCGGGACGCTGCGGGGACGTGGATAACCAGAATGATATTGCCATGCTCATTATAAGCAGAAACATCCTTATCTGTTAAAAGGTTGCAGCTTACTTTGTTCCGATTATTAATGGTATCCCAAAATTCTTTTCTGAGTCGATATTCGTCTTCCAGTCCTGTAGTTCTCCAGGTTCCATCCTTTTGCTCTGTTATCCCAAGGATGATGACGCCACCGTAACAATTCGCAAAGGCAGAATAGGTGTCCCAAAGAGAAGCCGGAAGCCCTCCCCTTGCCTTTTTGACCTCCATCCGATTGTTTTCACGATATTCCTGCAGATTGGAAATATCAAATGTATCGTTCCTCATTCCCGGATATCACCAGCCTTTCCAACGGAGTAGATTATCTAATCTGATTGTACATCATTCCCCATTAAAAGAGAACAGGGAGAATTTTTATTTCTGAAAAAATACGGATTTTTGAGTTGTTTTTCATTATATCTTCCATGGAGATTCGGTTTTGTAAACTGGCGGGGGATACATTTTATCCCAAAATGTTTCCTTTAATAAATATATAGAAAACAGAAATTTATCTAAATTTGATTAATATGACAGTAAGTGAAAATACCTCTGTAGCAAATATACTTTATCAGTTTAATGAAAAATATGTACCTTTTGCCGGTACTTCCATCCTGTCTCTTCTGATACATAATCGAGATATAGACTATCTTCATTTTTACGTCATGGACGAGGATATATCAGATGACAGCAAAAAACGTATAGAATGCCTTATTTTACAATATGGAAGAAAAGTCACTTTTTTAAATTCAGAAAAAATAATCGAGCAGCTGAAAGCACTCGGAATTCCCAGTTACAGAGGTTCCTATTCCACTAACCTGAAAATGTTTTTCCCGACTGTCCTGGCCGAGCATATCGATCGCCTGATCTATATCGATTCAGATACGATCATAAACGGTTCGCTCAGACCGTTGCTTACGTATGATATGGCCGGGAAACCGATAGCTATGGCTTATGATTCTCTTGGGCTGCGCCATGCAAAATTAATTGGCAACAGAAAAACGGATGGATATTTCAATGCCGGAGTTATTTTGTTTGATGTTTCCCAGTGGAAAAAACTAAGCTGTACAGAACAGATTGTCCGGTATGCTAAGGATATGCGATCTCATTATATTTCACCGGATCAGGATCTTCTGAACATTGTGTTACGAGGAAAGATTGCCTTGCTGCCTCTCGCATATAACTTACAGCCGATTCATTTAATATGCTCTCCTTCGGAATACCGTTTTTTGTTCCGGCCTAAAACCTATTATGCAGAACAAGAAATTGAAATAGCGGTAAATAGCCCTGTCATTTATCATTTTTTTAGATTTTTAGGCGAATTTCCCTGGCACAGGGACTCCATGCATCCCGGGAAAGCTGTCTTTGAATTTTACCTGAAGCAGTCTCCCTGGGCCGATTTTCACAGCAGCTATACGGAACAGAACAGTAAAGTGTTCCGTATAGAAAGGTGGATGTATCAGCATATGCCTTCTTCTCTTTTTTTTGTATGCTTCAGGCTGTGTTATGATCTGTTTATTTATAAGTGCCAGCTTGATTCCAATAAAGGGAAGAATAATCCGTCCATGTGATGAATGACAAAAAGGTGCTTATCAGATAAAGGGAGTGGCTTTGTGAATAAAAAAGTCGCAATCATAATTGTAACCTATAATCGCTGTATCATGCTGCAGGAATGCTTGGAAGCTCTGTTTAAACAGACTTATTCCTCCTTTGAGATCATTCTGGTCGATAATCACAGCAGTGATGGGACCTCTGAACTGGCCTCCGGGATAGCACGATCTGATTCCCGTCTGCACTATTTTCGCCAGGACACTAATTTGGGAGGAGCCGGGGGATATTGTTATGGAATATGTCAGGCAGAAAAGTTGCGCTGTGATTATGTATGGCTGATGGATGATGATGCTGTCTGCGAGGCACGGGCTCTGGAATATCTGATGACAGCTGGAAGTCAGCTAAAAAACTGGGGTTTTCTCTCCGGAAAGGTTCTGTGGACGGATTGGTCTTTATGCAAAATGAACATCCCTCTTTTTATAAAAGGGACCTCCGGCCAGCTCTATTCTCAGGTCAGGAAAGCAACTTTTGTTTCTCTCCTGATTCCCTGGAAGGTTATACAGCATGTCGGGCTGCCAATAAAAGAGTTCTTTATCTGGGGAGACGATCAGGAATATACGGAAAGAATCAGCAGGCTGTTTCCCTGCTTTTATATTGCACAGAGCGTGGTCGTGCATCATACGGCACAGAACACAGGATCCGACATTGTATATGACAGTTTGGATCGGCTTGACAGATATTACTATAAATATCGAAACGAATGGTATATCTCAAGGCGGAACGGGTTGATTTCCTGTCTTTATTATCTGTTTCGCCTGTTAAGAGATACCTGTCATATCGTTTTGACGGCCAGAAACAAACTGCAGCGGCTGCGGATCATGTATCAGGGATTTCGGCAGGGCCTCGTTTTCCGTCCTGCAATTCACTATTTATCAGAAAAGGAAACCGAATCATATGTGGAACAGACTTAAAGAAATTTATGAATACCGGGATATGATAGCCGGACTTGTGCACCGCGATCTGCGTGGACGTTATAAGGGATCCTTTATGGGATTTCTGTGGAATTTTATTAATCCACTGTGTCAGATTCTTGTATATATTCTTGTTTTTTCGATGATATATCGTTCCAATCTGGACAAATATTATGTCTTCCTCATCGTGGGCATGATGCCCTGGAATTTTTTCAGTGAATCAATAGGTCAGGGTGCTGGATGTGTATTTGCTCAGGGGGATATGGTAAAAAAAATCTATTTTCCTCGTGAGGTTCTTGTTATTTCAACGGTAACCAGCCGATTTGTCAACTTCCTGATCAATTATCTGGTTGCTTTTGCCATTATCCTGTTTTCCGGTCTGGGATTCCAGTTCCGTATCATACTCATGTATCTTCCGGCCATCATGATACTGGAATATATCTTTACGTTGGGACTTGCCCTGATCCTAGCTTCGACAGACGTATATTTCAGGGACATTGAGTATATGACTGGTGTGGTTACAATGGCCTGGATCTGGCTTACTCCTATCATGTATCCGATGGATCTGGTGCCGCCGGAACTGTCATGGATCATCAATCTGAATCCTATGACCCCTATAGTCCGTTCCTACCAAAATATTCTTTACTATAAGACAGCACCGGATGTTGCGTCACTGGCCCATGTCGCTGTGATTGCCGTTCTGTTTCTGATTGCCGGAGAGCTTATATTTATAAAACTGGAAAAACGGTTTGCGGAGGAAATGTAATGAACCCGGAGAACTCAATCGAAGTATATAATGTGGAAAAAACCTTTAAGGTTCATCTGGAAGCATCCCATCAATTGAAGGATGCCGTAATTTTCCGAAATCGAAATAAAATACAGGAACGTCATGTATTGAAAAGCATCAGCTTTTTTGTGAAAAAAGGAGAAGCTGTTGCACTGATAGGGAAAAACGGCTGCGGAAAGAGCACAATGCTGAAGCTTCTGACCAGGATTCTGCGTCCGGACAAAGGTACGATAAATACACAGGGACGTATTTCCAGTCTGATTGAATTGGGAGCAGGCTTCCATCCGGATATGACCGGCCGGGAAAATGTATATATCAATGCATCCATTTTTGGTATTAAAAGACGAGAAGTTGACAGGAGGATGGAAGACATCATCCGTTTCTCTGAATTGGAGGAATATATTGACAATCCGGTAAGGACATATTCTTCCGGAATGTATATGCGGCTTGCCTTTGCCGTCGCCATCAATGTGGATGCGGATATTCTTCTGATCGACGAGATACTCGCCGTAGGAGATGCGGCCTTTCAGGAAAAATGCTTTGAAAAGCTGCGTTCTTTGAAAAGAAAAGGAGTAACCATCGTCATTGTTTCCCATGCCATGGGGCAGATAAGGGAAATCTGTGACAGAGCCATCTGGATGGCCGACGGACTGGTCTGTGAAGACGGGCCGGCTGACAGTGTATGCGCGCACTACCTGGAGGATATGGATGAACACAGAGTGGCGCGGCAAAATTATGAAAAAGCCCAGCTGGAACAGAGAACCGAAAAAACAGCTCTCGAAAAATATCAGGAAAGCTGGACCTCTCCGGAAAAGTGCCGCATGATCCATGAAAGCTGTGAATGGGATACCAGGCGGAGCGGCAGTATGCAGGTCCGGTTTACGGGAATCCGGTTGCGGAATCAGGAAAACATCAATACTTTGAAATTTTCCACCGGCGACAGTATGTACCTGTCACTTACCTACCGGACGGATTCTGTTGTTTTAAAGGGGAATCAACAGTCTGAGAATAACGACAGTCAGGAATACGATCCGCTATTGCAGGTTGAATTTTCAATCTCTGATGATACCGGCCTGATTTATTTTTCTAATACGAAACAGATAGAAAATCCAGGTTCTTCCGAGCAGGAATATGAAATAGGATGTCAGATCGATTCCCTGCCGCTACTTTCCGGAACGTATTATCTGAGTTTTCGTATCAGCAATGCTGCAGGCGAAATATTTGACTCTATAAAAAAATTTCTGAAGATAGAGGTTGCATCCGCCTGGCATCCGGAGTTCGGACTGATCACAATTCCCCATCGCTGGGGTAATTCTGTTCCTGCACTTCATACTTCTTTCTCAAAAAAGCAGTATGATTTTTTAATCGTAGGCGCAGGTCTTTATGGTGCAGTCTTTGCCCGTCAGGCAATGGATGCGGGAAAGAAATGCCTGGTCATAGAAAAACGGGACCACATCGCAGGAAATATTTTTACAGAAAAAATAGAAGGGATTGACGTCCATCGCTACGGTGCACACATATTTCATACAAATAATAAAGAGATATGGAAATATGTCTGCCGCTTTGGAGAATTTAATCGTTTTACCAACAGCCCTTTAGCCAATTACAAAGGAGAATATTATAATCTTCCCTTTAACATGAATACCTTCCAGAAAATGTGGGGGATAAGCAAACCGGAGGAAGCAAGAAAGATCATTGAACAGCAGCGTCTGGACGCGCATATTTCAGAGCCGAAGAATCTGGAAGAACAGGCGATCAGTCTTGTCGGAACTGACATTTATGAAAAGCTGGTAAAGGGTTATACGGAAAAACAATGGGGCCGTTCCTGCAGGGAGCTTCCGCCGTTCATTATCCGCCGTCTTCCAGTAAGATTTACGTATGACAATAATTATTTTAATGCGTGTTACCAGGGAATTCCTGTGGAGGGCTATACCAAACTGGTATCTTCACTGCTTGGGAATACGGAGGTACGACTAGGCACAGATTATTTGTCTGATAAGGAAGCGTTTAATGCACTTGCGGATACGGTGATCTATACGGGACCGATCGACGCATATTTTTCCTACAGTCTGGGTGAACTGCAGTATCGAAGCGTCAGGTTTGAAAATGAAATCCTCGATATGGAGAATTATCAGGGGAATGCCGTAGTGAATTATACCGATGCTCAGACACCGTATACCCGTATCATAGAGCATAAACATTTTGCCTTTGGACAGCAGCCCAAAACAGTGATCAGCAGAGAGTACAGCAGCGAATGGAATCGGAATCAGGAGCCGTATTACCCGGTCAATGATGAAAAAAATAATCAGTTATATCAGAAATATCGGGCACTTGCCGCTTCTGAAAATCATGTTGTTTTCGGAGGCAGGCTGGGAGAATACAGGTATTATGATATGGATCAGGTGATAGAGGCTGCTCTTTATAAAGCCTCTGTAATAATAGGATAAATCAATTTAGCTTTATTGGAAATAGAGGGGAAATGAAGATGTCCGAAAAAATACTGATAACGGTAGTCGTTCCAATTTATAACGTCGAAAAATATTTGATCCAGTGTCTTGACAGTCTTTTGTATCAGTCTGTAAAAAATTTTAAGGTAATTCTGGTAAATGATGGCTCTACAGATTCCAGCGGCCCGATCGCAGAAAATTATGCGAAAAAATATCCTGAAATTTTTCGCTATATTTATCAGGAAAATGCCGGACTGGGAGCCGCGCGAAACAAAGGAATGCAGTATGTGGAAACTCCATATATTGAATTCCTTGACAGCGATGATTGGCTGATGCCAAGAACCATAGAGCATGTTACAAAAGCCATCCTGGAAGAGTCGGAAGATATTGATATTATTTTCATGAAACCCAAAGTTTACAATATGGCTACTTGTAAATATGAAGAATGGAAAGACAATGAATTGCTCTCAAATATTTTTTCGAGACAACATGTTACAAGCCCGGCCGAAATACCTGAGATGTATGCTTTGGAAGCCAATATCAATCGTTCCGTCTGGAATACATCTTTTCTCAAAAAGTATAATTTTTCCTTTCCGGAAGGTGTAAAATGGGAAGACGTTTTTCCACATTTCTATTTATTTTACTGGGCACGGCGCTGTATTATGGTCAACGAAGCTGGATTTTTTTATCGTATTAATTCTGGTAATCAGATTACTTCTATGGCTGGTGCGGCAAGGCTTGACATTATACCTGTTTTCTCAAAAACCTTACTGTATGCTTTTGAAAACAATTGGGGAGAGACGGAAGTTGCTTATATCATCCATATGATGGTACTGTTTATTCGGTGGTCAATGTTTGTTGCAAAGCCTTTGGTTAGAAAAGAGCTGACACAGAAGCTTCATCTTTTGTGTAGCTCAATTCCATCACACTATGTAAAATATTATCGTCATATATTACATCCAAGCCGGGATACTATGATATATCTGCAACTATTAAGGCATCCCATCTTCTACAGGATGCTCTCTAATTGTCATGTAGTTGAAGCAGGAGAAAACATGTATCATCGCATTGAAAAGATAAGGAGGCATAGATAATGAATAATCTGGTTTTATATTTATCCTCTCAGCCTCAAATCAAAGAAGCAATTCTGGTTATGGGAGCAAATACCAGCGAATGGCTTGCCTGTGAAATATGCCGCAACATACAGTTAGAACATTTTTCTATCTATGTACCAACAAAAGAGCTCTTTCATAAAATATTGCATGTTCTGGAACGTTTCCGGATCGAGGAAACAACTCATGTTCCTAAAAACATGAAATTATTAACGAGACAAGATCTGCTCTCTTATCAGCCGGTTACAGATCAACCAGCACTCATCTTCGATTCTCCCTCCGACGAGAACGAAATTATGGAGCTTTGTTTTTTGCGGCCTTATTTTCTGATCGGAGCACTCAATAAAGATAAAATAAATGCTTTCCATGTCTGGGAAACCTACCGGAAAATTTCCCGGCATATTTATATTGTTTCCTGGAAACAGGATGAGGAAGTAATGAATTGGTCCCGTAACGATAAAAGTAATATAGAATTGAGCATTATCTTTCCGGTATACAAAGTTGCTTCCTATCTTTCCAAGTGTATTGAAACCGTTACAGAATGGAAAGCGGATTATGTGGAATATCTGTTTGTTGATGATGGTTCCCCGGATAATTCTGCAGATCTTATTACAGAATACGCAGAAAAAGACTCCCGTATTCGATTATTAAGGAAAGAAAATGGAGGGTGTGCATCTGCCCGACAGTTTGGGCTGGAACATGCACGCGGACGTTATATAGGATTTATTGATCCGGATGATTATGTTGACCCTTCCATGTTTCGTAAGCTGTTAAGCAGAGCTTTGTCAGGAAGCTATGAGATTAGTTACTGCGGATATAATGAATTATATGAAAATACAGGAAAAACGAGGGAAATATCTGACTCTTTAAAATGGCCGTATAACGAAGGGACCTCCGATCCGATTCGGATGAATGAGCTGTTAGCTTTCCTGCGTGTCGCGATCTGGAGGGGGATATATCTGCGTGATATGATTGACCGCAACAAGATTCATTTCTACACAGACTTGAAAAGATTTGATGACCTCCCCTTTAAGATAGAGGCATTTTCCAAAGCCAGATCGATCGTAGCCGTACCTGAATATTTATATTACTATCGTTTGGCACGTCCGGGTCAGGATATTTCCGCAGATGATGAAAGGTTATATGTTCACTTCCCGATTTTTCAATATCTGGACGAATTCCTCAGGAAATCTTCTGACAGAAGACAGTTGGATTATCTTCAGCTTGTAAAGGTACATACACATCGTTACGCGTTGGAAAAAATTCGACCGGAATTTGTGAAAGAATACTGTAAAAGAGCGAAAAAGGATATTCATTCTAATTATAAATTTCTGGAAGGCGGATATATCATCCGACGGCTCGGAACAAAAGAAGATATGCACTATTATATTTCACTTTACTGGGGATTTAATTGGGCAATCCGTTTTATGCTGCGTCCTAGGAAGGAAAAGAAATCAAAAAATAAAGAAGCTATTTCTAAGTTGAGAAAATTGATGAATTAATTGTTTAGAAAGTTGAGATTTGGTATATGAAAACTATTCTTTATGATCCAGAAATAGTATTCCAAAAATTTCTTGAACATTTCAAAAGAGATAGATTAATTGCATTTAAATCTGCTATAATTGCTGGTTTATTGACGCATTTAGTATTAATGATCTTGCAGCCAGTAGTTGCAGATCCTGTTATATATATGAACTGGGTTAAAGCAGGAGAATACGAATTATATTCTCAGGGACATTGGTCATGGAATCTGTTAATGATGCTTCGCGGATATATCGTACAGCCCATATTAAGTACCATAATTACAATATTTTCTACAGCCCTTATGGCTGTTATAATTATTGAGTTATTTGACATTAAAGGAAAGCTTGCTATAATTATTGCAGCTTCTTCGATTGCTGTACATCCACATATCGCAAACACACTTATGTACTACTATTCAGCTGGGACAATAGGCAATTTTTTAGTTGTTTTATCAATATGGATTATATACAAATTTCAAAGCAGCGCTTTTACAAAAATATTACTATCTACTTTCTTTCTAACAATAATGCTGGCTTTTTATCAGCCATATATTAGTACCGCAACTTTACTAAGTCTTTTGCTTTTGATTTTGGACTTACTACATTGTAAAAAGAAAAAGTCAACATGGAGTCATTTTTTTCAATGTATATGTGTGTGCGGAATCTCAAGCGTGCTATATCTTATTATATGGAAAATATTATGCCATTTTAATAACATCTATTCCTTTTATGGTGGCGCTAGTTCCTATGGATTAGGTAACACTTTAAAACGGCTTCCTTCAATCATATTTCATATTTATTCAAATTTTTTTGATTACTTTTTTACTGATTCCATTTTGCATAACTCATATTGGTACCGTGATGTATGCAATTTGATTCTTTTTATTGGATTAATAAGTATATTTATCATTCTCATAAAAAATAATGTGCAGGAAGGAAAATATAATAAATTTGATATTATAACGCTCATTTTTTGTGTATTATTAATTCCAATAGCAGCATTATCAATTTGTTTGATTGTAACAGATTATAACTACTATCTTATGATGGCTCAATCATTTTTACTGTTTGTGCCGTTGTTTTGTAAATTGTCCGAAATGGGTTCAGCTTGCACAAAACATTTTTCTCAAAACATGCTTTTGAAATGGGGGATAATCTTATGTTGTATCTATACTACATGGACTTTTGCCTTATCTGATATTGCAGGATATATGTTATTGCTAAATTCGCTTCAACGGAACGCCCGGTTCGGATGAACGGTGTGGGCAGTTCGGTTGAAGCGGTGTGAAATTTAGGTACTTTTTCAGCGGGCCCGTCAGGGGGTGACCGGGTTCAGATTTCTCATGT
>DXGV01000037.1 GCA_019113745.1 Candidatus Blautia intestinavium
TCACCTGCAGAGAGGACACAAGGTTTACCGCCGGATCTGCCAGGGCCTCCATCACATGTCTGTCGCAGCGTCCCTGTCCCAGCGCCTTTCTGAGCAGGTAAAATACAGCCGTCCCCTTGTCCGGATGGACGGATACGGCCGCATAGCAGACTGCCTGGTAAGTAGCCTCCCCCAGCTTTTGTCTTACAGACCGGGCCACCTTCAGCGCTTTTTCGCTGTCCGGAGGAATTTCCACAGTGGTGCAGAACAGTTCCGGATATTCCGGTTCACAGGCACGGATCTCAATCTGGTATCCCCTGGCGCTCCAGAGCCATCCATCGTACACTGCAGTAAAGATACCCTCCACAGAATCCTGACAGATCAATAATTTTTTCTCACAGGCCATTTTTGCCACCTCCCATATTTTCTGAAAGGAAATTACAGTCGTCAAAAAGAGACATCTGCCGGTATGTCATTTCTTCCGTAAACCCGGACAGCTTTCTGTCCCGTCCCAGAATATTCCTTACAATATAATCTTCTTCTATCTTCAGGGGATACATCTGTCTTCCGCTGCAGGTGATAAAATAAACGGCTCTTTTCAAAACTACTCCCATATTTTTAAGATCGTGGAAATCCAGGGAATGATACCTTCTGGCTCCCACGATCCTTCTGGCCGATTTCTCCCCTATTCCCGGCACTCTCAGCAAAGTGCGATAATCCGCCCTGTTTATCTCCACAGGAAAAAATTCCAGATGTCCTACCGCCCAGTCGCACTTTGGATCCAGAAAAAGGTTAAAATTAGGTCTTCTCTCAGACAGCAGTTCCTCTGCCTTAAATCCGTAAAAGCGCAGCAGCCAGTCCGCCTGATACAGCCTGTGTTCGCGGAGAAGGGGCGGTCCCTGAGGAAGAACCGGAAGCGCTTTGTCCTCATTAACTGAAACAAACGCGGAATAAAATACTCTCTTTAAAGAAAAATTCCGATACAGGGATTCCGCCGCAGATATGATCTGAAAATCGCTTTCTCCTGACGCTCCTACGATCATCTGCGTGCTCTGTCCCGCCGGAGCAAAGCGCGGCGCGTGGCGGTATACGGCAAGCTCTTCTTTATTCGCTTCTCTGTGAAGCTGGATCTGTTTCATGGGGCGCAGAATTGTTCCGCGGCTTTTATGAGGCGCCAGACGCTTCAGCCCTTCCGCTGTGGGAAGCTCAAGATTTACACTCATGCGGTCCGCCAGGTATCCCGCCCTCCTGATCAGCTCCGGCGAAGCTCCCGGAATAGCTTTCAGATGGATGTATCCCCGAAAATGATAGTGTTCTCTTAAAATTTCCACAGAACGGATCAGTTCTACCATTGTCTCATCAGGAGATCCCTTTACTCCGGAGCTTAAAAACAACCCCTCGATATAGTTCCTCCTGTAAAATTCTATAGTCAGGCGGCTGATCTCCTCCGGAGTAAAACTGGTCCGCATAATATCGTTGGACGCACGGTTCAGGCAATACTTACAGTCATACACACATTCATTGGTGTAAAGAACTTTCAAAAGACTGATGCACCGCCCGTCTCCGGAAAAACTGTGGCAGATCCCCGCGGCTATGCTGTTCCCGATTCCCTGTCCGCCGCTCTTTCTGTCTATACCGCTGGACGTACAGGCCACGTCATACTTGGCCGCGTCTGCCAGGATCTGAAGCTTCTCCATCAGCGTCATGGATTCCCGAGTTATCATAAGCGTTCCTCCAAACAAATGTTTGTTTTTATTCTATCCCAAACATTTGTTTGCGTCAACCCAATAAAACGGGACAAGCGGCTTTGGCACAAAAAAGTATTTGTGAAAATAAAAAATCCCAGAAACAAAATACCCTCTGAATTTTTTCAGAAGACATTCTGTAGTTCTGAGATTTTCCTTTAAAATTTACAGGATATCCGACAGATCAGATCTGCGTCATCACAAAGATATCGTAAATCGCTTTTACCGCTGTTTCAAAATCGCGGTTTTCCACACCGATGATGATATTCAGCTCACTGGAGCCCTGATCGATCATCTTAACGTTAACATGAGCGTGCGCCAGAGCGGAAAATACACGGCCTGCCGTTCCTCTCTGGGATTTCATTCCTCTTCCGACAACTGCGATCAGAGCCAGGTCAGATTCCATTTCTATAAAATCCGGGTTCACCGCGCGATGGATCCCGGCGATCACCTGCTGCTCCTTTTCCTCAAATTCATCCTGATGTACATATACAGTCATGGTGTCAATACCGGAGGGAACATGCTCGAAATTAATTCCCTGCTCTTCAAATACCTGAAGGACTTTCCTTCCAAAACCGATCTCGCTGTTCATCATGGATTTTTCAATATTAATGGAACAGAAGCCTTTTTTTCCGGCAATGCCGGTGATCACGTATCTGGGCTTCCGGCAGGTGCTTTCTACAATAAGGGTGCCCCTGTCCTCCGGACGGTTGGTATTTTTGATATTGATGGGGATTCCCTCTTTCTGTACCGGAAAGATGGCGTCCTCGTGAAGCACTGTCGCCCCCATATAGGACAGCTCTCTGAGCTCGCGGTAGGTAATCGTCTCAATCACTGCAGGATTGTCCACAATTCTTGGATCCGTCACCAGAAAGCCGGAAACATCCGTCCAGTTTTCATAAAGGTCCGCATGAACAGCCTTCGCCACCAGGGATCCTGTAATGTCCGACCCGCCTCTGGAGAAGGTCTTTACCGTCCCGTCCTCCATAGCTCCATAAAATCCCGGAATAACAGCGCGCTCGCATTTTGCAAGACGTTTTTCAAGAAGTTTATCTGTTTTGTCCCCGTCAAAGTTGCCGTTTTTGTCAAAGCGGATCACAGAAGCCGCGTCCACAAATTCATAGCCCAGATAAGCCGCCATGATCTTTCCATTCAGGAATTCCCCTCTGGACGCCGCGTAATCCGTACCTGCCTGAGCCTTAAAGTCTTCCTCTATCTGCCTGAACTCTTCTTCCAGAGACAGTTCCAGCCCCAGTCCACGGATAATTTCATAATAGCGTTCCCTGATCTCCTTCAGGACTTCTCCGAAGTCTTCTCCCGCCGCCGCTTTTTTATAGCAGGCGTACAGAAGATCTGTTACTTTCGTATCCTCCGAAAATCTTTTTCCAGGCGCAGACGGCACCACATAACGTCTGCTGTCTTCGCTTCTGATGATCTCTCCCACTTTCCGGAACTGATCAGAATTCGCCAGGGAGCTGCCTCCGAATTTTACAACTTTTTTCATAATAATGTCCTCATCCTTCTGTTATTCTGTGTGTCAGTAAAAAACCTGTATTCTATTTTACCTGAAACAGAGGATTTTGCAAGCATTTTTGTCCTTTACTCCGCTAAAATTTCACACACAGTATTCCCTGAGAACGTTCTGAAGGGCCGAGGCGCTGCTGGAATGGCACCTGCATACGGGAATCGATTTTCTTTTCGCCTCCTCCACCGCGCAGTTGACCATCTTATGAGATACCGTGCTGGTAAACAGGATCAGAAGATCCGGATCTCCTATTTTTTTCTTCAACGCGCCTTTCTCTTTTGCAAATATTTTTGCTTTGCATCCATAGCATTTACAAATATCTGCATACTGACATACCATTCTTTCATTTCCGCCTACGATTACGATACTCATAAATCACCTCTTTTTGTTGTATGCAACTAACTTATCACGCAAATTTTAAGTTAGTACTCGCTAACTCTTTGTTCACATATTACCATATCAGACTTTCTCTGTCAAATACTTTCTGTTTTTCTGTAATCTTCTACCCCGCACACAGTAAGCAGTTCTTCCGCCACGCGAAAACGGATATTTTTCCCGCCGTAGGCAATCCCGTAAACACGGTCCGGATCTGACTGATAACCGGGACGGGGATCATTTTCCAGAACCTCCGTAAGCGCCTCTCTGATCTCTTCCGGAATCTGCTTCAGCCATTTTTCAGGAAACACCACCTTCAGCCTGTGATCTGCTATCCGGTCTGTAAATCCTCCTGACGCTTCCGGACGGCAGTCTGTGGGAATGTAAGGTTTTATATCAAAAATCGGCGTACCGTTCATCAGGTCGGCTCCTGCCACGTAAAGCACAGGCCCCAGCTCTCTGTGAAATTCCACCCGTTCCAGACGGACGGCGGAAAGTCCCAGACTGTTTGGGCGGAAGGGAGATCTTGTGGCAAACACGCCCTTTCTTATATTTCCTCCCAGCCTGGGCGGCCTGACAGTGGGAGACCAGGTGTCTCTGACATTTTCGGAAAACTGCCAGATCAGCCAGATATGGGTGTATTCCTCCAGACCCCGGAACGCCTCCGGGATCCTGTATTCCGGTTCAAAAACTATCTTTGCCCTTTGTTTATTCAGCCTTCCGCTCTGATGTGGAATTCCGAATTTTTCTGTAAAATCATTGTAGATCCGCCCGATAGTCTTAATTTCCGCCATTTTATTCAGCCTCTTCCTCCATATCTCCAAAAATACTGTCGTAGTCAAAAGAAAGGTAGAAATCTTCCATTTCCTGAATCTTTTCCCGGTAATTCTCCTCTGTCAGAAGACCCTTTTCTTCATAGATCCAGTCAATGATCTGATCGCTGATTTTTGATCCATAATGAGTAGGATCCATGTAATTATCCAGATTTTCCGTAATATCATAGTGGTCTGCAAAGGTATAAAGCTTTACGTTGTCATAGGGGAGGAGCAGCTTTGCCTGGAGCTTTTCCGCCTCAAAATAACGGGCCAGATCGCCGTTCCTCTCCGCCTCGTCCCAGAAAGCCACGCTGTACGGCGGCGTATAAAAATAGAACATGGTATCCGGATTTTCCTCCACAGTCCTGATAACGTTTTCCGTCACATTATCCGTAACTGTTTTCGCGTCCTCTTCTGTAAAAGCTTTCTGTTCTTCTGCTTTTGTTTCCGGCCTCTCGTATGCTTCCAGCACATGTTCCTTCCCGACCGGATGTTCCCACTCCCAGAAGCTGTAGTCGTCCATAGAGGTGGTCTTCTTCCCGTCTATATTATATTTTATCACCGGAAGCGTGCTGTCCAGAAAGATTTCTTTGTTCAGCACATAGTTTACGTCATTTAAAATATTGTCGTCATAAAGATAATCAGGATAGTCGTCATAATTACGGACTTCTCCTGCCTGGAATATCTTATTATAGTCCAGACACCGGAAAATACATTTTGTATCCGGATTTTCCTTCAGAACCTTGCGCACCTCCTGGTCTATGGCATAATAGGTTTCTCCCGTGTAAGTAATCTTGATGGATTTTGTCCCGAAAAGCCTGTCAAACTGAGACGCCTTAAAGTTCTGCATCATAGAGGTCCCTACGATTGCTGCGTCATAATCGTAAGTCTTGATGATCCCGTCGTTCAGATAACGCTCCATACCGTCCACCAGGGGATATTCCACGCCGTCCAGGGCTTTATGATAATGGAAGAACGGATCGATCACAATGGTGGCTCCTCCGGCCAGCAAAAGCGCTGCGACCGTCCCTCCCAAAACAACTTGTACAAATCTGCGGCTGTTCATATTTCCTCCTTACTGTTCCTGCTTCCGCTATTCCTGTACCCTTTGAAGGTTTTTCTTAGAAATTAAAATATAAAAATTCCGACACGCCTGACAGGGACATAATTCCCCATACAAGATAAAAGATCGCCGTCAGGGACCGTCTTACCGTAGGCTTGAACTCCATCTCCTGATTATTCTTAAATGCAAGGCAGATCACCAGCGCCGCCGTCATAAAAATAAGAGCGTCAAAACCTCTGATGGAAGAAACGATTTCATTCAGCCCCGGTATATGCTCATAAATAAAGGCAAATTCCGTCAGCTTAAACTGTTCCAGCATGGAAGCTCTCACATTCAGGTTCTGGAATCCCAGAATTTTTTTGATCACTGTAACTGCCTGGGAAATAGACTCCGCCCGGAAAAAGATCCATGTCACGTTGATAAACAGGAAAGTAACCATCCACTGCAGAACCGTATGCATGGAATTCCACTGTTTCTTAAACATTCTGGTCAGCGCGTTGGCTACGCCGTGGAGAAATCCCCAGAGAATAAACGTCCAGTTGGCTCCATGCCACAGGCCGCTGACAAGAAATACGACAATAATATTAATATATGTACGGATTGTTCCCTTACGGCTTCCTCCCAGTGGAAAATAAATGTAGGTTCTCAGAAACCTGGTCAGCGTCAGATGCCAGCGGCTCCAGAAATCCACCACGGAAAGCGCTTTGTAGGGCGAGTTAAAGTTCATGGGGATCTTAATATTAAACATATACCCCAGCCCGGTTGCCATATCGCAGTAACCGCTGAAATCAAAGTAGATCTGGAAGGCATAGGCAAGCATCATCAGGATCCCTTCCATAGATGTGATCCCGGCCGATACGTTTCCGTACCCCCAGGTAACAGCCTTGCTGAGCGTATCCGCTATGATAACTTTTTTTACAAGTCCCGCGGAAAACACATATATGCCATGGGCCATATTTCCTGATTTCATCTTCCAGTTATTTTTATCGGCAAACTGGGGAAGCACCTCGTTGTGAAGTACGATCGGGCCTGCCACAAGCTGCGGAAAGAACGTTACAAACAGCGAATAATCAAGAATATTGTATTCTCTTGTCTGTCCTCTGTAGGAATCGATCACATAGGACACCTGCTGGAAGGTAAAGAAACTGATTCCCAGCGGCAGAACAATATGCCGGAGCTGGAAGTCTGTGGAAAAGGCTTTATTCAGATTATCCACAAAGAAATCATAATATTTGTAGTAAAAAATAAGACCCAGATTAAAGGTCAGTCCCACAGCCAGAAGGATTTTTTTCAGCAAATGTATCCTGGACTGGGGCATCTGCCATTTTCTCTGAAAGAGCTGCGACAGAACATAATTGACAAGAATACTGCTTCCCATGATCCACAGATAGCTTGGATTAAAGTATCCATAAAACCAGAAAGACATCAGCACCAGTTCCAGCTTGGCCAGCATATGGAAGCCTGCTTTGTGCAGGCCAAAATAGCCCAGCAAAGTAACCGGCAGAAAAAATAAAATAAAAATGTACGAATTAAACAGCATTTTTCTACTCCTTACCTCATTTACCTGTTTGCCATTATACCGGAGAGTTCTTCTGTGTGCAATATTTTTGTAACTTTTTCGATATATTTTTCACACACAAACGTAAAAATGTATTTATCAGAAACAAAAAAGGACCTGCGAACTTTATTTTCTCTCTCAGGAAAACAAAATCCGCAGGCCTTATTGTATATGTAAGTCTCTATCGATCTATTACATCCACCTTCGTGTCGTCTTTTGCGTCAAGATTGTTGATATATTTCTTCGTCTCCCGAACGATCACATTAGACAGAAGAAGCACCGCCACCAGATTTGGAATCGCCATAAGCGCATTGAGGATATCCGCGATGGTCCACACCAGATTCAGAGAAACCACAGGCGCAATGGCCGCAACCGCGATATACAGCACTCTGTAGGGGATCAGTCCGATCTTTCCGGAGAAATATTCCACACAGCGTTCCCCGTAATAAGCCCATCCAAGGACTGTGGAATAAGCGAATGAGATGATTCCCACCACAAGGATCACAGGCCCCAGAACAGGGATCTGCTGGAACGCCAGAGTGGTAAGGATACCTCCGTCGGTGATATTTCCCATATCAATGGAAGGATTCTTCATGATACTGGTCACAAGGACAAGACCTGTCATCAGACAGACAACAACCGTATCCCAGAAGGTTCCCGTACTGGATACAAGAGCCTGGCGCACCGGATTCCTTGTCTGCGCCGCCGCAGCCGCGATAGGAGCGGATCCCATACCGGACTCATTAGAAAAAAGCCCTCTGGCGATACCGTACTGCATGGCGATCATGATCCCTCTTCCCACCAGACCGCCGGCAGCGGCTCCCGGCGTGAAAGCCAGACGGCAGATCGTCTGGATCGCGGGAATGATAAAATCATAATTGATCCCAAGGATGATCAGACATCCCAGAACATAGAAAATCGCCATAAAGGGAACAAGCTTCTCGCATACGTTGGCGATGGACTTAATCCCGCCGAAGATCACAAGGGCGGTCAGCACCGCCACAACGACGCCGATGGCCGCAGGCGGAATACCCATATTTTCTTCACATACGGCTGCAATGGCGTTTACCTGTGTGGCGCATCCGATTCCGAAGGAAGCGAAGCCTCCGAAGAAAGCGAAGATCATTCCCAGCCATTTCATATTCAGGCCGCGCTCCAGGGCGTACATGGCGCCGCCCTGCATCCTGCCGTCCTTCGTCTTTACTCTGTACTTCACCGCGATCAGGGATTCGGAATATTTCGTGGCGATCCCGAATACGCCTGTAAGCCAGCACCAGAGAACCGCCCCCGGTCCTCCCAGGGCCACTGCGGTTCCCACGCCGATGATATTGCCTGTGCCGATAGTTGAAGCCAGGGCTGTGGTCAGGGCGCCGAACTGGCTTACCTCTCCCTCCGCGTCAGGATCCTTGGCTACGGAAAGCCGGATTCCGGTAAATATCTTTCTCTGGATAAATCCTGTGCGAACCGTCATGAAAATATGCGTTCCCAGAAGCAGCAGGATCATCCACCATTCCCAGACCAGCGTATCGATCTGGGTGATCACATTCGTAATAGCTTCCATTTTCTCTTTCCTCCCGTAAAACAGCCTTAATGGGACTATTATACCGGATTTCTTCACGCATTGCAACGATTTATTACGTTTTCACTGCATTTCAATAAAGTTACCAGTCGTTAATTTTTACACGACAGACTTTTCCAGCCACCGGCAGAGCTTTGCCATACAGTTTTCCGCGTCTTTTCTGCCGATATCATATACCTTCTGGATTTCGTCCAGGTTCTTTTCCATCCGGCTGATAGTCAGTTTCTCGCTTGGCCGGATCACAAAAATCTCTTCCTTCGCCTCCATCTCGCGGATATCTTTCAGCGTCCGGTTATATACCAGATGCCTGTTCTTCAGCGTCTCGGCAAAAGCGGGATATCTGTGGTACCGCGCTTCCGCCATTCTGGCGTTCTGAGGCTTCTTCTCATATCCGTCCTCTCTTGTAAGGACTACCACGTTTTTCTCATATCCCATTTTCCGGAACTGTTTCACCGGAATACTGTCCGCGCATCCTCCGTCCAGAAGTTTCATTCCGTTCCAGGAAACAATTTTCGACACATAGGGCATGGAAGCGGATGCCCGCATAACGTCGATCTGGTTCTGCATATCCGTGATCTTTATATATTCAGCCTTTCCTGTCTCCAGGTTGGTGCAGACGGCATAAAAATCTGTGTCTGATTTTGCATAGGCCTCATAGTCAAAAGGATCCAGCCGTTCCGGAATATCATGATAACAGAATTTCTCTCCCACAATATCGCCTGTGCGCAGCAGGCTCTTAAAACTCATAAATCGCCAGTCGTTTCTGTATTTTTTATAGTAGCGGATGCTTCTGCCTTTCTGGCCGGACACAAAGGAACAGCCATGGAGCGCTCCTGCCGACACTCCGATCACTCCGTCGAAATGCAGCCTGTACTCCATAAACACGTCCAGTACGCCGGCCGTATAGATTCCCCGCATTGCTCCGCCTTCCAAAACAAGTCCCGTATTCATAAATGTCTCACCTTTCTCTGTCCCAACTGTTCTGAATCTGTCTGTATGTTTCCTGAAAGCTCAGATCCCCGGCGGCTGCCAGCGACTGCACACTTTCATATTCTGGATAGCACACCTCTCTTCCGTCCGGAAGCACGCATATTTTTACCGCTGCCTGTCCGAGAGGCGTCTGTATGTTTTCCTGTCTTCTTTTTAAAACAGTACGCTCCATAAGAGTCCTGCGGATACCTATGGTTGTGGTTTCCCTGAAAATGATCTCCTCCATCCGGCGGATATTGTCCGGATCGCAGATCACCGAAAGTTCATAGGCGGGACGGTTCTTCTTCATAAATATGGGAGTATAATGCACCTCTCTCGCCCCGGCGGCAAAAAGCTTCTCCATTACAAGGCCAAGATTTTCTCCGGTGCAGTCGTCAATGTCCGTTTCCAGCCGGCAGATCCTGTCCCGGTCAGAAGTTCCGCCTTCTTCCCGCGCCCTGCCGGAATCTGTCTCCGCCGTTTTCTGAATATGGCCTTCCGCAGCCTGCCCTTTCCCGGGGACACCTTCCCTTCGGATGATCATGGCCCGCAGGAATCCCGGGCAGTCGTACTGCCGTTTCCCCGCTCCCAGACCGGTTTTCTCTATAGTGAATCTGTCAGGAAGAGTGTCCGAGGTACGGACCGCAGCCGTGATCGCCGCGCCGGTGGGCGTAACCAGTTCTCCCTTTACATTAGTGATCTTAAGATTCAGTTGGTTCTGCTCCACAATATTTGCCACCGCCGGAACAGGAACAGGGAGGATTCCATGCTGACAGCGCACGGTTCCTGTTCCCTCGCAGAGTTTCGGCACGATCACTTCCGTAACGTCCAGATTGTCCAGGCAGATGGCTGCCGCAGCCACATCCACAATGGAATCTACAGCCCCCACTTCGTGAAAATGCACCTGCTCTACAGGTACGCCATGAGCTTTGGCCTCCGCCGCAGCCAGGATCTCAAAGACAGACAGTGCGGTTTTCTTTGCCCGCTCCGTCATGGAGGACGCTAACAGAATTTCGCGGATTTCTTTTAGCCCTCTGTGCTCATGGTGATGTCCGTGAGTTTCTGTTCCGTGATGCCGCTCCACTTCATGATCATGATGATGTTCCGCTCCATGAACATGTTCTGCTGACAGATGATCATGAGCATGAGCCTCTCCATGACGGACATGTTCCGGATATTCGTAATCATGATATTCTCCGTGGCGTTCATGTTCCGGCTGCTCATGGCGTTCTCTGTGGACATGTCCGTGGAGATATTCCATGTCGTGATCGTGGTTTTCGTGGGCTTCATCCAGGATCACCGCGAAATCGCAGGCGTCCAGCCCTGATTTCTTCACCCTGGAAATTTCCGTACGGAACCCGCTCACTCCAAGGCTTTCCAGCGTCTTTTCCAGTACTTCCCTGTCGGCTCCCAGATCCAGAAGGGCGGCCACCGTCATATCTCCGCTGATCCCTGAATAACATTCCAGATATAAAGTCTTTCCCATAGTCTCCTCCCTTACTCTTCCCGGTTCCGGATACCCAGCCGGTTGATCTGTGTGGCGATATACCCGGCTCCATATCCATTGTCAATATTTACCACCGCGATCCCGTTTGCGCAGGAATTGATCATTGTCAGAAGAGCGGACAGCCCGTTCATGCTGGCTCCGTATCCTACGGATGTGGGAACCGCGATCACCGGCTTGTCCACCAGTCCTCCCAGCACGCTGGCAAGGGCTCCCTCCATACCAGCCACCGCAACCACGCAGTTGGCCTCCTGGATGGCGTCCAGCCTGGACAGAAGCCTGTGGATGCCGCTGACACCCACATCATAGATCCGCTCCACCTTTGAGCCGAAATATTCCGCTGTCTGAGCGGCTTCCTCCGCCACGGAGATATCCGCTGTACCGGCAGTGCATACTGCAATCTTCCCTTCCAGTTTTTTATTTTTCTTTTCCACTTTAATTATGTGGGAAAGGTCGTCATATTCCACTCCCGGCACGAGATCCTTCACCAGCTCGTACTGATGGCGGGAAGCCCTTGTTCCCAGCACTTCTCCATTATCCTCGTACAGTCTCCGGAAAATCTGTATAAAATGATCGTCCGCCTTCCGGCTGCAGAAGATCACCTCCGGAAATCCGTTTCGTATTTCTCTGTGAGAATCCAGCTTCGCGTATTCCCCCATTTCCTCAAAGGGTTCTCTGCGGAAATAATGCTCCGCCTCCTCCAGAGTAATTTCATTATTTTTAAATCTGGTCAGAATTTCCCTTGCTTCCATACGTGATACACCTCTCTTTGAAAAAAGGAAGGAGTCTGCTTTCCGCATGCTTCCTGCATGTTTCCTGCATTCTCCCTCCAATGATCGCGTCTGATTACATGCGGTACAGAATCATACCGCCTTTTCTCTCATATCCGGTGTCCCACAGTTCCTCCAGGGACAGCCATTTACTTTCGCCATATGTAACTGCTTTAACCTGAAAACCTTCTTCTGTTTCTCTGTATCCTGTGAGCATAAACCAGTGCCACACATAATCGTCCAGCTTAAGATTTTTATGCTTCAGAAGAAGATACGGAATCGGACATGAATGGTCGATCTGTCCACGGATCGCGTCTGCGGCTTCCTGCCAGGTGTGTTCTCCGTGAAAAGGCTTCATCTCAAGCTCCGTATCCCCCACGTCGTGGAGATATCCCTCAAAGCCTTCCATAAACATTTCCAGAGTGTCAATTCCGTTTGGTCTTGGACAAAGATACGGCTTCATCTCATAAGCAAACCGTATATACTCGTCCTTGTCGATTTCCTTTGTCTCATAAGGATAGAGATCGGACTTTCCTGCCTGACGCGCAAAATAAATACAGCTCTCACAGGCCGCCACCGCGCCGCATCCGCCGTCTCTCATAGAAGATTCCGGAAACCAGTCCTGATTTCCGCCATAAGATCCATCTACCTGAAAATAATTCAGTTCGTTTCTCTGCATTCTTTCCAAGTTCTCTCCCGTTCCTCTCTAACTAAAATTACGGGCTGCCGAGTCTTCCATCCTCCTGAATATCTCATTCCCGGAGTATCCTTCTCTTTCAGCCATATGCCTTTATCATTTAAGTGCACAAAGATTACTATAGCATATTTTTACAGGAAATAAAATACTGTTTTTCAAATATTTTCACGAATATTTTTTCAAAATCCCCGCCTTATGCAAGGGCGGAAAGGATCTCCTTTTTATAATCCAGGAACTCTTCTGTGAGATTAAAATCCTTTCTCCTCGGCCTGGGTTCCCGGATCACGATTTCTTTTGTGATCTGTCCCGGTTTTCCTGTCAAAAGGCATATCCTGTCCGAAAGGAGAATTGCCTCGTCGATATCATGGGTAATAAAGAGTGTGGACAGTCTGATCTTTTCCATGATATCCAGATACCAGGTATGCATACTGCCTTTTGTGATCGTATCCAGGGCGGAAAACGGCTCGTCCAGAAGCGCCACATTCTGAGAAAACATATAAGTCCGCATCAGCGCCGCCCTCTGGCGCATTCCTCCGGAAAGCTGCCTGGGGTACTGTTTCTGTGTTCCCTCAAGACCGAACTCCGCAAAATAGGGAGCCGCCTTTACCCGGGCCTCTTTTTTCTTCATGCCCCGGATCATAAGCGGAAGCGCCACATTGTCTTCAATGGTGCGGTAAGGAAGCAGAAGATCTTTCTGCAGCATATAGCTGATGCGGCCCGGTTTTCCCGTGATCTCCTCTCCGTCCAGAAACACCTGCCCCTCGTCGGGCTTTGTCAGCCCGGAGATCACATTGAACAATGTAGTCTTTCCTCCGCCGCTGACGCCGAGAATACTCACCAGTTCTCCCTGATGAAGAGTCAGGCTGATATTCTTTATGATTTTTCGTCCGTCATAAGACTTGCTCACATTTTTAACCGTCAGTTCCGACATAATCCCGTCCCTTCCTATTCCGGAAGATAATCATTGGAAAATCCCGCGTTCTCCGGAATTTCTGTCTCCGTCAGTTCATTTTCATTCAGCCACTGATAAAAGGCGTTCCACCTTTCCGGATCAATGTACCCCCACTGATCCACTTCCGCCTTATACTGATCCTTCAGATATTCCTGGCTGGCAAGGACCAGCTCCGGATCCAGTTCCGGCGCGGCTTCACAGAGGATATCCGCCGCCTCTCCGGGATTCTCGATGGCATACTCATATCCGTCCCGCAACGCTGTCAGGAATTTCTCCGCTGTTTCCGGCTCGTCTTTCAGAAAATCATTATTGGCAATCACCACGGGGGTGTAATAATCGAACACCGGATTGATATCTTTAAAAGCAAAATAATCCGTATCAATGCCGCTCAATTCAAACTTCACGCCCGCCCAGGCATAGAAGATCCAGATGGCGTCCACAGATTTTGATTCCAGAGCGGATACTTCGTCTGTAACCGTACTGGGGATCATTTCCACTTTGCTGAAATCTCCCCCGTCTTTTTCCACTGCATTCTGGATCATGGCCACCTCAATGGGGCCGTCCCAGGTGGCGTATTTCTTACCTTCCATCCCTTTTGGCCTGTCCATTCCCTCCCCTTTTCGGGAAACGATCCCGGAGGTATTGTGCTGGATCAGCGCGGCCACCGCCGTTACCGGCAGAGCGTTGTCTCCTGCCACTCCGGGAGCCATGGAATCCTGAAACGAAACTCCGAACTGTGCCTTTCCGGAAGCCACCAGAGTGTTGGCCCCGTCTTCCGGCGGCTGGACAATTTCCACTTCCAGGCCCTGATCTTCAAAATACCCGAGGCTCTGAGCCACGTAAAGCCCCGTGTGGTTGGTGTTCGGAGTCCAGTCCAGAACAAAGGTAAGCTTTTCCGGTTCTTCCTTTTCCCCATATACGGGAATTGTCCCTACAGAAGATAAAAATGTCATCGCAGCGATTCCCGCTGCCAGTATTTTCTTTTTATTCATGTGCGTCCTCCCACGGCATACATTTTTTCTGAAGATAATCCACCAGCTTCATAAGAAGAAGGCTGATGACGGATATTAAAAAAATTACCGCAAACATTTTGTCAAAAGCAAATGCTTTTTTCACTCTGGTCATATAAACGCCCAGTCCGCTGAAACCGCCCAGCCATTCGGAGATCACCGCGCCCACCACAGAATACGCCGCCGAAATCCGAAGGCTTGAAAAAAACTGTCCCATGGCTCCCGGAAGCTTCACATAGCAAAAAATCTGGAAACGGTCCGCCCCCATGGAGCGGAGAAGATTCATCGTATCCGGATCGGCACTTCTGAGTCCTGTCAGGACGCCTACGGTTATTGGAAAGAATGTGGTGATCACGATCAGGATCACTTTTGGCAGCATCTCGTAGCCGAACCACAACACCAGAAGGGGCGCAATGGCTACCGTCGGAACTGTCTGGGTCAGCACCACCAGAGGATAAACGGCTTTATACAGCCGCTCAAAGCGGTCCATGAGAACCGCCATCCCGAAGCCGAAAGCCACGCCGCAGAACAGGCCGAGAAAAGCTTCCGCCAGGGTCACCCGGAGATGGGACATTAAAAGCGGAAAATCTTCCGCAAAGGCTTTTACTACCTGCACCGGCGACGGCAGCATATACCCCGGCACGATCCCCAGCGTGCAGACTGCCTGCCAGATCACCAGAAGCACCAGCAGAGCCGCCAGTGTATTAATCGTCGATGTGATATTTTGCAGTCTTTTTCTCAATGGAAAGCACCTCTCCCTCCGGGCGGTAGGAAACCTTGATATAAGACGCCACAGAAGCCGCTCCTGCACGGGCGGCGATCAGATGACACTCTTTGATCAGATCCATCAGCCTGTCAAAATCACCCTCCACAGTGGTTTCAAAAGGCCCTACAAAATAGTTCAGGCCTGTGCTTTTAATATGGGCGATCACCTCGTCCACGATCCGGAGCATATCCTCCTCGTTTTTTGCTTCAGGACGAACCTGAATAGCTATACTTGCGTTCATGTTTCTTTTCCTCCTTCTTCTTTATCAAAAAAACCCGCAGGGAACCTGCGGGAACAGACAGCGCTTTAAAGCACAGTCATTCTCTATGTTCCCTGCGCTGGCATTATCCAGATCAGGTTGGCGGGTCCGATACGAATATGGTATCCATCTCAGCCGGGCTTGCCCCAGCACCCCTCTTTCACTGATAAAAGTGTATCATGGAACTGAAAAATGTCAAGCCCCGAATGATTCCCGTCCGATAGTTTCCGCAATCGAGGCGATAGTTTCCGCCGGACCAGTTTCCGCCGGAAATCTTGACTTTCCGGCAAAAATATGGTATCTTTTTTCGATAAGAGAAAGGATGTGAGATTTGCGTGGAAGATTCATCTGACGACTGCCATACTACTGATTCCCGCATAAAAATCATGAATATATAGAGGTATAGCTTGTAAGCGTGGCTTACAGGCTATACCTTTTTGTGTTTTTTTGCAAAAAATATAACTACGGAAAACAGGAGGATTTTAAGAAACAAAACCATGTTAGGCTCAATTATCTTAATCATTGTTTTTACATTTTTAAACGCGATCTTCGCAAGCGCCGAGATCGCCGTCATCTCCATGAATGAGACAAAACTGAAATGTCTTGTGGACGAAGGCAACAAGCGGGCGAAGAAGCTTTCCGTCCTCACGGAACAGCCGGCCCGTTTCCTGGCCACCATCCAGGTCGCCATCACTCTGTCAGGATTCCTGAACAGTGCGTTCGCTTCCGATAACTTCGCCGGAATCATTGTGGACGCCCTTATATCTGCCGGAGTTCCGGTACCGGAAAAAACCTTAAATTCCATCGCCATGGTAATTATCACTGTGATTCTTTCCTATATCAGTATTGTGTTCGGCGAGCTTGTACCGAAACGGATCGCAATGAAAAACTCCGAGTCGCTGTCTCTCGGACTGGCTCCTACCCTGTACGGGGTCGCCAAGGTTTTCTCACCGCTGGTATCGCTGCTCACCGTTTCCACCAACCTGATCCTGAAGCTTCTCGGCATCAATCCTGCTGAAAACGACGAACAGGTGACCAAGGAAGAGATCCAGATGATGCTCATGGAGGGAAACGCACAGGGAGTCATCGACACCCAGGAAAACGAATTCATCCAGAATATTTTTGAATTCCACGATATTACCACAGAGCAGGTCTGCACCCACCGTACCGATGTGATCGTATTGGATACGGAAGATCCCGTGGAAGAATGGAAAAAGATCATTTATCAGAACCGGCACAGCTATTATCCTGTCTGCCAGGAAACAAAAGATAATATTATCGGAATCCTGGACACCAAAGATTATTTCCGCCTGGACGATTTTTCCAGGGAAAACGTCCTTGCAAAAGCGGTAAAACCCGCTTACTTCATTCCTGAAAGCATGAAGGCGGCAAAACTGTTCGATCATATGAAGCAGACGAGAAACTATTTTGCCGTTCTCCTGAATGAATACGGCGAAATGTCCGGTATCGCCACCCTTCACGATCTTCTGGAAGAACTGGTGGGCGATATCTATGAAGAAAACGAAGAAAATCCTGAAAAAATCCAGAAGCTTTCCGCCACTTCCTGGCTGGTGCGGGGAGACGTGGAACTGGACGACGTGGCGGAGGCGCTTCACGTTACTCTTCCCGAGGGCGATTACGATACCTTCAACGGTTTCATTTACAGCATTATCGACAGTATTCCCGAGGACGGAAGCCAGTTTACCTGTGAAAGCAGCGGCATGATCATCCACGTCAAATCCGTGGCAAGACATAAGATCGTGGAGGCCATTGTAGAAGTTCCGGAAACAGAGAAAAAAGACGAAGAATAACCGGCGGTATCCCATCGGCCGGGCTTAAATCACCAGGAGGTATTCTTATGGTTCATACACTGGAAAATGAAACGCTCCGCATAAAGATCGACGACCACGGAGCAGAACTGTCAGAGATTTACGACAAAGGAAAAGACCGGCAGGTTCTCTGGAACGCGGATCCCGCTCACTGGAAGCGCCATGCGCCTGTGCTTTTCCCGAATGTGGGAAGATATTATCAGGATCAGTGCATAATCAACAGAGAGACCTATTCCTGCGGCCAGCACGGATTCGCCAGGGACATGGAATTTACCTGCGTGGAAGAGTCTTCGGATTCCGTCTCCCACCTTCTTACCTCAACAGGTGAGACAAAAGAGAAGTATCCTTTCAGCTTTGAGCTTTATATTACCCACCGTCTTCAGGGAAGAGATATCCTCGTCTCCTGGAAAGTTGTGAACAAAAATAAGGAAACTATGTATTTTACCATAGGCGGCCATCCGGCGTTTCGCGTACCCGTACTTCCGGGAACCACCCGCGATCAGTATTTTCTCACTTTCAGCGGTCAGAAGGAACTTACTTACTGTCTTCTGGATCTCTCTACCGGTACGGCTCTTCCGGATCAGACACGTACTCTGTCCCTGGAAAACGGCACATGCGGAATCGATCCGCACATGTTCGACAAAGACGCCCTTATTTTTGACAACGGCCAGATCACAAAAGCAGGAATAGCGCTGCCCGACGGTACGCCGTATGTGGAGCTTACCTGCGAGGGCTTCCCAAGCTTCGGCATCTGGTCCTCTTCCATGGACGCTCCCTTTGTCTGTCTGGAGCCCTGGATGGGGCGCTGCGACAATTTCGGCTTCCAGGAGGAACTGAGCAAAAAGCCCGGGATCAACAGACTGGACAGTGAAGAAACATTTGAAAAGAGCTATATGATTTCCATCAGGTAATTCAGAAAAAAGAAAATCCCCATCTCTTCGGACGGGGATTTTCTTTTTTCTGTTTCTTTTATATTTCTTCAGGCCATAGGTTTTACCAGATTCCCGGTCTTTCTTCCGGAGGATAATACATGCCGTCCCCTTCTTCAATTCCATAGACCTCATAGAATTGATCCATAGCCGACAGCACCGCATTTACACGGATTTTTCCCGGAGAGTGTACATCCGTTGCAATTTGATTAGAAAGCGCCTCCGGACGAAGTTCTTCCGCCCACAAAGACGCCCAGGACTCCATCACTGTTTTTAGATCATAGCCGTTTTGTTCAGCAATTTCAAGAACACAGGAAAGCCCTCCCAGATCTGCAATATTTTCCGTCACTGTCTGCTCTCCATTTACTTCCAGTCCTGCAATTTCCATACCGTCATAATAGTCTATTACCTTCTGGGACAGTTCCTGGAAGTATTCCAGATCCTCGTCCGTCCACCAATTTCGGATATTTCCTTCCGCGTCATACTGTGCTCCGGCACTGTCAAAAGCATGAGTAATTTCATGTCCTATAACTGCGCCGATCTTTCCTAAATTTTCTTCCGGCTCCGCATCCGGATCATAGAAAGGTTCCTGCAGAATGCCGGCAAGAATAGTAATGCTGTTAGTGGAGGTATCATAGTACGCATTCACCTCTTGAGGATATACGAGCCATTCCGATTTGTCTACAGGTTCATCTTTTGTCTGGAATACCTGCTCCATCTGCACATGCGCAATTTCCATAAGGTTATCAACATAGAGACCTCCCTCTTCCGGACGTTTCAATTGTAATTCATAGTCCTCCTGAGGCCATTCGTCAGGGCATCCAATCCTGGCATCCAATGTCTGCAGTTTTTCTATGGCCTGCGCTCTTGTTTCCGGGCTCATCCACTCCATATTTTCCAGTCTGTTTTCAAATACTTCCGCCACCTGGTCAATCATTGACTGAATTTGGGATCTTGTATCCTCCTGAAAGTACTTTTCACTGAACAGCTTTCCGCACTGGAACCCCAGATTACTCTGAACACTGGAGCAAATCTGCTGCTCATACGGTTCTCCCTCTTCCAGGCCATTTACCGAATTGACGTATGTCTGCTGCGCCTCATGGCTTTTTGTGTCTACATATGGTGAAAGATCCCGGTACAGACTAACTTTTACATATTTCTTCAAAAGCTCCAAGTTTTCATCTTTCAAAAAAGAGGCAACTTTTTCCATACACCCTACATCAGAAATAATCATTTTTTCATCCGGCAAAATTCCAAATATCTCTTCCAGGGTTTCGGAAGAAACAGATTCCCCGAACAATTCTTCTACATCTGAAGCCTTATATACATTATAAGTTTTCTGAGGATCATACAAGTCAGCCAGACCCAACGAATTCTCTGCCAGAGCTTTCATCATATCTGCTACCTCTTTTACAGTACTGGAAGCTTCATCTTCAGACAGACCGTTAATCTTCAAAAGTTCCTGCATATATGTTTGAAATAACTCCACCTGTTTTTGATTTGCTGCGTCATCTGAAAACCAGATTTCTTTTGAAAGTCCAGTATCTCCGCCTACTAAATAAAGAACATTCTGGCTGGAGTCTTCCCCATCCACCCCATAAGTAAATCCCAGCAAACTGGCAATGCCGTATTCGCGATAAAAGGTAAGACAGGCTTTCACAAGCTCTTCCACACTCTGGGCCTGATCTACTTTTTCCAGGAAGGCGTTTCCAGCCTCACCATAGCCGCCCTGATCTCTGGCTTCCGTATCCATTCCTGTGAGATAAAAAGCGCCTACATTGTAACTGTCGCTTCCAACTTCTGCATCCTCATCTTCAGATGCTTCTTTAACCATCTGAAGAAGACGCTCATCATTCTGCTCCTGCACAATATAAAACCAGTTTTGTGCAGCTTTATCTGCCGGAATTTCCCATTGCTGAAACAGATCATAGTTAACTGCTTCATAAAAATCATCTTGCAGATCCGGCTTTTCTTCCTGCTGAATGACCGTTTCTTGTGTTTCCTGCTCTTCTTTCTCAGTTTCTGCCGCATATCCGGTAACCGGAAATGCCAGAATCATTGCCATTCCAAGAGCTGCCATTTTACTGCAACATTTGTAAAATCTTCGCATAAATCCCTCCTTATCTTATAAAACTTATTGTCAAAAAATTCATATTTATTATATCAGTTTCCGGAAAGAAGATAAAGCATAAAATATTTCCTGCGCTAGCAAATAAAAAAACAAGGCATATGAGACTTACACTCCTGTGTCTCATACGCCTCTTTAAGTTTTTTCTTTCCAAATTATACACGCACTATGCCTTTTCTTCCAAAGCGTCAAATATTATCCTCTGGTAAAGATTCTCTTGATCCTGCTCTTGATCACTGCATTATCCTTTACTGCATCGATCAGGACGGCAATTAAAACAACCGCGCCTGTTACTATTGTTTCCCAGTAAGAAGAAACTCTGAGGAGGGTGATACAGGTGCTGATCACGCTACTTAAAATACCGCCGATAATAGTCCCAAGAACATTTCCAATACCGCCTGACATGGATGTTCCGCCCAGTACAGAGGCAGTAATGGAATCCATCTGCCAGCTTTCGCCGATGCTGGCCTGAAAAGACGCCAGCCTGCATGCCATCAGGACACCTGCTATGGCCGAAAGAAGGCCGCTCAGGCAATATACCAGCATTTCGATGCGCTCTGTTGGAATACCTACGATTTTAGCACAGCTTCTGTTTCCGCCCAGCGCATAAATGTAGCGTCCGAATTTCGTTCTTTTCAGCATAATTGTCAGAATCACACAGATCAGAGCCATAATGATCACAATGTTGGGGAGAACACCCCCGATCACACCGTTCCCGAGGGTTTCTGCAGATTCCGGCATTCCGGTTATTGGCATTCCTTTAGTAATAACATATACAATACCTTTATATATCTGCATGGTTGCCAATGTTACGATAAATGGAGTCATTTTAAAGTATGCGATAAAGAAACCGTTCACTCCTCCCAGGATGATTCCCAGAAGGCTGGAAATAATAATGGCGAGATATGGATTCATTCCATAATTTACCATAAAGATGGCGGAAAACATACCGCAGACAGATCCTATGGTAGCCACCGACAGATCGATTCCTCCTGTCAGAAGTACTATCGTCTGTCCGAAACCTACGATGATCACAAAGGATGCCGCTCGTGTCAGAGTACTGATATTATATGCTGTAAAGAAATTCCCTGTGGCAAGATGTACCACAATTCCAACCAGAATCGTAACTATCAGGACCATTCCGGCAGTCGATTTAAAAAAGCTTTTTACTTTATTCATTTTTCGATTCTACCTCCCTATTGAAATGCCACTTTCAGGACATCTTCCTGTGTAATTCTGTCCACATCTGTGATATATCCGCTGATCCGCCCCTGATGGACGACCATAATTCTGTCAGACAGAGCCATAACTTCTTCCATTTCTGAGGAAATCACCACTACGGCCACCCCATTGTCTGCAAGTTCACGGATAAGCTGGTGGATTTCTCCTTTGGCATTTACGTCAATGCCCCGGGTAGGTTCATCCAGAATCAACATTTTAATGCCCTTTGCCATCCATCTGGCAACAATCACTTTCTGCTGATTGCCGCCCGAAAGATTTTTTATCAGTGTGTCACGGGATGCGGTCTTAATCTTAAATGAATGAATATACTGTTCTGCAATTTCCACAGCTTTTTTGTAATTGATCAGTCCGTTCTTTTTTATTTTATCATAGGAAGGAAGCATCATATTTTCCATAACGGACATATCCGGCGTAATTCCGTCGTGGCGACGCTCTTCAGATACATAGCCCATCCCATAATTGATGGCATCAATGGGAGATTTTATATGTACTTCTTTTCCTTCAATAAATGTTTTCCCGCCCTGCTCTTTCTCAGTAATTCCAAAGACACATTTAAAGATCTCCGTACGTCCTGCTCCTACAAGCCCCGCCACTCCGAGGATTTCTCCCTTATGAACCTGAAAGCTCACATTATGGAATTCTCCTTCTCTGGAAAGATTTTTTGCTTCAAAAAACACTTCCTCGGAAACTTTTCTATTTACATGAGTGGTAATCTGTACCTTTTTTCCTGCCATCTGATTGATCATCTCTTCTTTTGTTATATCAGACGTCAGGACTTCTTTTACAAGACATCCGTCTCTCATAATCGTGATACGGTCTGTCTGTTCCATAACTTCATCCAAATGATGAGTAATGAATACCATGGCGGTACCGCTCTTTTTCAGTTTTTGCATGGACTTAAAAAGACTTTCCGTTTCCCGGTTGGTTAAAACCGCCGTGGGCTCATCCAGAATCAAAACCTTAGGCTCATAAGCCAGAGCTCTTGCTATAGAAACTAACTGCTGGTAAGCTGCCGACAAATTCTTGACAGGCTGGGAAACATCCACATGAACATCCAGAAGGTCCAGAAGCCTCTCCGCCTCTTTGGCTGTTTCTTTCCAGTTGATAAGCCGTCCGCTTAACACTTCGTTTCCTAGGAAAACATTTTCCGCCACGCTGGCTTCCGGTACAAGGTTCAATTCCTGCGGTACAAGAACAATATTCTTCCTCATAGCTTCCCGCGGAGAGGAGAACCTAATCGGTTCTCCCTCCATCAGCACTTCTCCGCTGTCCATATAGAATTGACCTGTCAGAATATTCATCAGAGTACTCTTTCCGGCTCCATTTTCCCCTACCAGAGCGTGGATCTCACCTTTTCTGAGTTTTAACGTCACGCCGTCAAGAGCCTTTGTGCCCGGGAATGTTTTTACAATATCCCGCATCTCGATCAAAAGCGGCTCTGTATTATTCTGCCTTTGCATTTGCATCCTCTCCATATAACATTTCAATATACTGGTCTGCATCTTCTGCATATACAGAAGTAGAACCAACTGCTGTGGACTCCTCTACTTCTTCGCCGTCAATTGTTTTGATAGCATTGTAGATCAGCTTATATCCCATATCGTAGCAGTTCTGTACCTGAGCTACATACAGGGTGCCGTCTTTTAAGTATTCCAGTGTACGAAGATCATGATCCATACCGCCGATGATGATATCGCCGGATTTTCCTGCATCGCTGACTGCCTGACATGCGCCTACCGGATTGGACATATTATTGCAGAGAATTCCTCCGAGATCCGGATATGCCTGCAGCCAGGATTCCGTAATGCTGATCGCTTTTTCTACAGAGTCATTATCTCTCTGCTCATCTACAATCTCAATATCCGGATATTCGGCAATCGTATCTTTGAAGCCCTGAAGACGTTCTTCATGAGAAGCTGCGCCCATAGTTCCTGCCAAAATCGCAATCTGTCCTTTTCCGCCCATTTTTTCACAGACAGCTTTTGCCAGAGCGCATCCGTCCCCATAGTTATCTGTATTTCCCACAAAGAAAGATCTATCGCAATCTTCTACGTCGGAACTTGCAAATGTTGCTACCGGTACGCCTGCGGCCACTGCTTCATCAATAGCTTTGGCTGTTGTTTCCGGCTGATTAACATCTACGGCAATCAGATCATATCCCTGACCTACTGCTGTCTCAATAGAATTCACCTGATCTACTGCATCTGGCTCTGCCGGTCCGTACCATTCATAGTCAATAGTTACACCTTTGTCCGCAAAGTCAGCTACTGCGGCGTCAATACCGGTTTTAATTGCATCATACCAGCTATGGATATTTTTATAAGTACAGTAGATTTTGTAGCTGTCTTCCTTCGGCTCATAGCTTGTATCAAACTCAGCATCTGCCAGGCTGGTTTTTCCTGTTGCACTGTCACCTGCCTGTGCAGCGTATACAGCATTTACCCCTCCTCCTAAAGATCCTGCCATGACTGCGGTCATCACCAGCGCTACCATTTTCTTCTTTAACATTTTGTTTTCCTCCTTTTTTCTTGATTTTTATTACTGAAATTTTACTACCGCTTTAATAACTTCATCTTTGTGATTCAAACTGTAATCAATAGCCTCGATACAGTCTTTGAAATCAAATTCGTGAGAAACAATGTCCTTTACAGGGATCAGTCCGGAAGAAACAGCCGCTATTGCCTTTGGCCACAGGTTTCTGTAGCGGTATACCGAATAGATTGTACCTTCCATTGCATTTAATGTAGCAATATCCAGCTCCAGGATAGGTTCCGGAGACACGCCTACCAGAGTAACTTTTCCAGCACGTTTTATTAATTTACATGTCTGAAGAGTAGTTACCCGGTTTCCGGCACATTCATATACCTGATCCGCTCCGCCGCCCGGAAGTGTTTTGGCAAATTCCTCAATGCTTTCTCTTGTACTGTTAAATACTCTTGTAGCCCCTATTTCCAAAGCCTTTTCCAAACGTTTATCCATTACGTCTGCCACATAAATTTCACTGACACCTCTTGCTTTCAAGCTCATGATCGTGCAAAGTCCGATACATCCGCTTCCCAGTACAATTGCTGTCTCGCCGATTTTTGCATTGGAGAGTTCTGTAGCATGCATACCAACTGCCAGCGGCTCGATCATAGCGCCTTCCAAAGTGCTCATGTTCTCCGGAAGCTTATAACACATACTTGCGCTGTGTACGCAGTATTCTGCATTTACACCGTCTCTCTCGCCTGGGATTGCCAGCATCTTAATATTTTTGCAGAGATTGTAATTTCCTTTTCTGCAGTCCTCACATTCACCGCAGGGAACCGCCGGCTCAATAGAAACCTTATCACCGATCTCAAACCCCTCTACACCTTCACCGATGGCGGTTACTACTCCGCCCGGCTCATGGCCCAACGCCAGGGGACCGTCAAGCGTCCAGTTCGCCAACTGTCCTTCCTGGTAGAAATGAAGATCTGATCCGCATACGCCTACATATTCCAGCTTGATCTGCAGTTCTCCTTTTCCAGGCTGCGGAATGTCTCTTTCCACCCACTCCAGTTTCTTTTTTCCCGTCAACACACATACTTTCATTTTGCCTTCCATTTTTGATTCCCCTTTTCTTTTTGTTTTTATACTTCAGCCAGTACTCTGGCCACTGCTTTTTTCCATCCGGCATATTTTTGATCCGCCGTTTCGGAAGCCATATGAGGCTCATAACGCCTGCGTTTCAGTTTCTGAAAAATTTCTTCTCCCCAGAATCCCAGGGCAATGCCAGCCGCATAAGCCGGGCCGATTCCAGATAATTCCTCTGCATCCGGCACTTGGACTACAGCCTCCGCGATGTCGCTTTGGAACTGTATCAGATATTCATTTCTGGTAGGACCGCCATCTACTCTCAGCTCCTCTACCTTTACTCCGGCATCCTCACTCATGGCTTTTACAATGTCAGTAATCTGGTACGCAATACACTCAAGCCCCGCCTTCACCACTTCTGCCTTCTTAGTCGTCCTTGTCATTCCTACCACTGCCGCTTCCGCCCTGCTGTCCCAATAAGGCGCTCCAAGGCCGGAAAAAGCAGGAACCAGATAGGTCTGGTCATCTTTTGAAGCCTCTTCCGCCAGTTTCTGTGTTTCTGCCGGGGAAGTAATCAGCCCCATATCGTCTTTCAGCCAGGTAATTACTGCTCCTGTATAATTCAGATTTCCCTCCAGAACATAGTTCACTTTTCCATCCATACGCCAGGCCAGAGAAGTCACCACTCCGTGAGTGCTCAATACCGGATTCTCTCCAATATTCATCATGATCGAAGAGCCTGTTCCATAGGTGGACTTAATCATTCCGGGATTCAGACATCCCTGACCGAACAGCGCGCCGTGAGAATCTCCCAGCACTCCGTGAATAGGAACAGGATGCGGAAGAAAACCTTCAAAATCTGTTTCTCCGAAATTAGAATTCGAGTCACAGACCTCCGCCATATTTTTCGCATCAATTCCAAACATTTCACAGATTTCTTCATCCCATTTCAGTTCAAAAATATTAAAAAGCTGTGTTCTGGATGCATTAGAATAATCGGTTTTATAGGATTTCCCTTTTGTAAGCTTATAGATCAGCCAACTGTCAATGGTTCCGTGGCAAAGCTGTCCGGCATCTGCTTTTTCTTTTGCTCCCTCTACATTTTCCAAAATCCATGCAATTTTTGATGCCGGAAAGTAGGGAGACAGGTTCATCCCTGTTTTTTCTCGTATTTTCTCAGCCTGTCCTGTTTTTTCAACTCTCTCGCAGATATCTACAGCCCGGGCGCACTGCCATACGATCGCCAGTCCCAGCGGTTCTCCCGTAACTCTATCCCAGGCAAGAGAAGTTTCCCTCTGATTACAGATCCCGACTCCTGCCACAAATGCCTTATCTATTCCGGCCTCTTCTATAAGGCGTCTCACCACTTCCAGGGTATTTTCATAAATTTCTGAAGGATCATGAGAGACCCAGCCCTTTTCATTGACAATCTGTTCATGGGCTTTATCTGTACGCTTAATCAGATTTCCGCTGCTGTCAAAAAGCAGCGCTTTTGTTCCCTGGGTGCTCTGATCTATACTGATCAAATATTTTCCATTCATTTTTCCATCAGCTCCATTGCCTTCTTCGCGATACCCTCGCTGTTCAGCCCATAATAATCGAACACTTCTTTTGAGGTTCCTGTTATTACAGGAGAGTCTGGAAGACTCATATTAATCACTTTTTTGGGACATACTTCCCCTACTACCTGGCTTACCATGGAACCAAGACCGCCAAAAGGCGAATGCTCTTCTACAGTGATGACTGCTTTTGCTTTTTCCGCCGCGTCTATGACAGCTTTTCTGTCCAAGGGTTTTATACAGTACATATCGATCACCGAGGCGCTGATTCCTTTTTTCTTCAAAAGTTCCGCCGCGTCTCTGGCAGGCCTTACCATTTCCCCGCAGGCAATAATAGCGATATCTGTACCTTCGCATACAACAGTTGCCTTATCCATTTCAAAAGGAACATTGTCTTCCTCATATACAGGATCTACTGCATTTCGCCCCACACGGATGTACGCCGGTTTTTCATCTTTTAAAAGCGCTTTTATAAGTTCTCTTGTCTGCAGATGATCACTTGGAATATAGACCCTCATATTGGGAATTGCCGCCATAGCCGCAATATCCTGAGCGGAATGATGGCTCATTCCCAGAGCGCCATAGCTGATGCCTCCGCTGATGCCGATAAGTTTCACATTTGTATTGGAATAAGCCGCATCCACTTTTGCCTGTTCGTAGCTTCTGGTTGAAAGAAAACAGGCTGGAGAAACTGCGTAAGGTTTCTTTCCACATTTTGCAAGTCCGGCGGAAATACTTACCAGATTCTGTTCCGCAATTCCTGTTTCTACAAATTGCTCCGGATATGTATCTGCAAAAGGTGTGAAAGAACCGCTCCCCCTGGAATCGCTGCACAGCGCCACAATATCTTTATCTGTCCTGGCTGCTTCCATCAGTACTTCGCATATCATCTGCTTATTTGCAATCTTACTCATGAAGGGCCGCCTCCTTCCTTTCTTCCAGATCTTTCATAATCTGCATATATTCTTCCTGACTTGGCACATGATGATGCCAGGATGCCTTGTCCTCCATTACAGCGGAGCCGCAGCCTTTCACTGTATTGGCTATAAGTACCGTTGGTTTTCCCTTTACCTGCTTTGCCTCATTAAAAGCATCCTTTAGCTGGCTGATACTATTTCCGTCCGCCACGTCGATCACATGCCATCCGAAGCTTCTGAAACGTTCATGAAGATCATCCTGATGCATTACATCTTCTGTATTTCCTGAAATCTGAAGACGGTTTCTGTCTACTACCGCACAAAGGTTATCCAGCTTATACTGGCTGGCTGCCATGGCTCCTTCCCACACAGAGCCTTCTGCCAGTTCCCCGTCGCCCATCACAGTATATACACGGCAGGAACGCCCGTCCATTTTTCCTTCCAAAGCCATTCCGACACTGACCGGAAGCCCATGGCCCAACGATCCGGAATTCATTTCAATCCCAGGTAATTTATTGTTGGGGTGCCCGATAAATTCAGATCCGAATTTACTAAATTTTTCAATCACTTCTTCAATAGAGAAAAACCCTTTTTTAGCCAGCACGGAATATAGCGCTTCAACAGAATGTCCTTTGCTCATCACAAATTTATCTCTGTCTGGAGAATCCATATTTTCTGGAGTTATATTCATCTGGTCAAAATAAAGCTCCGTCAGGATTTCCATTACACTCATATCGCCTCCGATATGGCCCGCCTTGCCCTCCATTATCATATCTACTACATTTTTTCTCAGCTCATAGGCTAATGCAGCTAAATTTTCCACGAAGGTCCTCCTTTCAGATTCTAAATTATATTTAGTTTGTTAAGTTCTTTATTTATCTTGATAGTATCATTATTTTTGTCGAATGTCAATATGTTTTTAAATTATATTTATATTTTTGTTGTTATTTTTCGTTAAAAATTAATCAATATTTATATATAAATTTAGTTATTTTTATAACAATGATAGAAACCAGGAAAAATATGCCAAAAAAATACATTGCCTGTGGATCTTCTCCATTTCAGGCAATGTATCTTCAACTGAATATTTCTTAATTTTATTTTATTTTCCTCACACTTTCCCGCTCAATCAGCCGTGTTCCAATCTCTGTTTTCAATGAATAGGAACGGGCCGTTTTCATCTTTGCCATCAGCATTTCTACTGCACTGGCTCCAAAAGCGTCTTTCGGAACGTTCACTGTCGTTACTGCCGGAACCATCATCTGGCAGATCGGGCGGTCGTCAAACCCTATGACTGAAATATCCTCCGGCACTCTGTACCCAAAATCCTGTATTCCCTGAAGCGCGCTGCATGCGAGAAAATCATTTTCCGCAACAAACACTGTGGGAGGCGTATTAATATTCTCCAGATATTCTTTTATCCCGCGCCGCACCATCTGTTCCGAATAATCCACGTCACAGACAAGCGACTCATCAAAAGGCAGTCCCAGATAACCCAGCCACCGCTTATAGGCGCGGTATCTCTCCTCAAAACTGGTGATCCGGTCCCGACAGCGGATATAGCCAATCCTTCTGTGGCCCATTTCATAGCAGTACTGCATAACTTTACTGATCCCCTGCGAATTATTGATTGCAACGGAATCTACATCGCTGTCCTGAAATGAATTATCCAAAACCACAAAAGGAAGACCACTGTCTACAAACACCTGGAGATCATCCCGCTTCATCTCCACTCCAAAAATAATAAATCCCTTACAATCCGAAGTTCTGAGCTGTGTTTTCTGTATTTCCACGTCCGTATCTTTATTCATATACACAAAGCTGAGATTGTAGCCATATCCACTGAGACTATTATTCAGCCCTTCCAGAATGTACGTAAAAAACGGAGATTCGTCAATGATCCTGCCAACTGTTTTATAAACTACAAATCCAATATTACCATTGATCACCGGAACATCCTTCAACAGGTGATCGCATCCGAGTTCCCTGATTTTTTCTATTATTTCCTGCCGTTTCTGTTCCCCCACGCCAGGTTTATTATTCAGCACCAAAGAAATCGTCGCTGTGGACACCCCCAGCATCTGCGCAATATCCTTCGCCTTCAAATTCATTCTTCTGCGTCACCTCCTTTTTTCTACACTAAATTGTACTAAATTTTCTAAAAATAATCAAGTGATTTTGCATCTCAAATCAAAAAAACTTTTTTCTCACATAAACTTTTATTGCCTTTTTGCCGATTTTGTTCTAAAATAAGCATTACTTAATTTCATTTAGTCAAACAGAACAAAAGGAGGATTTTTTATGGTAACAAAATTGATCGCAATTGATCTTGACGGAACTCTGCTGAGAGATGACTGTACCATTTCTCCTACGGTCAGGAAAGCCATTCTAACCTGTATGAATACCTCAAAAACAATTTTTGTTCCCTGTACGGGCAGAAGTTATCAGAACAGCCTTTTTGTGCTGAAAGATTTTCCTGTTTTTCCTTATTATCTCAACGCTAACGGCACTACTGTTACAGAAGGGGCTTCCGGCACTCTTCTGCACATCAGCACGCTTCCATTGGAAACTGGATGCGCGATTTATTCTCTTGCAAAAGAATACAGAACTTTTATTGAGATCTATCATGGTTTTACCGCCTATGACAGCGCCATCGGAAGACATAATTTAAAAGAAAGCAACTGCAGTAAAGATTATATTTCCCAACTGCTATACACCAATACCCATTTGGAAAGTCTGGATGAATTTGTTTATGAAAAAAAGCATCCTATCAGCAAATTTCACATTGTCTGTGTAAGCCCGAAAGAACAACAGGAACTCAAGCAGCGTCTGTCCTGTATTCCCGGAGTTTGCCCTATATCCACTACAGATTTTAATATCGAAGTCTGTCGGGAAGGATGGAGTAAGCGGGAAGGGCTCATCCACCTATGCAGACTTCTCCATATTTCCCCTGAAGAAACAGCCGCTGTTGGAGACAGTGAAAATGATTACGAAACACTCCAGTGGGCAGGCTGCGGTATTGCCATGGGAAATGCCGCACCAGAAGTCAAAAAAGTGGCAGATTATGTTACCGGAAGCAACGAAGAAGAGGGAATCGTTCAGGCTTTAGAATACCTTAAGCTTTTATAGCCCCTGCGCCGCTCCTCTGTTATTTATATGGAATATGCAATTTTCTCTACCCAGTCTGTCGCTCCCGCCACGGACACCGCCTTCGCGCCGCATCTGTTCCCGTATTCCGCGCATTCCCTGAGGGACCTTCCCCGGGAAAGCGCATACAGGAAACCAGCCGCGAAACTGTCTCCCGCTCCTGTGGTGTCGACGCACTTTACGTTTTTCTCTGCCGGGACCCAACACTTCCCGGCTGCACTGTCCAGGTAGCAGCCTCTGGCCCCGCACTTGATTACTACGGTCCCGGCTCCCGCCTCTCTCAGCCTGGCGGCCGCCGCTTCCACACTCTCCTCCCCGGCGAGAAGCATGGCTTCCTCGTCATTGGGGATCAGATAGTCCACATATTTCAGCGCGCCGGCAAGGTCTTCCACCGTTTCATTTTTCTTTCTTTTTGTCATATCCGCGCATACCGTTTTTCCCTGTTCCTTCGCCGTCCGGAAGATCACTTCCAGTTCTTTTGGCCCTATCTCCGGAAAAACGAAGATACTGGCGAAGCACACAATCTTCGCTCTTTGCGGAAAAGGCATATGGATATCCTGCAGCGTCAGCCTTCTCAGAGATCCGTGAGGATTGGTGAGAAAATGTCTGGAACCATCGCGGCTTACAAGCACCACGTTGATCCCCGTTGAAAAATCTTCTCTGACACAGTCCGCCGGGAGAAGGATCCCACAGTCCCTGCAGTGATCCAGGATGAACTTCCCCGCTTTCCCGGAACCGATCACTGTCTCCAGCAGCACTTTCATTCCCAGCCGCGCCAGTACCGTGGCCTCGTTGAGCGCGTCTCCGCCCACAGACAGCCGGATATCCTCCGCAGGGGAGGAACCAGTACGGAAAACCTCCTCATCTGCCGGATACGCCAACACGTCCAGGATCGAGGCTCCGATGATCACAATTTCCGGTTCTTCTTTTCTTTTACATGCATCTTTCATTCCCTCTCACCCCTTTGTTCCATCTCCGGTTGATCCTTTTTCCGGGAATCGCAGAACGGCTTTCTCATTCTTCATTTGCCAGATCATAAAGCTTCTGGATCTCTTCCGGGAGATGATCCGGAAGCATGGAACGCACGCCGTCCTCATTTCCGTCTTTCATTGCCTGTTCATAATACCAGCGTTTGTAGCGGATCATTGCCAGCGTTTTCTCAAGCCTGCGCATTTCCTCCCGGACCGCCTCCTCCTGGCGTACAAACAGCTCCAGTCTCCGGGGATACGTACTGCTTCCCATCGAGCACCATTCCATGAAAACCTTGATATCCCTGATTTCCAGTCCTGATTTCTTCAGGCATTCGATCACCCGGAGCGTTTCTATTTCCCTGTCCGTAAATCTGCGGGCGCCGCCGGATCTCTGAAGATTGGGAAAAAGCCCCTCCCGGTCGTAATAACGAAGGGTGGATATGGGAAGATGGAACATCTCCGAAATCTGTCCTATTGTATACATCCTCGCGCTCTCCTTTCACCGGTTCCATCCGGTATCTTTCTCTCATGTTTTTCACAGAAAAATCACAAAGCATCTATTGACCTTAAGTCAGGTTTATGTCTTACACTGATTCTAACACAAATAATTTGTGTTGTCACAAAAAACTCCGGTTTCCTGACAAAAGCTCCGCCGCGTGAATGTATGCCACAACATCCACATGGCGGAGCTTTCTTTTTATATTTCACAGAAAAACACTTTCCGCGAAATAATGTTATTGTCTTTTTTCAGCGTCAGGCTGCAGGGATCAACACGCTATACAGAATAGATATATTCTCCGTTCTCTTTCACATCGTAGAAATCCGCGAAGCTGAGAGAAAAGATCTCCTCTTCCCGTCCGGCAAGGTCGATCCCGTTCTTGATGAGATACTGGTAAATGCCGTCGTGGGAGATATCTCCCTGCTGCAGGAATCCCACAAGACGGTGATTCCTGAAAATCGCCCTCTCATACTGGTCCCGGCTCTCCCGGGCGATCACCTGGTCTCCTTCTTCCGGATTCAGGGCTCCCACGCAGAGAGACACCAGGCCGAAGAAGTTAATGGTATTTTTCGCCGCGAAACGATCCACATACATAAACTTATTTCCAAGGACCATATTCTGGGCGGCGATCCTGCCCTGTTTCTGAGCGTTGGGCCAGATGCCGGAAAGGCCTGTCACGTCTCCCGCCGCGTACACATCCTGTTCGCTGGTCTGCATATAATCGTTGACCTTGATTCCACGGTCGATCACAAGACCGCTGTCCTCAAAGCCTGCCACAGCGCTTCTCACTCCGGCGGCCACGATCACCATGTCGCATTCCAGTTTCTCGCCGTTATCCAGGACCACATGGGTGATCTCGCCCTTTTCATTGGTGACGGTATCCGCGCCTTTTCTTCCCAGGCAGAAACGGCAGCCGGCTTTTTCAAAGCGCTTCTGATATTCCTCCGCGCCCTTTTCATCCAGCTGGATGGGAAGGATCCTCTCCGCCATCTCCACAACGGTGATCTCTTTTTTCTGTTCAAGGAGGCCGTAAGCCGCATCCAGGCCTACGAGGCCGGAACCGATGATCACAACCTTCTTCGCTGTCCGGGCTTTCTCATCGATGGCTTTCGCGTCGCTTAAATGACGGAGTCCGAACACATTGGGAGCGGTCCTAAGATCCCCTACCGGCGGGATAAAGCTCTCCGCGCCTGTGGCGATAAGCAGTTTGTCGTAATCACAGGCGTATCCTTCTGTTCCGTAATACACCTTCTTCGCCCGGGTATCCAGTTTCGTCACTCTCTGTCCCGGGATCTGCCAGATATTGTTCTCCGTGAAGAAATCCTCCGGAACGAAGTTCAGTCCGTCCGCGTCGCGCTCATGGCTTAAATACTTGTGCAGCATACAGCGGGAATGGGGTTTCTCATCCACAGAGAGCATCACGATCTCATCCTGAGGCGCCAGTTCCCGGAGAGTTCTGGCGGCAGTCATTCCCGCCGCTCCGATTCCGATAATCACATATTTCATCTCCGTCACACCTCCTCTACGTGGATCGCCTGCTTCGGACAGGCCTTCACACAGCTTGGCTCGCCGCCCAGATCCCTGCAGAAATCACATTTGATCACAACGCTGTGTGTCTCGTCGTCCGGCTTGAGAACGCCGTAGGGACAGTTCATGACACACATAAAGCAGGAGCCGCATTTTTCTCTGTCATAATAGACATGACCGTCCCGGGTATCCTTCGTCAGCGCCCCGCTCATGCAGGAAAGCACGCACTCCGGCTCGTCGCAGTGGCGGCAGAATACCGGTTTGTAGCCGTCCGCCGTCTTATAGATGAAATTGCGGCTCTCATTCGCCGGATCGCCGAGATCCAGCGTATAGATATCGCCCGCGTCCTTCCGGTGAGCCTGCATGCACGCCAGGCTGCAGCTTTTGCAGCCGTCGCATTTATCCGCTTCTATGATAATTCTTCTCATGGTCACGTCCCCCTATCGGATATTCAGTCCGGCACGTTTTTCCATAATGATCTTTTCCAGAATATCCGCGCTCTCTTTCGCGTCGCCGTTGATGATCACCTGTCCGCCGGTAAGCTGCTTCATATCTTCTGTGAGAAGCTTCACTGCCAGGCCGCTTCCGGTAACGAAAGGCGGAAGTCCCAGATGCAGGGGAAGTCCCAGAGCCAGTCCGAAGCATCCGTCCGCAAGGGCCTGCTCCTCAAGCCACTGCGCGGCGGAGAGAACCAGAGGAAGCTGCGGAAGATCCACGCCAACCTCTTTCGCCAGTTCCGTAGCCACGATCTCCAGACGTCCGATAGCAAGACAGGGACCGAAATTCAGCACAGGCGGGATTCCCAGTTTCTCGCAGACTGCGCGCAGCTTCGGGCCCGCAAGCTCGGCTGCTTTGGGCTCCATCAGGCCGCAGTTCTCGATTCCGCCTGAAGAACAGCCTGCAGTCAGAACCAGGATATCCTTCGCGATCAGCTCTTTGGTAAGCTCTACGGAGAGCACGTCGTGTCCGCCCGCGGTCAGGTTGGAGCAGCCTACCACGCCGGCAATACCCTTGATATCTCCGGATACAAGAAGATCGATCAGCGGCTTCCAGGAATCTCCCAGGAACTTCTTCAGAGAGCCTTCGCTTACGCCGGTAAGAGTATCGTCGTTGCCATGTTCCGGGAAAAGGTTCATGGGAACGTTTCCTCTTCTCGCCTTATATGCTTCCACGATCTCGTCGATGATCTCCATGCTCTGCTGTTCTCTGTTCTCAAACACGAAAGGTTTTAGCTCGGCGTTGGCTTTTTTCGCCACGTCATCCAGACAGATCTGTTTGATCTTCAGCTCGTCGCAGATAGGTTCGATACCCGGAAGCGTACAGTTAAACTCAGAGAGTACCGCGTCGATGGCTCCTGTCGCCAGCACCGCCTCGCTGGTATAGTTATTTCCCGCATGTCCCTCGAACACTTCTGTATAATGAGCGCCGCGGAGCTGCAGATCCTGGCCTACGCAGGTACATCCAACCAGCTTGAAGCCTTTCGCTCCCGCCGCTTTCGCCTTCGCCACTGCCTCGTCGCTCTTCAGTCTCTCCTGAAGGTCCACGAAGATGGTGTGCTGATGTCCTGTGATCATAATGTTGATATAATCCGGATCCACCACACGGAGGCCTACGGGCGCCATGCGGAGCTCCGGCTCTCCCAGAAGCACGTCGTTGAGAAGGTTCGTAAGAGTCAGGCCGTAAAGTCCGGTGGAAATACCGAGCTTCAGACAGTCTGTGTACATGTCCACCGGGTCGGAGTTCAGGTTGGTGGAACATTTCACAACGCCGTGGAACACTTCGCCCTTGGCTCCGCCGGGAAGGATTCCCAGTTCTTTCCACTTCTCGAAGCGGGGAGCGTACGCAAGCTTCTCCACCAGTTCCATTTTCACATACTCCGGCTTGTACAGATCGTCCAGCACTTTCTGAGCAACCTTCTCCGCCTTCTCATATTTATCCTCTGTCTCAATCCCGAAAACTTCCGCCAGGTGATTCAGAGCGTTCTCGCCCTTGATCTCTCCTTTTGTCTGAGCGGTCTTCAGCACATTAAGTGCCGTGTTCTCCACGATATGGATATAACAGCCGGATCCGGCCGCCACTGCTCTTAAGAAATTCCGGGCAACGATCACGTCCGCCGTCGCTCCGCAGATACCTCTGGGCGCTTTCGGGGTAATACGGCAGGGGCCGTTGGAACAGAGACGGCAACAGACGCCCTGCAGGCCGAAACCGCACTTCGTACTCTGACTTTCCACTCTGTGGTGGGAAGTTTCCATGGGAAGGCCCGCGATATATTTCTCCAGGGGCTTGTCCGCGCTCTTACATGTGGAACATCCAAAACATTCGTTCATTAACTGATCCTCCTTGGTGTAGTTTTTTTACTGAGTTTCTTTTATATGTCAGTGTACAGACAACATATTGTTATGTACATTAACACTATACCATTTTGTAACAGATTCAGTATAACAAATCTGGATTAAATTAGTCAATATCAACTCTGCCTAATTTACATCAGTTTATCGTTATTCTTTCATTGGCAAAACTCCTCATGGTCTTTCATTGCTTTTTTCCATCCGGCATGCTATATTTTACATAACATTAACACACAGGGGACAACTCGTCCCAAACCGCGTAATTTAAGTAATTTTCAGCGTTCATTTCCATACCAACAAAGGAGTAGCCTATGATTGAAAAAAGACTGCAGAAACGTTTGAGAAAAGCCACCATTCTCGTAATCTGTATCTGTACGGTATTTCTTATCTGCGGAGGGCTCTTTTCTTCCTATCTGGCGCGCACCAGGGAGGAATTTCTCAGAGAACAGGTGATTGCCGAAACAGAAGAATATAAAAACCGGATTCTGAAACAACTGGAGGCTGATTTTCAGACTCTCTCTACTTTATCTGTGTTTCTGAACAGCGAATACATTTCCGATGCGGAACTTTTAGCCGAGCATCTCCGGCAGACACAGGAGTATAACGAATATATAACGATTGCTTATTATAATACTGACGGAAAAGGCGTTATCGCCAGCCGCGGCAGAGATATCCTGACCGGAGCCGGTCTGTCAGATCTCTCTCCGGAAGGAGCGGACAGTATAGAAAAAGCCCTGAACGGCGAATCCTGTGTTTCCAGACTGTTTGAAAGCCAGATTTCGGGTAACCGGGTATTTGTTTACAGTGTGCCTGTCTATGAAAATGGAAAAATCATAGGCGCTCTTGCCGCCAGCGATCATATTGAGATTTTTTCGGATATTCTTTCCGGCAATACCGTATTCGGCGGAGGAGGATATATTCATCTGATCGATTCCGAAGGGGATTTTCTTGTCCGTTCTTCTAACTCTGTAGTAAAAGATAATGTTCCCTCGATTTTTGAAGGACCTTATCTTTCCGGAGAGTCAAGATCAAACGTGGAGGACGCTCTGGAAAATCAAAAAAGAATTTTTTCCTCTTTCAGTTATAATGGACGCGACTATCCGTTTCTGTTAGAGCCCATAGGACTGAATAACTGGTATCTTTTCTGTGTCAATACAGGGGACAGTCTGAATGCGCGCACAGATATTTCCACCCACATGGCGCAGCTTATGGCAGCCGCCATTGTACTTCTGGTAATCTTTCTGATGCTCTATGGATACCGGCTGATGCGCAATTATAATAAAGAGCTTCTTTATCTGGCGTACCATGACGCTCTTACCGGGGCGGAAAACATGTCCCGTTTCCGGCAGAAGCTTATCGAAACGCTGAAAACCGGCAGAGGAAGCGTGGCTGCATTTACCATACGGCAGTTTCCTTTCCTCACTGAAATTTTCGGAAAGGAAAAATCAGACCAGCTTCTCCGGCAGATCAGAGAGATAGCCGACAGGCATATAACGGCGGAAGAATTTTTCTGCCGCGATGCGGAGGATCGTTTTTATCTTTTTTTCAAAGACACAGAGAAAAATATCATACGCCGACGTCTGGAGGCTTTCATCAGTGAAATTGAAAAAACCACAATTTTTAACCGAACCGATTATCAACTGGCCATATACTGCGGCGTGACTATCTCTTCCGACTCCGCCGATCCTGAGGCTGAAGCCGAAAATATGCTGACGCATATTCATTTTGCCCTGAATAAAGCCAAAGGAGGGCACAGCAGCACGATCTGGTTCTTTGATACCGAACTTCACAAGCAGGAGGAGCTGGAAAATTATATTGAAAGCCACATGCACAGCGCACTAGAAAACGGAGAATTCAAAATGTTCCTTCAGCCGAAAAAGGATCTTCGAAGCGGTTCCCTGAATGGAGCGGAGGCGCTGGTACGCTGGCAGACAGAATCGGGGAAGATGATTTTTCCCGATCAGTTCATTCCATTATTTGAGTCCAACGGTTTCTGCACAAGCCTTGATCTATATATGGTAGAGCAGGCCTGCCGTCAGATCCGCACATGGCTTAACGGCGGTATGGAACCTGTGCCTATTTCTGTAAACCAGTCAAAACTTTTGTTTTTTGAAGGAGATTATGTGCACAAACTGACGGCTATCCTGACTAAATATCAGGTTCCCGCTCATTTTATCATTCTTGAAATACTGGAAGGGCTGGCGCTGGAAAACCTCGACGAACTGAACGAAAAAATCTCCCAGCTTCAGAAACTTGGCTTTCGTATCTCACTGGATGATTTCGGAAGCGGTTATTCTTCACTGAACATTCTGGGAAATCTGAAAATCGACGAAGTAAAACTGGACAGAGATTTTCTGATGAATGCCGCCGACCAGAACCAGAACCGCGTCCGGCTGATCATGGAAGAAATCGTCCATATCGCCGGTCGTCTGGGAATTTCCACTCTGGCAGAGGGCGTAGAGACACCGAATGATGAACAGTTCATCCGAAGTATCGGGTGCGACACCGGCCAGGGATATCTGTACAGCAGACCTCTGAGCGCAGAGGATTTTGATGAAAAATATATGAAGCATATGGTTTAAGGGATATAAAAAGCTTCAGAAGAAGAGACACCTCTTTTTCTGAAGCTTTTTTATATCTGTATACCTAAATCTGTATTTTTTATTTTATTTCAGGATTGTTCAGTTTCCGCTCTCTGCCGGGTACTTCACCCCATCCGGCAGCGGATCCCATTCGTTCAGTCCAAGTTCCTGTTTAAATTTCGCCTGTTCCAAAGTGAGCTTCGGTAAATCTTCTTTCAGATAATCCAGAAGCTCGTCAATCCCTTCCCTTGTCACATTATTGACAAGAAAAATACGCTCACATCCCGCATTGATCAGCCATTGTCTTACCATGGGGATATTGGCATACGGAGAATCCGTCTTGGTAATGATCCCGATCAGCGGCCGCTGAATAAAACAACGGCTGCTATCCCCGAACAGATTGAACGGTTCATCCGCCGCCTGCACAATAGCAACCACATCGGCCTCAAAAGAAAAGCAGGCCAGTCCCACGCTGAACCGCTTAGATTCCGCATACTCTCCCGGAGAGTCGATCGTATCGTCTTCTGTGGTAGTATATTGCGTTTTTACATAGTGAAGCTCTTCCCCTTTCAGCGCCTGTGTCAGAGAAGTTTTTCCCGCTTCGCTTCTGCCCATTAAAAATAATTTTTTCACATTGTCACCCTACTTTACTGCACCACATTCTCCTGTACAGGGTGCATACTGTTTCTTAGCTTTTATGAATTTCACAGGTATGAAATCCCAGCACTTCCCTAAAAAAACGCACCACTTCCTCCACCGCAGTCTGAACTTCAGCCAGTCCGCCGGTGAGGATCAGTGATCCACAAAACCGATCCATAAATCCAATCTCCACATGAGCGCTTTTCACAGCTACGTCTGCGGCCACTACAACTGATTCCCAGGGAGTAAAACGGATAAGGCCGATTGATTCTCCTGTGTGATCCTCTCCTTCATGAACGCCGATATGCAGCGCCAGATTATGATAAACACTGGTATCGGAAGGGGTTATCACATGAGCCAGACATACCTCTTTGCCTGGCACTCGAACACGGGTCATGCGCAGCTTTTTTCCCTTTAAATGTTCATAATCGTCATGGAACAGCTTTTCCAGAAGCTCCTCCTTTGTCATTCGAGCCATAGACCCACTTCCTACCTTTTCGTGATATTGCAGACAACATATCCCAGCGAATCCCGGAAATAGTTGACGATCTCTGTAAGAGCCGATGTCACATCTGAAATTTCCCCTGTAATGATCAGCGTTCCGGTAAAACGATCCGCAAATCCCAGATATACATTTCCGCTCTTTACCGCGATATCTGACGCGATAACTGCGGATTCAGGCGGAGTCATATTCATAATTCCAATCGCAGATGAACGGTAATCCAACTGAGGATTCAGTCCAAGCTTCTGGTATATGATCGGAGCCGGTCCTCCCATTACATGCGCAAAGGTAATTTCCTTTCCCGCCACTGTCTCCTGTACGATTCTTATCTGTTCTCCATGATCGTTTGCCATCTAAATTTCCTCTCTCTCAAAAAATTTTCATCTAAAAAAATGATACTATCCAGAAAATTTTCTGTCAAGTTGAAATCCTTTTGGAATCTGGTAATATTCTACGGTAGCGCCAGTGTACAAGGGGCAACACGCTCCAAGCCGCGTAATTTCAGCGGTTGTCCTTCCCGACATGTTCACATTTTCTGACACAGCATTCAGCGAGCCGCCATAAGCACTCTCAGTACGCCCAGCACTAACAGGTGCGCCGGATAAAACCAGTAGAAAAACCACTTGGAAAATTTTCTTCCGCTTTCCGCTCTCCTGCCATTATAGAAACAGACGATCACTATACCGGAAAGGGCGATTCCTGCCATACATCCAAGCGCGTATAGAATATTGGTTCCGGTAGAAAAACGCTCCGCCCCTCCCGCCAGGCTCATCACCCCGAACAAAACGGCGGCAGCGGTAAAGGCAATTTTCAGCCGTTTTTCCGAATTCCGCGCCCATGCAAAAAGAAGGGTAAATACAGGCGCCAGAAGGGCCCAGTCACAGAACAGGGACAAAAAGATCAGAAGAGCGATCAGAACGTTTCTCACAGCTCCCGCCGGTATATTTTCCATAGCGCAAAGGATCCCGAAACACAGCAGCAGAGTGAAGATCATATTCAGGCCGTAAAATTCTATCACTCCCTGTTCCGTAAACGCAAGGCAGTATGGTATTTCGGAGATCAGAGCGAACACGGCAAGTCTCTGGCCGTATTTCTTCCGTGAACGGGTATAATGAAATCCCTCCACCAGAAAATAGCACATGGTAATGGCGGTAAAATATCCGATATCCAGAAACAGTTCCGCCAGAAGCGTGCCCGGCTCCATAAAGACAGTGGATATATGATTCAGGAGCATAGTCATCATGGCAATGTATTTAATGACATCTCTGTTTAAAATCCTGCATTTTTCATTCAACCTTTTTTCCTCTTTTCCCGTTTCTTTTATTAATGGCGGCTTTCATCACTGTATACTTCGCAGAACCTGCAGGCAAAGGAGGGGGCTTCTCCTCCCATCCTAAGATGTGAGGTGTCGCCTACATGGAGAGCCCTGAAATAAGCGATTCCTTTCTGACGTTCTTCTGTGACCACTTCTGTAAATGAGGTGGGAAGAAGCGCCAGCGAATGCCAGAGGATAAAGGGCGATACATTCCACAGGTGAGCCAGCATGGCGCAGGTTACTCCAAAGTGGCAGAAGAAAGTCACCGTTTCCCTGCTTTCTTTTTCCACACGGTAATGATCCCCTTCCCGGACATATCCATATTCCGCCAGAAGGGCGTCCAGTTTCCCGGCAATGTTATCATAAGCTCTCACTGTATCGCTGCACCGGGCGACCTCTGAATTTCTCCACCCGTCGCGGCTCATATATTCAGGATGTGAGGAGAAATATGCAGGAACCATATCCCAGGGAATCCTGAGAACATATCTGCCTCCCTTCTTTTTTGTATCCGGATATGTCTCCTGAAGTTCAGGGGAATCATTAATATCCACCGTCGCCGGGAATTCCTGCAGCCATTCTTTTACCAACGCATTTTTTCCTGTAGCCTTCAGGCAGTACTCAGCAGTATGCTGCGCCCTTCCCAGAGGCGACATATAACAGTCTCCCAGATGCAGTTCCGGCGCCAGCTTTCCCAGAAGCGCCGCCTCTCTGTGCCCTTTTTCTGTCAGTGTATCATGCTCATAGTCCGGATCTCCGTGACGGACGAATATTATTCTCATAAGGAACTCCTCTCTTGTTTCATATTTTTATAGCGACAGTGTACGAAGGGACAATACGGTTGTCCCTTGTACATTAACGCTATCATCAGCTCAAAACCCATTATTTACACGATCATTTTATCATATGAAAAATCTTCATACAATGAAATTATACTGGAACCATTGTTTTGAAAAGGAAGATTCATTTGACATGAAAAACGCTAAAAAAACACTCTTTTAAGAAACTTATTGAAACGATATCGGTTCTTTGTTATAATCTATAAAAACTTTTTATAAACTTTTATGATTTAATCATTAATCATCCTGAAATCTAAGTACCATCTGTTTTCATTAGTTAATGTACAAGGGGACAATACGGCCCCTTGTACATTAACGCTATAAATCATTGCAGGGAGGCCAGTATGAATACTGTACAGCTTGAATGCTTTATTACCGTGGCGGAACACCTGAATTTTTCCAGAGCCTCAGAAATCCTGAGGATCACTCAGCCGGCAGTCAGCCACCAGATCCGCACTCTGGAAGGAGAGCTGGGCGTTAAACTGTTCAGACGCACCAGCAAAAGCGTGGCGCTCACCACAGAGGGAATACAGTTTCTGCCAGACGCGGAACTGATCCTGAAAACCGCCTATTCCGCAAGAAGCCGCCTTGGAAGCCATGAAGAGTTCCTTCCCTTCGATATCGGCTGCCACAATCATATGGAACTGCAAATGCTTCCCACTGTGCTGGAAAGACTTGCCGGAGAATTCCCGCGTCTTCGCCCCTCCATCCACATGATCCCCTTTCCCTCGCTTCTGGGAATGGTGGAGGATCAGAAGATCCATACGGCGTTCGCCATAAAAGAAGAGCAGAAAAAGCCCTCTCTGGCATTCAGAGAACTCTGTTCTGCTCCTGTTTCCTGTATCTGTGCTCCGGAACATCCGCTGGCACAGTATGACCGCCTGACGCCGGATCAACTTACAGGGAATATTATTGTCTGCTCTCCCAGACACATTCCGGCTCCTCTTTTTTCCATTCAGGGACGGCTGCTATCCGGTTTATCTACGGAACAGCAGTACTTTGTAGAAAATATTGAAAGCGCTTTTACACTGGTGAAAGCTCATCTGGGATATACCATCTATCCGGATGTACCCCGGGCACGGGAACCAGGGCTTCGCTATATCCCGGTGGAAGGATTTCCACAGATGTCCTTCGGGCTTTATTACCGGTACGACAACGATCATCCGGTAATGAAACGGTTCCTGAAGATGTGTGAAGAGGCAGCTTCTGAGTAAATGGAAGCTGCCTCACAAACGAATGCTGCCGCATTTATGAGCTTTGGTATCATGGATGCAGCAGCCGTTATTCATAATATCCCTGGTTTTGTTTTGCTGTATAGATTTTTCTGTTCCTACCGTAGCAATTCAGGTTTTCCTATTTTTTATTGTATAAATCTCCTTTATTCTACCGCAATAATTCGAGTTTCTCTCATTCCTACTGTATAAATCCCCCTTGTTATACCGTGATAATCCGGGATTCTCTCGTTTGTACTGTATATATTCCCCTTGTTCTACCGCAGCAATCCAGATTTCTCTCATTCCTACTGTATATATTCCTCTTATTCTACCGCAATAATCCAGATTTCTCTCATTCCTACTGTATAAATCCCCCTTGTTCTACCGCAGCAATCCGATTTTCTCTCATTCCTACTGTATAAATTTCTCTTGTTCTACCGTAACAATCCGGGATTCTCTCATTTTTACTGTATATATTCCTCTTATTCTACCGTAATAATCCGGGATTCTCTCGTTTTTACTGTATAAATCCCCCTTGTTCTACCGCAATAATCTGGGGTATGCTCATTTTTACTGTATATATTTCCCTTGTTATACCGCAGCAATCCGATTTTCTCTCATTCCTACTGTATAAATCTCCCTTGTTATACCGCAATAATCCGGGATTCTCTCATTTTTACTGTATATATTCCTCTTGTTCTACCGTAATAATCCGGGATTCTCTCGTTTTTACTGTATAAATCTCTCTTGTTCTACCGTAACAATCCGGGATTCTCTCATTCTTACTGTATACTCAGTCCATCCGCAGGAAAATAACAGTCAACAACTCAAACGCCAGACGCGCGTATTATCAGGTAAATGCACAGCGCCGCCTGCAGCACCAGTATTGCCGGCACTCCCCACGCAAATTTTTTCTTTCGTGTTTTGTGATGAAAAAGATGCATGGCTGCCAGGCTTCCGATGGAGCCGCCGAACAGAGCCAGCAGGATCAGCGTTTTCTCACTTATCCGGTATCTCTCTTTTACCGCCAGACGCTTGTCCCGGCCGTAGACGATGAACGCTGCGAGGTTCACCGCTGCTAGGTATATCAGAATGATCTTTATCATAACACGTCACGCGAAAAGAGCCGCGGCTGCTTTTACAAGGTATTCCGTATCTTTTACGCCTGCCGTCTCGTAGGGAGAATGCATGGCAAGCTGGGCCAGTCCGATATCTGCCGTGTTCAGAGCCACTTTGGTGTTGGAAATATTTCCCAGAGTGGAACCTCCGGCTATATCGGAACGGTTCACAAATGTCTGCACCGGCACTCCTGCCTGCCGGCAGATATCCCGGAACATCGCGGCAGATACGCCGTCTGTGCAGTATCTCTGGGCGGCGTTGAATTTCAGCACGATACCTCCGTTCATATACGGGCGGTTCACCGGATCCGCCTTATCCCCATAATTTGGATGTACCGCATGGCCGTTATCTGCGGATACCATAAAGCTGTCCGCCAGATGGATCAAATAGTCTTCCCGTGAATAATCCAGACAGTCATGAACTCTTACAAGCGTATCATAAAGGAAGGTAGACGCCGCGCCCTGCTTTGTCTCGCTGCCTGTCTCTTCATTATCAAAAACGCAGTGCATCGCCATATATTCTTTCTTCTCTCCGGCAAGAAGGCCTTTAAGAGACGCAAAAGCGCACTGCAGGTCATCCAGACGACTGCTGGAGATAAATTCTCCCTCAGCTCCCCAGATGCAGCCCTTCTGACGGTTATAAAGGAAAAGATCATGTCCCAGGATCTCTTCTTCCTTCACGCCTGCCGCTTCCGCCACCTGTTTCATGAAGGTGCCCTTCGCCTGAATATCTCCGTAAAGAGGCAGCATATCCTTCTGGGCGTTATATTTGTAACCGTCGTTTACCTCACGGTTCATATGTATGGCGAGACTGGGGATCATCACCAGATCCCGGTCAAGATTCACCAGAACGGAACGCATTCCGCCCTTTTCTTCATCCTTCACCACTACTCTTCCGGCCACGGAAAGAGGTCTGTCGAACCAGGGAGCGCAGAGCATTCCGCCGTATTTCTCCACGTTCAGCTTAATATAATGGCCTTCCGCCTCCATCTCCGGATTTTCCTTGATCTTAAAACTGGGGGAATCGCTGTGGGTTGCCAGTATACGCATACCTCTCATGTCCTGTTCCGGAATGGTAAAAGCGATCAGCGCGGATTCATTCCTTGTCACGAAATACCTGCCGCCTCTTGTTACCTGCCATTTCTCATTTTCTTTCAGTTCTTTAAATCCGTTTGCAGCAAGCTCTTCCTTCATCGCCGCCACTGCATGAAAACAGTCAGGGCTTTTTTCTATGAAAGCAAGAAGCTGTTCGGGAATTGTGTTCATTGGTAAAATCTCCTCTCCGGCTGAAATCTGTTATTTTTTATGCAAAAAGGCTGTCCTCGCCACTTATTTCAGGCCCATCTCTTCTTTCAGATACTGCAGCAGCAGTTCGCGTTCTCTGTCTTTCCTGAGTTTTCTTTCTGTCCTGGCTTTCCGGCTCCCAAAATCTTCAAGGAAAACCCATATTTTCCTGCAGCCTGCGATCAGGATGCAGAAAGACAGAATCATGGCGAAACACAACCTCCAGGAAGAGGTGAATCCAAGACAGACGCTCCCCATACACCACACAGCCAGAACCGCTGTCAGATAAGGATGGCGCATAATATAAAATTTCAGCACTTTAGAAAATATTCTGATATATAATCTCATGGTTCTATTATATCAACAATTTTTTTCTTTTCAATAATCTTATGCTCTTCTATCCTGCCAAAATGTAGCGCCTTGACAGCTTCAATTTATATTCCGGAGTTTCAATCCGCGCTCCTGCGAAGGGAGCGACGTATGGACGGGTTACACTAAAAAAGACGGAGACACCGCTGTTCCATAAAGATGATCTTTCACAGACTGTCTGCGTTCTCCTTCAATATGCGCCAGATATTCCATAGTTCCCCCTTATGATTAAATTTTATCTCATGGATAACAAATCATGTTGAGTAGTAATTTTCTCCATCCGCATACCCTACTAAATATCCATAGTAATCAATCGACCTGTCTTTTTTCTCCATCTCATATACACTGTAAAATCCATATATTTCGTCTTCTGTATACACGGTAAGTACCGTGGGCTCTGTTCTCTCTAAGACTTCATAAGAATTTTCTCCTCCAGGATTCTCTGCTTTTTCAACACTTCTGTATACTTCCATAATTCTTTCATAGCCGTCTCCGCCGGTTTGTATTACTTCCAGTATCCCTTCAACATAATATAAATCTGCGCCGGCATGGATTGTGATTATAATCTGCTCTGTCATTTCTTCCTCAACTGATCGTTCCTCCTGCTCTGTGAGCAATGCGCTGTCATCTGCCAGAACCCGTTCACATAATAGCGTACAGAGAAAAACACAGAAACACAGGATCAGGAAAATAATCTTATCATATGTACACCTTATTTTATAAATAAAAACACCTCCCCGGCAGGTTTACCCCACTCGATATCCCTCTTTCGCTACCGCCCCTGAATCTTCTGATTTCCGGTACTCCAAACGTGCTGCTCGCCGGCTGCCGCCCGGGTATTCTGCGCCATTACCCCCACCAGCTTATGAGGAACATAGGGCTCTTCCAACCAGGATATTTCCTCCAGTGTCAGTCCAAGCTCCACTGCCTTGACCGCACCCTCGATATGCCGGCGTCTGGTTGCGCCCACCACCGGAGAAGTCACCTTCGTCAACAGCCAGGCCAGTGAGATTTCCGTCATAGAAACGCCGTGCTTTTCCGCCAGCTCTGCCACGCGCTCAATGATAATCTGATCCTGCTGTGCTGTGGCATCATATTTAAATCTGGCATAGCTGTCCTCTTCCAGCCTTTTTGAAGTCTCTCCCGGATGTTTTGAAAGCCGACCGCCGGCCAGAGAACTGTAGGGCGTCATGGCGATATTGTCCTCTGCGCAGAGTTTTGCCATTTCCCGTTCCTCTTCCCGAAAGATCAGATTGTAGTGTCCCTGAATGGAAATAAACTTTGTGAAACCTTCTTTTTCCGCCAGCGCATTGGCTTTCGCAAGCTGGTAGGCAAAGCAGTTGGAAATGCCGATATAACGGGCCTTTCCTGCCCGCACAATGCGGTTCAGTCCGTCCATGATATCATAAAGCGGCGTTTCGTAATCCCACATATGATAAATATAGAGATCCACATAATCCATTCCCAGATTAAACAGACTGGTATCGATCATGTTCTGGATGTGCTGCTGACCGGTAATACCGGCTGCAATCTCCTCCTGAGTACGGGGAAGGAATTTGGTAGCTACCACCACATCCTTCCGTCTGGCAAAGTCCCACAAAGCATGGCCCAGATACTGCTCGCTGGTGCCGCTCTGATAGCCTATGGCAGTGTCGAAGAAATTCACGCCCAGTTCCAGTCCTCTCTTAATGATCTCGCGGGAATGTTCTTCATCCAGCGTCCAGCTGTGTTGACCATTATGGGGATCTCCAAAACCCATGCATCCCATACAGATACGTGACACAGTCAGTTCAGAATTACCCAGTTTTGTATACTGCATCATTTCTCCCTCCCTACTCCAGAGCGCTGTATTCCGCATTGTCCACCGGTTCGCACCACTCGTTAAAGGTCTCTTCACCGGGAACCTCTACCGCAATATGGGCGAACCAACTGTCCTTCTTGGCTCCGTGCCAGTGCTTTACTTCCGCCGGAATAGTGATAACCATTCCAGGCGTCAGGCTGACGGCTTCTTTACCCTCTTCCTGATACCACCCCTCTCCTGCCGTGCAGATGAGAAGCTGTCCGCCGCCGGACTTCGCATGATGGATATGCCAGTTGTTGCGGCATCCCGGCTCAAAGGTAACGTTTGCCAGAAACACCGGACATTTGCCTGCTTCCGTCAGCGGATTCAGGTAGGAATTACCGATGAAATACTGCTCATAGGCAGTGTTGGCGTTACCCAGCTCGAAAATATTTTCTTTATTGAATTGTTCTTTGTCATAAATTCTCATGAGTTTTACTCCTCCAGTATTTTTTCTGATATCCGTATGTCAGCCTGTATGTACGACAGGCATGACTTTCAGTTTATTTTTATCCAGCGTCAGAATACAAGACCTCTTTTATCCATTCACGAAGCATTTCCGACCAATCCGTACTGCTATCTGCAACAACCCCCAGCGCTTCTCTTACATCTGCTTCCGGACAGATCCGGGCGATATCCCGTCTGAAATCGCAGGCCACTCCGTCGCAGTGAGAATAAAACGGCAGAATAATTTTCCCGGACAGATCATTCCTGGCCAGCCACGAAGCCAGTGGGGGCGCTATCGTTCCACACCAGTTGGGGGACCCTGCAAAAATCACCTGATATGGCTTCGGATTACTGCTGCCCGGAAGCAGACGGGGACGGTACTCTGTCTGCACTTCTTTTCTGACCTGATCCAGAAGTTCCGGAAACGCCATGGGATATGGCTGCCATGGATAAATCTCACACCAGTCGCCGCCGGTCGCAGCACAGATCTCCTGCGCGATCCGATGAGTATTACCGGAATAGGAATACGATATGATCAGCGGACGGCTTGTGATATCTGTCTTCTGATGCTTCTTTATGATTCCATTTCCCATTCTTTTTCCGGCCTTTCCACTATCTGACACATTCACTATTCTGCGTCCTTCCCAAAAGACATGCATTTGCCGATAACGTCTCCGGTGCGTAAATATTCATAAGTAGGCATTTCAAAAAGTACCGGTTTGAGGACGCGATAATCGATCTTGCCGGCCTCGTTCAACACCCGCTCTTCGGCATAGGTTGCATCGATGGTACAGATAAAACTCTCAAAGCCTTTGGTTTCATAGATATCCTCTACACTGCAGACCATGGTCACCGGCGCCTGAGAGATCATCGGCACGCCCGCATCGTCCACCACATAATCAAACAATGCAGATTTATCCTCCTTACTGCCGCTGACACAGCCGGAACGATCCGCTCTGGACAACAGTCCTTCATCCACAATGTTGATAGAAAGCTTTTTGCTTTCTCTGACGCCTTTATTGGTATAGTGAGCTACGGCAAGGCTGACCATCACATGATCGTGACCGATAATACCTACATGACCGGCCAGCAGCCAGTTAGGTCTGCCGTCTACCATTGCTCCCACAACCACAAGAGGCGTGGGATATAATGCCAGCGCATTTCCAATATTCTTTTTCATGATCAATTACCTCCGACTTAATTTTTATTAACTGTATTTTTCTTTTAACAGAATTCTTCCTGTCCTGTTTTCCGGTTTTCTTCATCATATAATAACCCAGAAAAACAAACGTCCCCATCATAGCCAGATAATCCAGATAAAACAGCGGAACCGGCTCGCTGAAATCCAGAAATACAAACTGAGTGCGCACCAGCATACAGGTAAGCATACCCAGCCGGAAAAAAATTGTCATTCCGTACACAGCGCTTCCCATCAGTCCCAGCATGGCCAGAAACAAAAGCAGGGCAAGCGAGCATTCCTTTCTCATCTCGGTAAAACTATCTGTCCGTCACTGTTATTTCAACCGGTTCCCAAGGCTGTACGCCTGCTGGGGATACCGGGAATGCTGTGTCATGGAAGGCGTGCCGCAGCCATAGCCCAGCACCATTCCCATGTCTGTCAGATTCAGATAGCGCACCAGCGTCTTATAATGAGCTTCCAGCGCCTCAAAAGTCCAGTCATCGCTGTTCCAGGCTGCCGCCAGCAGCGCAGATTTCATGTGTTTGCGCTGGATGGAACTGTTGAACGCACAGAAACGGTCGATCATGGTCTTCAACTGGGCCGACATTCCGTAATAGTACAGCGGTGTGACAAACACCAGCATGTCGGCGGCAAGGATCGTTTCGCGGATGGTCTCCACGTCATCCTTCTGTACGCAGGGCCCCTCGTATCCGCAGTGAATGCAGCCTGTACAGGGATGGATATCTGCCCGGGCTGTATCCACGATCTCCACGCTGTGACCAGCCTCCTCCGCACCCTGCCTGAAGCACTCCGCCAGCAGATTGGAGGAACCTTTTTTGTTGGGACTTCCCTCTAAAATAACGATTTTCATGTGAATACTCCTTACCCTTCCATTAATCTGTCAATAATTCCCTGCACACGTTCAGCGCGTTAAACAAGCGCGGAATACCCATATAGCCGCTTGCGTGAACCAACGCGCAGACTACTTCTTCCCTGGTGTTACCTGCTTTCAGCGCGCCCTCCACATGGCTTTTTACCTGCACTTCCGCACCGCCCAGCGCAGCAAGCAGTACAACAGTAAGCAGTTCGCGGGTCTTGCCGTCCAGTCCGGAGCGGGTGTTAAAATCGCCGAAACAGAGTTCTGTCAGAAAACGGGGCACTGCCTGAGCGAAATCACCGGGCAGCCAGGTATAGCGGTCGGCAATTTCTGTCCCGTAGAGAGTATTCTGGATATCCAGACCTTTCCGGTAACGTTCATCCTCGCTTTCACCGGTCAGTGTCTTCTGGGAAGGCAGCGGCAACTGAATACCGTTTCCTTCAAACACCTCGTTCATAGCGCCGATGGCGTTAAGTGTCCTGGGAAAACCGATAAACGGCGCACACTGATAAACCGCCTCCCGTATCTCTACAGGCGTACATCCGGCGTTCAGACTGGCCTGCACATGGGCTTTCAACTGGGGAAGTGTACTCAGGGTTGTCAGCACTGTGACGGTGACCAGCTCTCGCATACGATTGTCAAGGCTTCCTGTATAGCACACATCTCCAAAGATATAGCCCTGTAAGATCTGCATAAATCCGCCGTCGGTTCCTTCGTCGCCTGCAGCGTGGCTGTGAAAAAGTTCCTGCATTTTCTGTTCGGTTCGTTCTTTTCTGTCCATTCTAATTTCCTCCTGATTATTCATTAAATACTTCAATCGTAATTGTCCCGGTCATCTGACTGACGGATTCTCCACCGGAAACGATCTGTCCCAGTTCAAACAGTCCGGGATTTTCATTGTAATCCCCATAGAAGAAAACCACATCGCCCCATGGTTCGTAGTAGGCCAGTGTTCCGGCCCCCGCCTGCGCCAGCGGAGAATCAGTGGTATCCAGACCCTCTTCCGGATAAAAGATCTTCTCATTGTTGCTGTAGTCTTCCACTTCGACAGTCAGCGGCAACATTTCATAGAGAGAATCAGCCGCGCTGCCGTCGTTCAGGACATAAACTGCTGTATTTTCTCCGAACTGCACGGAAATCTGACGTTGTTCAGCTGTGGAAACATCTGATTCCGTTTCTTCCTGCCGGGAATATCCCAGATCACTCGCCCATGACCGGATCGCGTCTTCAGAAGATGACGCGTCCTCCTCATAGCAGTCAAAAATATTATCGGAAATAACAGCCTCCGGCGAAGCTTCTGTAATCTGCTCCACACTGTTTGCCAGTCCGCCTGTGCCATGGGAACAGAACAGGTACACATCTTTGCCGGAAAGATTGTTGTCTTCCAGAAAACTCAGAAGCGCCATAGGGACTCCGTACCACCAGTTGGGATACCCCAGAAAAACTGTTTCATACTGTTCCAGACCGCTTACGTTTTCCTCAAGCTCCGGCCGGGCGTCGTTGCCCCGTTCCTCATTGGCCCGTTCCAGACAGGCATCCCAGTCCGCCGGATACGGCTCCGTTACCTTAATGGAAAACAGGTCGCCGCCGGTTTCTTCCTGTACCCAGCCCGCCAGCTGTCCTACGTTTCCCGGCTCCGTCACACTGGGAGATGTCACAGCATCTACCGTCTCATCAATCACAGCATTCTCGGCCCAGGTAAAATAAGCGATAAGAATATCAGACTGCGCTTCCGTATTCTGCTCTGCGGCTTCCTCTGCCTGTGATTCCAGTGCCGCCTGAATCCCCACCAGTTCCTCTGACGCCTGTACATTTTGTGCCGGCATTCCGGCAGATACTGCCACAGCCAGCGTCAGACATGCCGCCATACATTTTTTCCACATATTTTCACCTCTCATCCCGATATTCACTTACATCTTCCGGTTTCTGAGTTTATTATAATGTACTCTCTGATCAATATCTAATACCTATTTCAAATCATTATCCATACATTTTGCAAATAGTTCACCGCCCTACTGGTGCCCCCTTCGGACTCCTCCGGACCTCCTCTGGGCGCGCTCCCGCGCAGCTCACGGCAATTGCCGCTTGCTGTCCGTTGCCCGTCAAATATCCGCTCATGCAAGCATGGCGGCTGCTTTCCGATCGTATCGCACAAAAGACCTCCGGGGAATTTCCTGGAGGTCTTTGATAACAGTCTCTTATTCAATTATTGCTCTCAGTAGATTGATCTCCTGAATAAACAGAGAGGTCGCCGGAGAAAAAATCTTGTTCTTCTTCCACACCAGTACACTGTGCGTTACCCGCCGCGGTTCCAGAGGAATAAAACGCAGACGGGGATCGCTGCGGATTGCCAGCGCTCCATCCATACAGAACGCGCAGCCAAGTCCCTCCGCCACCATCAATGCGGCGTTGGAAAGCAACGTATAAAACAGCGGGATCGTAAGTTCTTTTTCATCCCGCCCAAGCCAGTGAAGAATCTCCACACGGATGTTGTCCCGCAGCGGCAGGATAAGAGGGTACGAAGCAACATCATCCGCCGTAAGAGATTCTTTTTCCGTCAGCGGATGGTCGTCCCGTACCAAAAGTCCCCAGATATCCTGCTGGGACAGACGGACATAATCAAATTTTGTCACATCAACTGGTTCCAGCAGCAATCCGATATCTACCAGTCCTTTGTCCAGACGGTCTTTGATGTTATCTACCGTTTCATTATAAAGTGTGAACTGCACCGCCGGGTATTTCCTGGAAAACTCCTTGATCAACCTGGCCAGCGTCTGGCTTCCGACCGTCTCGGACGCGCCGATCACAACCATTCCGCTGATATTGTTTTGCCGCTCCACGAAAGATTTTTCCAGCCGGTCCGCCAGCTCAACGATCTCCTGCGCCCGCTGCCGGAAAAAGATACCGTCGTCGGTCAGTGTCAGGCCGTTTTTGCCGCGAAGCATCAGAGTCACACCCAGTTCACGCTCCAGGTCCATCATCTGCCGGCTCAGCGTGGGCTGAGTCACATGCAGGATATCTGCCGCTTTTGTAATATTCTCTTCCTGTGCCGCCGCCAGAAAATAGCGAAGTGTACGAAGTTCCAAAATTGCACCTCCCTGGAATCTGTTTATAATTGCCTGCTTGTTCCTGTCATCATATCACAGGAAACCCCTTCCTGCTGTTTTATATGATTTTCCTACCTCAAATTATATTTATTCCACAGAATAAGAAAGCGGCAGAAGTTCCTTTGCTCTGATTTTTTTTAGTTCTCCGTGTACGGACACAATGACACCGCACTCCGGCATATAATCACGCAATATCTGGCGGAAGTTTCCACAAGGAGGTATGATTTCCTCGCCCTCTTTTCCTCTAACTGCAACGATAGTGTCAAACTCTCTTTCGCCGTTTGTGATTGCTGTTCCTATTGCCACTTGCTCCGCGCAGACCCCATGCAAAGAATATAGATTTACTCCAACATATACTTTACCATTTTTACAACGTATGGCTGCTCCTAGAGTATGATTATAATGCTCCTGATCGTAGTTTAGATGAATTGCTTTTTTGGCTTCTTCTATTAACTCGTAATCTCTTTCTTGAAATAAATTCATATCCTCAATCTCCTGAATCTTGACAAATGGAAACTCCGTTTTTCAAAGTGCATTCTCAGATTTTGCACATATGGTCATATAGCGTTTTTAATCCATTCATACGACAGCCCTCACAATTAAAATCCACCTTTATTATATATGATTTTTCGGTCCTGCCAACATTTTTCTTTCTATTCCGTAAATACTGTTTATCTAAAAAGAGCCGGTCACTCGACCGGCCCCTAATAAAAAATATTCAGATTGTTGCTTCTTCACCCAGAAAATCCTTTACACGTTCAAGGCTTATTTTAAGTGTCTCTGCTATCTCGCTCTGTTTGTAGCCTTGTATATACAGACGGAATATATTTCTGTCTGTTTCTATCCCACGCGCTTCTCCCAGCCGTATTCCACGCGCTTCGCCGCGTTCCTCGCCTAGTTTTATCCCGCGCGCTTCGCCGCGTTCTTCTCTTTCCTGCATCATCATATCTATCGCTTTGCACATATTGTAATCCTCCTGCCCTATGTCTTTTTTCAGTTCCTTCAATTCCCATGTCTTTGACATGGACGCAATCATATCATAGGCGTCCTCTGTCAGGCTGGAAAACTCTTTTGTATTTTCTTCGATAAATTCTGCAAGTTCCTCGGGTTCTGATGCGCGCTGCAAAAATCCGAACACCAGCTTGAGGTCTGTGCGGAAACGTTCCGCATGGGGATATCTCCTCACGTCGATCAGATGGACGGGATAATCCGCGATCTTCTCCCTCACTTCTTCCGGAAAGGCACTGAGATCCATCATCTCCTTCAGGCAGAGCGGCCCGTCCCACTCCTGCTCGCCGAAATATAGTACCACGCTTAGCACCGGGACCAGGCGGTCTTCTCTGCCAAAGCCGGAGAGATATTCCGCGCCGCTCAGGTCTTTCTTCCTCTTATGTTCCCGGCGGATCCCCTTCCACTGCTTATCATAAAGCGCCGCGTCTCCGTTCAGCACCTTCAGCGGCATGGCATAGTTGATATCGCTCTGCTCCTCGATGGCAAAGAGCATCACCTGTATGCCGAACCGGACTTTCCGCACCAGATCTTTGGCAACAACACGTACATTGACGATATTATCTTCATCTTTTAGTATACTCGCCGCTTCGCTGTCCAGCTCTATGATATCTGACGCTGCCACGGCACTGACGCCTTCAAACAGCTCGTTATTCAGGAGATCGGCGATCCTGTCCGCCGCTCCCAGGTAGATTTTGGACACTACATCCTTTTTACCCATAGTTCCTCCTTTCTTCCGGGAGGAACACTTCTCTTCTGCGACCCTCCCTGCTTTGTTAAAATGTCTCGTTGATAGTGGATTTTAAAAGCATAGAGTTTCACAGATTTGAAATAAAAAGATATGTTCTCAGATATGTAGAAAATCGTGTATGCTTTGAAATGATAGTAGCACGTAATGTTCTTTCTGTCAATGAATAATCGCATTTTTTCCACGACAAACGCATGAATGTGTTCCCTAACCAAGCCTATTGATTTTTGATCTTTTTACAAATTCATAAGTTCATCCAGATATTTTTCCGGATTTGTTCCAATCGCATACCGCTTCTTTTTCATACTTAAT
>DXGV01000038.1 GCA_019113745.1 Candidatus Blautia intestinavium
GGGGAGACTGTCCGAAAACTAAGATGAATGTTCATCGAAATTAAGATTGAGCCACTCTTATGAGTGTTCAATATAGATATTTATACTGCACATTGAAAACTGAATAAAGTACACAGAAATCATGCATCTATGGTTCAAATATAGTATAATAAAACCAGAGAAAAAATCTTTTTCGAGGTGTGATGATATGCCATATGTTTCCGGATTTGACCGTAATCAGCTGATGTGCTGTTCATGGGATGCATTTGTAGATGAAGAAAGTATTGCAAGAATAATTGATGCGTTTGTGGAACATCTTGACATGAAGAAATATGGTGTAAAAGCTGCGGCTGTGGAAGGTCGTCCATCCTATGATCCGAAAAGCCTTTACAAGCTTTATATTTACGGAAGCAGAAAAGGAATTCGTTCTTCACGAAAGCTGGCAGAAAGCTGTAAGGTGAATCTTGAAGTGAAATGGATGACTGGTGGTGTAGAACCTGATTTCCGTACCATCTCAGACTTCAGAAAAGACAATATAGACAGCCTTAAGGAAATCTTTCATGAGTTTAACCGTCGGATTTCCGGTGCGGTGGAATGGGGATTTACATCAGTGGACGGAACAAAAATCCAGGCCAATAATTCGAAAGATAATAACTTCACAAAAAATAAGCTGGATGACCGGATCAAGTGGCTGAACGGACATACAGATGAATATCTGCGGATACTTAACGAGATGGATAAACAGGAAGAGTCAGACGAAATTCCCGGGGAATTAACCAGAGAAGAGCTTGAAGCAAAACTAAAAGAAGTTCAGGAACGTCTTGCCAGATATTTGGAGTATCAGAAGTTAATGGAGGAAACCGGAGTATCACAGTTATCTATCACGGATGCAGATGCAAAACTTATGAAAAATAAGAACGGTTTTGCAGTAGCATATAATCCACAAACGGCAGTAGATTCCGAAACACATCTGATCCGGGATTTTCAAATGACGAATCAGGTGACAGACCATGGTTTGTTGGAAAGTACCATGGAGGAAATAAAGAAAGCTGAACCAGAAAATATCGTAGAGGTGGTGGCTGATAAGGGTTATGAGAATACGGAGGATATGGTAAGCTGTCTGGAAAATGGAATAATTCCCCATGTCATAACAGATGACGGAAAAGATGGTTACGAAATCGAAACACCCTATGAAAAAGCGAAAGCAGATCTTACCAGCACAGTCCCAGAGGAATTAAAGAAAGCCCTGCATGCGGGACAGATACCGGAAGCTTATAAATCAGTGATACAGGACATGAAAGTAGGGACTGTGCGCCGGAAAGTAGTGGATGAAAAACCAGAAAAAGACAGAGTATATGGCAGTCAGGAAGAAATGCTGGAAAAGGCGAAAACAGGATATTTTGTCAGAGACCCTGAACAAAATCTGGTATACTGTCCAGCAGGAGAAATCCTACGACAGAAATGCATAAAGAAAAACGGAAATATACGTTATGCGAATAAAAATGCCTGCAGGCATTGCCCAAACCGAAACAAGTGTTACAAAGGAAAAGGCGAATGGAAAGAAATTGATTTTACAAAAGATCAGCTGGAGAAACCATGTAAGGATTGGCTGGAAGCAGAAGGAAATAAACCAGAAGAAACAGCATCGAAAGAGAAATATCATTATGAAAAGAAGAAGATTGTAAAATTCTTTCTGAAACCAAACCGGGAGAAAATGACGCAGCGGATGTGTCTGTCGGAACATCCATTTGGAACTATAAAACGAGCCATGGGAGCCACTTATTTTCTACTAAAAGGAATGCGAAAAGTGGCTGGGGAATTTGCGCTCTTCTGTCTAGGATATAATCTGGAAAGAGCCAGGAATCTCCTTGGATTTCAAAAAATGATGGAATTGATGGAACAGGCTTAAGCCTCTTTCTTCATCCTGTGTATTTTATTCAGTTTTCAATGACACAAGATGAAAGAAAGGGGCTGATTTTATGCCTAAAAATCGAGTTTTCGGACGGTCTGGGGGGGTAGAATTAATCACAAAAAAAGAATATAATAAAATAGACTGTATATTAATAATAGGAAGAAATAACACATAATTAAAATTCTGCGGTACTTTTGGGAGGGGGATTCCCATGGATGGGGAGAAGGCCAGGAAACTTATTGAAGACAGGATCGGCAAACTGTCCGACAAGGACGTCTGCGGCGCTTTTATGATAGATCTGGATAATTCCAGAGAAATCAATGAACTTATGGGACGCGAAGAGGAGAACAGGGCGGTCGTTCGGGCCGGGCAGTTATTGTCTGCCCTGTTTTCCGCCCCGGATATTGTATGCAGGATCGGAAGAGATGAATTTCTGGTGTTTTCCGCCCGCGGAGTCACCCACGCAGAGATGTTCCAAAAGGCGCAGGAAATCTGCCGGAAGCTTTCTTTCCCGGTTAAAGGGGATCAGGCGGAACTTCAGGTGACCGTCTGCGTGGGCGCGTACGTCGCTACGGGAAAAGAGCTGTCTTTTGATATTCTGTTCGGGCAGACTGCGGCGGCGCTTTTTGAAGCAAGAAAAGACGGACGGGGAAGCTGCTGCCTGCTTACAGATGAGACTGAAGTGCGGAAAAGGGAAAAAAGAAGAAACCTGCAAAAACTGGACGGAATTGCTACAGATACACTGATCAGCTATCTGAACGGAGGCGTCGCTCTTCTGGAGGCAGGGCCGGAGATCAGGGTGATTTACGCCAGCAGCGGCTTTTTCCGTATGCTGGGGATTACGGCGGACGGGTTTATCCTTCCCTGCAGCCTGGAAAACATAGGAATTCATCCGGATCATATAGCCGAGTATATCCAGGTGGTGAGAGATACCGCGGAGAAAAAGGAGACGGCGGAGCATATTCACCGGATTTCCGCCAACGGAAAAAAATGGATCTGGCGGCAGGCCAGAGTGTCCCGGATCTCCTATCCCGCCAGCGAGTATCCGGTAGTGCTGGAGCTTTCTACAGATGTCACAGATCTGATCCGTACAGAAAGCGAGCTGGAGGAGAGCAATGAAAGACTCCGGGTAGCTTTTGGACAGACGCCTCATCTCATGTGGGAAGTGGATATAGAAAAAAGAACTTATAATACTTTTAATGTAAAAGAACAGTGCTGCTGTCCGGAGACGGTTGTGGAAGGATTTCCGGAATCTTTCATAGAAAACGGGATTGTGCATCCGAATTCCCGGACTGAATTCCGGAAGTTTGCGGAAGATCTTCTGAGCGGAAAAAGAGGAGACACCGGGAATTTTGTGATCAAAGATCAGGTCAGCGACTGCTACAGTTGGGTATCTCTTTCTTACCGGATGACATATAACAGAGATAAAGAGCCTGTAAAGGCGGTAGGGATACAGCGGAAACTTCCGGGAATGTCCAGGATAGGACGGATGGCCGTTCCGGTCCGGCCTGTGCCGGGAATATTAAGGCATCATCTTTTGCTGAGACTTAAAGTGAATCTTACACAGGATTATGTAAATGAGCTGTGGTACAAAGGTCTGGATCAGACTTCCTGGACCTGGGGAAAAACGTATGCGTCTCTTGTAGAGCGGTGGAGCAAAGAGATTTTTACAAAAACAGATGTCCAGGATTTTAAGGATCTGTTCAACCGCTCCTATCTTCTGAAATGCTACAGAGAGGGCAGACGGTGGCTGACCTGGGACGGCCGGAGAGTGGATGAGGGAGGCGACATCCGCTGGTCTCAGTGTACCATTAATCTGACGGCGGACTCGGAACAGAAGAATGTATATATGTTTGCCTGCTGTACAGATGCGCAGCAGAAGTATGACTGGGAAAAACTTGCGGGCGGAGAACTGGAACATCATCCGGAAAGCGGGCTCTATACACTGAAAAGCGTAAGGCGTCTGGCGGAATGTCTTGTCAGACAGGGCGGCGCGTCGGACTGCGCCCTGTCTGTGGTGCATATTCTTGGGAAAAGAGACAGAAAAAAAGATTCTTTTCCGGCGCTGTACCGCTTCATTGCAATCGCCCTGTCTTTCGCTCTTGGAGGAGAATGCGTGACAGGACAGGATTCAGCGGATTCCATTACCGTATTTTTTCCGAGGGCCGTATCCAGGTTTGATATTAAGAGAAGGTTTGAGGACGCTTTTGCATATATCAGGACGTCCATGGAGAATATACCGGAGATCGGCGACCTTAGATTTGTGGCAGGTACGGTTCTGGAACGGACGGGAGAAGCGGATTACGATATCCTGAACCTGAGAGCAGGTTATCTCTGCGAGATATGGAAGGATTCTGCCGTCGATACGGTAATGTTTCCCAGCGAAGACGAGGACTGGGCCTGGGCGGGGCTTCGGAAGGAGAATTCAGGACAGGAGATTTTTGTCCAGGCGGAAGACCCTGACCGCGCTCTTACGAAAGAAGAGCAGAGAAGCGCCTTTTACTGCGCCACCAATATGCTGAAAGCAAAGTCCCTGGAGGAGTCCTTAGGGAACGCCCTCTCCTGCATCGGAATGTACTATAACGCGGTGAGAGCCTACATTGTGGCGCTGTCGGAGGACGGGCGCACGGTGACGATGCTTTATGAATGGAAACAACTGGGAAAGCAAAGTATTCAGCACGCCATGTCCGGTATTGAGATCGAGAAAGTTCCGCTTCTGAACAGATGTATGGAAAAAGGCGTTCCTGTCTATATGGAAAATAACGCGCCGTTCTGGGGGCGCAGAAACGACGAGGATAACTGGAACGTTCTTGCCTATCCTCTCAGGGAGCGTGGAAGGATCACAGGGTTCCTCTGTGTGGAAAACGCCGGAGAATATATCGGCGACGTAACGCTGATCCGCACGCTGGTCCCCTATATTCTGGGCGAGCAGAAGAGGTTTGATTCCATGAACGGAGGAGCGCCGGCTGCCGGACAGGATATTCTTACGATGATGCCCAATCTGAATTCCTATATGGATGTTGTCTATTCTCTGAATTCGGACTCTTACAGTACTATGGGGGCCCTGTCTGTGGATGTGCCGAATTTCTCCGCGATCAACAGCACCTTTGGATTTGAATATGGAAGAAAATTTCTTCAGTTTATTGCGGATACCCTGTTGAATATTTTCGGCAAAACCTTTATATTCCGGACATGGGACGCGGAATTTGTGGTCCTTGCGCCGAATATGATAAGAGAAGTTTTTGACGGACGGTGCGCCCGCCTGAGGACGGCGCTTCAGCGTCGTTACCCAAAGCAGGTGCGGATCGGCTATGTGTGGTCGGACGGGGTGTTTTCGGCAAGGAATCTTGTGCGTGAAGCCCAGGCGATCATGCACTGTGAAAATGTGAAACAGGCTTCCGGAGGCCGGACTGATTTTCTGGACGGAACAGACGAATTCAGCACCGCTGAGATTTCCAGCAGGAAATTTGTGCCGTATTTCCAGCCCAAAATAAATATGCGGGACGGAAGCCTGATAGGGGCCGAAGCTCTGGTGAGGGGTATATCAGAGGACGGGACGGTCATCCCGCCGGTGCGCTTTGTGGAGGCGATGGAAAAAGACGGCACCATCAGGGAACTGGATCTGTTTATGCTGGAAAGCGTGCTGAAACAGTTAAGCGTATGGCGCAGGATGGGGCTGCCGCCGGTTACAGTCTCTGTCAACATGTCCAGGCACACGCTTTTTAACTCCACGGTATTTGCATCTGTGCTTGCGATTCAGAGCCGGTATCCGGACGTGCCGCCGGAACAGATCGAACTGGAGATCACGGAAACGGCGGGAGATATGGAGAAGGCTACACTTGCCTGTATTGTGGATAATTTCCGGGAATGCGGCATTCAGTTTGAACTGGATGATTTCGGTTCGGGGTATGCCAATATTTCCATATTCAGCAATATCCGGTTCCATACCATCAAACTGGACCGGAGCCTGATCAACGATCTGCCGGATAATGAGATCAGCAGAATGCTGGTGGAAAACATCGTTCAGGTCTGCCACAATTTCGGAATGACCTGTGTGGCGGAAGGCGTGGAAACGGCCAGGCAGGAAACAGTTCTTTTGAATTCGGGCTGCAATTTCGGACAGGGATACCGGTATGCTAGACCTATGCCGGCGGCGGAATTTGAGATACGATATCTGGGAAGACATGGGGAAAACTGAGCAAAGGAGGAGGCCGGGAATGGCTGGTGTGGATTTAACGAAAAAAACGGAGGATGAGATTGAAATGAAGGAACCATTTATTGTAGGTATCGGCGCTTCTGCGGGAGGGCTGGAGGCGCTTCAGCAGTTCTTTCAGCATATGCCGGAGAACAGCGGACTGAGTTTTGTAGTAATCCAGCATCTTTCTCCGGATTATAAAAGCCTGATGGCGGATATTCTAGGAAAGAGAACGCAGATGGCTGTGCTGCAGGTGGAAAACGAGATGGAAGTTCTGCCGGATACAGTTTATCTGATACCGCCAAAGAAAAATATGACCCTGCAGGGGGACAGGCTGATACTTACAGAATACGCGCACAGGATGCTGAACCACCCCATCGACGTGTTCTTTACCTCTCTTGCCAGAGAACAGAAGGAACGGGCGATCGCTGTAGTCCTTTCGGGAACCGGATCTGACGGAACCGGCGGCGTCAAGGCTGTGAAGGAGCAGGGAGGGCTGGTTATTGTACAGAAACCGGAAACGGCAAAATTTGACGGTATGCCCCGCAGCGCTATCAATACCGGGCTTGCGGATTTTGTCCTTTCTCCGGAGGAGATCGTGGATGAGATCCTGAATTTTTCCCATTATCCTACTCTGATCCGCCATGAGGAGCAGGACGAGATATTTTCTGATGAGGAAACTTTCCCCAGAATCTATGCGATCCTCAAGAAGGCAAGCGGGATCGACTTTACAAATTATAAGAGAACCACAGTGCTGCGCAGAATTGAGCGGAGGATGGTGGTGACTCATAATTCCAATCTGGGAGAATATGTGAAATTCCTGGGGACGGACGATGAGGAAGCCAATATCCTGGTGAAGGAAATTCTCATCGGAGTGACGAATTTCTTCCGCGACCCGTCCTTTTTTGAAAGCCTGAAGCAGAACGCTGTTTACAACATAGTGAAAAGAACGGGACCGAAGGAGCCGATCCGTGTGTGGAGCGCGGGCTGCTCCACCGGAGAGGAGGCCTATTCTCTGGCCATCCTGTTCCGGGAGGTTATGGATGAAATGAACGTCCAGAGAGATCTGAAGATCTTTGCCACAGACGTGGATACGAAAGCCATCGAGCAGGCGGGCAAGGGCGTTTTTTCTGACAGTATCCTGGACGACGTGTCCGGGGACCGTCTTGCGAAATTTTTTACGAAGAAAAACGACCAGTACGTAATCTCCAAGGAGATCAGGAGAATGATCATTTTTGCTCCCCACAATATGCTTTCGGATCCGCCTTTCGGCAAGCTGGATCTTATAAGCTGCAGGAATGTGATGATCTATTTCCAGCCGGTGCTCCAGAGATCGCTGTTCGCTATCTTCCATTCCGCCCTGAAGGACGGCGGCTATCTGTTCCTGGGCAAGAGCGAGACGGCGGGGGAGTATTCCGGAGTATTTACCCCGGTGTGCAGCGCGGAGAAAATCTATCTTCACAAAGGAGAAGGCAAGGTGGACGAGCTGCTGCCTCCGGCTTATAATATCCCCAATGTCCTTACAGTCTCTACGAGGCCGGCAAACATTTCGGACAGAGATTCGGGAGATTATACAATGGAAAGTACATATGTGCATTTTATGGAATCCTTCCTTCCTGCCTCCGTTGTAGTGAACGAGGCGAATAATGTGATCCATTTCTTTGGAAACTATATGGATTATATGACGATCGCGCCGGGCAAAGCTACGTTCAACTTTTTCAGCCTGATCAATAAAGATCTGAGTCTTGTGGCGTCAACGGCGCTGAACCGCTGCCGTTCGGAGCATATAACGGTAACTTATACAGGCATTGCGGTGGACTGTCCGGAGGGAAGAAAAGATATCAATCTGACGGTAAGCCCTGTGCCCGGCAGAGGCCGGGAAGAGACCGGGCTGATCGCGGTGCTCTTTGTAGAAAATAATGAAATTCCCGAAGGAGGGGTGTCCGAGAAATACGATGTGGACACCACCGCGGCGAGAAGGATCGCGGATCTGGAACAGGAGCTTCATGAATCTCAGAATGATCTGAAATCGACTATCGGCGAACTGGAAACAGTGAATGAAGAGCTTCAGGCGGCTAATGAGGAACTTCTGACAGCCAACGAGGAACTGCAGAGCTCCAACGAGGAGCTGCAGTCGGTAAACGAGGAACTGTATACGGTAAATACGGAATATCAGCAGAAGCTGGATGAGCTGACCATGCTCACCAACGACCTTTCCAACTTTCTTTCCTCCACTATGATCGGAATTCTTTTTGTGGACAGCAACCTGAACATCCGCAAATTTACAGAGTATGTGGGGAGAGAGTTCCAGCTTATGGAACAGGACGTGGGCCGTTCATTTCAGATTTTTGCCCACAGTTTCCCCGAGGAAGATATCATTAAGGACGCAAAGGACGTGCTGAAGAACCTTGTGCCCATTGACCGGGAAGTTACCGCCATGAACGGAAGATATTATACGCTCCGTATCGCGCCCTACCGGACGACGGAGAACAGTATCCGCGGACTTGTTATCACCATCATCGACAGTCTGGGAGCGCAAAACGGAGATTGACAGAATACTGCTCTGATGCTATAATCAGGGTAGTATAATTCCATATAGAACATACGAAGTGCTGGCCGTCCTGCCGGGCGGACAGAAGAGGGAATCAGGTGAGAATCCTGAACGATCCGGTCACTGTAACAGGGGAGCGATCTCTCGGTATCCCATTGTACGGAAGATAAGGGCTGAATCTGCGCCGCAGAGAAGCCTTGTCTGGAATGTATGAGAAGGGGAGGGAAAGCGTTGATCCTGAAGTCAGGAAACCTGCTTTGTATGGCGAGGTTAAACTTCCGTGTAAAGTGTAACAGCCGACCCGGGGCATCCGCATCCCCGGAGTGTTGTCTGCTTTTCTGGAAGCAGGCATTTTTTATGGAATCCGCCTGTTCGTATGAATTATACAGACCGCCGCCTGTATCCGCAGCAGGATGAGCGGGGCCTTTTGAGGCTATGATTAAATGGCAGGCGATACTACTCCGGCTATCTTTGTTCCCTCCGCAAATTGAACAAAGTTACGGTTGTTCCGGAGTAGGGTCGCACGCTCAGCAGAGGAAAGGTATGATATTTTATGGAAAAGCCGTATTGGGAGGGAAAAGAATATTCTTATTTCAGCCATAAAAATTGTGAATATTTCCCTTGCCACAAAGGAGCTGATCCGGAGGACTTTAACTGTCTTTTTTGCTATTGTCCCTTGTATGCGTTGGGGGAAAACTGCGGCGGGAATTTCTGTTATACAGAAAGCGGAATCAAAGACTGCACCAACTGCCTTCTGCCTCACAAAAGAAGAAATTACGGCTACGTTACCGGAAAGTACCGGGAGCTGGCCGAACTGATGAAGAAGATGCGGGAAAGAGAAGAGGGAAAAAAGACGCAGGAACATCAGAAATAAAAAACGTTCCATATAAATAAACTGCCGTGCTTCGGGGAAATCCGGAAGTACGGCAGTTTTTCTGTAAAAGAAAGCCAGGTTTTACCGTGTCAGTAGAAATACCTTCAGTCTTGGTATCTGATTGTTTAAAATCAGCGATTCAGGAAACATGGCTTCATGGACAAAATCGGCTGCGTATGTAAATTTGCCTACATGTTCCGGTCCATGGCTGTCGCTGGAAAGTACGATGGGAAGCTGGTATTTCCGGCAGCAACGGAGGATTTCCGCGTTATTGGCTCTTGTGTCGCCCCGGTAGCCATAAGGGGCGAGGGAAGCCTCGTTGATCTCGAAGATCACGTTTTCTTCCCGGGCGCAGCGGGCCAGCGCCTCGTAATCCACGGGATACTGGGGGTTGTCACAGTGTCCGAGGATTTTTACCTGGGGATGTCTCATGGCGTTGATATAAGCAAAGGTATTTTCTTCTTTTGTGCCGCTTTTGTAATTCTGGGAATGCATACTGGCAATCCCGTAGTCAAGTCTGTTGAGGAGACTGTCCTCAAGATCAAGGCGGCCGTTGGCGTCAAGGATGTTCAGCTCCACCCCGTAAAGGAGTTCAAGGCCAAAGCGCCTTCTGGGGGAGTAAGGTAGGCTTCGAAAATAAGAAGGCGTTCCGGCGGCGAGGGTGGCGGGGCCATGATCTGTGATTCCCAGAAGACGGAGACCCCGGCGGGAAGCCGCTTTCGCCATGTTGGAGATGGTAGCGCTGGTTCCGTGGCCGCTGGCGATGGAATGTGTGTGTATATCGGAAAGATACATATAGATACCTCCTGGATAAAAATAGATGGCGCAACAGGATACCGGGGCGCCTGGCCCTGGTGTTATCAGCTTTATTATACACCGCCGGAACGGGAGTTTTCAATGAAAAACAGCGGCGAGGCAAAACGGTCTGTCCTTCGGGAGTTTCCTGGTTTATGGGGCCCGCGGCTGCCGGACAGAACTGTACAGACTGCGTTTTACCTGTGAAAATAACAAAAAACAACATGGTAAATGGTAAAAACAGAATAAAAACCACAAAAAATAAAAAGGTAAAAGGGAAATGAATGTTGAATTATGTTGACATTTGGGAAGCGGAAAGGTATAATAAAAATACTGAGATTATGGCGGCGTTTTCAGAATTTTTTGACGGCTGCCGGATGGGAGGATGATTTATGGCATACAACGAGGAAATACTGCCTCATTTGCAGAGGATCATACAGGAACAGGTTCCGGGCAAACAGATTTCTCTGGCTCACATCATTGCGAATCCGGACAAGATACTATATAAAAAACTGGGGCTGGATCCTGCCGTGGATTACTCAAAATCCGCAATCGGGATCATGACGATCACCCCTGCGGAAACTGCGATCATTATCGCGGACATAGCGATCAAATCCTCCGGCGTGGAGCTGGGATTTGTGGACCGTTTCAGCGGAAGCCTGATCATTACGGGAACTGTTTCCGAAGTGGAGGCTTCTGTCACAGCGATACTGGACTATGTAAGCGAAAAGCTGGGCTTCGCTGTCTGTCCTGTCACAAGAACCTGAGTTTTGCCGCTTTTATGAAAAAAATAGCTCTTATGGGCCGCAGTGAGGCGGGCAAGACCACGCTGACACAGGCTCTGAAAGGCGAAAAGATCCATTATCACAAAACCCAGTATGTGAATAATTTCGATGTGATCATTGACACTCCCGGCGAATATGCCCAGACAAAAGGACTTGGACATGCGCTGGCGCTTTATACATATGAAGCGGATATCGTAGGGCTCCTCTGCTCGGCAACGGAGCCGTACTGCCTTTTTCCTCCCTGCTGTACATCTACGGCAAACCGGGAGGTGATCGGCATCGTAACAAAGATCAACGATCCTGACGCCCATGTGGAGCGGTCTGCGGACTGGCTCCGGCTGGCCGGCTGTAAAAAAATCTTTTATGTGGATTCCAAGAAGCAGGAGGGGATACCGGAGCTTCTTGAGTATCTCCGGGAGGAAGGGGACGTTATGCCCTGGGAAAAGGAAACGGAGAAGGAAAAATCCGGTTCCTCAAATTGCGGAAATAAAAAGGAAGAAAACTGAAAATAACAGGCAGTATTTTATTGTTTTGGCATGAATGTGCGAAAAACCTGACAAGTCAGGAGAAAGTTTTTGAATAATTTCGAAAAACAACAAAAACCACAACTGTAAAACAACAAAAACAACATAAAACAACAAGATTTGCTTGACATTCCTGTTTATAAGGAGTAAAATCTCCTTAGAAATAAAAAGAAACCAAAATGCTCAAGGAGGAAAATGGCATGGTAAACGAATTTGAAATCAAAAAACAGATTTGTGACATCGGAAGAAGGATCTACAACCGCAACATGGTGGCTGCAAACGACGGAAATATTTCCGTAAAACTCAACGACAACGAGTTCCTCTGCACACCTACAGGCGTTTCCAAGGGCTTCATGACCCCGGAATACATCTGCAAGGTAAACGCAAAAGGCGAAGTGATCCAGGCAAATCCGGGATTCAAGCCTTCATCTGAGATCAAGATGCATATGAGAGTATATGAGAAACGTCCGGATGTAGGATCTGTAGTACATGCTCATCCTATTTATGCAACATCCTTCGCTATCGCTGGCATTCCGCTGACACAGCCGATTATGCCTGAAGCGGTTATCGCTCTTGGCTGCGTTCCAATTGCTGAGTACGGCACGCCTTCCACAATGGAAATTCCGGATAATCTGGAAAAATACCTTCCGTATTTCGACGCTGTTCTTCTGGAAAACCACGGAGCTCTTACCTGGTCTACAGACCTGAACGCCGCTTACATGAAGATGGAGTCTGTTGAATTCTACGCACAGCTTCTGTATCAGAGCAAGCTCCTGGGCGGCCCGAAGGAATTCGATGAGAAGAATATCGAAAAACTGTATGCTATCCGCCGTAAATTCGGTATGCCTGGCAAACATCCGGCAAATATCTGCCTGAACAAGGGCAAACTGAACTGCCATAACTGCGGAGCATGTGAAGGCGAGGACTACAAACAGTTCCCGGGATACCAGTACGACTTCGTAGGCAAGAACTGCGACGGAGCAGACAAGAAAGACAATACTGCTGACGCAGAGCTTGTTGCAAACATCACAAAACAGGTTATGGCACAGCTTGGAATGAAATAATTCCCGGCACAGACAAAATAATTTGACGGAATATATAAGGAGGACAATCTCATGCCAATAAGTGAGAGCATGGTACAGGAAATTGTACAGGAAGTTATGGCAAAAATGCAGATTGCAGACGCTCCGGCCGGAAAACATGGTATTTTCAAAGAGATGAACGACGCCATCGAGGCTGCGAAGAAGGCTGACCAGATCGTTCGCAAAATGTCCATGGACCAGAGAGAAAAAATTCTTACATCCATACGTCAGAAGATCAGAGAAAACGCTGAAGTTCTGGCACGTATGGGCGTTGACGAAACCGGAATGGGAAATGTGGGCGACAAGATCCTGAAACATCATCTTGTAGCTGACAAGACTCCGGGAACGGAAGATATTACCACAACCGCATGGTCGGGAGACAGAGGACTTACACTGATCGAGATGGGACCTTTCGGGGTGATCGGAGCAATCACTCCATGCACCAACCCCAGCGAGACTATCCTTTGCAACACCATCGGAATGCTGGCAGGCGGGAACACAGTTGTGTTCAATCCCCATCCCCAGGCGATCAAAACATCTATTTACGCCATCAACCTTCTGAACGAGGCTTCCCTGGAGGCCGGCGGACCGGATAATATCGCCGTAACGGTAGAGCATCCTACGCTGGAAACCAGCAACATTATGATGAAGCATAAAGATATTCAGCTTATCGCCGCTACAGGCGGCCCGGGCGTTGTTACCGCGGTTCTTTCCTCCGGAAAGAGAGGAATCGGAGCGGGAGCAGGAAACCCGCCGGCGCTGGTGGACGAAACTGCTGATATCCGTAAAGCTGCTCAGGATATCGTGAACGGATGTACTTTTGACAACAACCTTCCCTGTATCGCGGAGAAAGAGATCGTTGCGGTATCTTCTGTTGTGGACGAGCTGATGCATTATCTGATCACTGAGAACGACTGCTATCTGGCTTCCAAAGAGGAACAGGACAAACTTGTTTCCGTGGTTATGAAGGACGGCAGACTGAACCGTAAATGCGTTGGACGTGACGCGAAGACACTTCTCTCCATGATCGGTGTCAATGCTCCGGCAAATATCCGCTGCATTGTATTTGAAGGACCGAAGGAACATCCGCTGATCACCACAGAGCTTATGATGCCGATCCTTGGCGTTGTAAGAGCAAAGGATTTTGACGACGCGGTAGAACAGGCCGTATGGCTTGAGCATGGCAACCGCCATTCCGCGCACATTCACTCCAAGAACATTGATAACATTACAAAATACGCAAAAGCAATCGACACGGCGATTCTTGTAAAGAACGCTCCGTCTTACGCGGCGCTGGGATTCGGCGGCGAGGGCTACTGCACCTTTACGATTGCAAGCCGTACAGGCGAGGGACTGACAAGCGCCAGCACCTTTACAAAGAGAAGACGCTGCGTAATGTCTGACAGTCTCTGCATTCGTTGATCAGGAGGATATAGACAATGGATATGAATAATATTAACATCGAAGAAATAGTGAAGCAGGTTCTTTCCGGTATGACAGGAAACGCACCGGCATCCGCCGCGTCGGCAGCCTCAGCCGCACCGGCGGCGTCAGCCGGAATCCCGAAAACCGCAAGAGTCGCTATGATGACCGAGAAAAAGCACTTCGAGCTTCAGGAATATCCTCTTCCGGAAGTGGGAGACGACGATATCCTTGTTAAAGTCGAAGGCTGCGGTGTCTGCGGAACGGACGCTCATGAATACAAAAACGATCCTTTCGGACTGATCCCGGTAGTTCTGGGCCATGAAGGAACCGGCGAGATCGTCGCAATGGGCAAGAACGTAAAAGTCGACACAGCAGGAAAACCGGTGAAGATCGGCGATAAAGTCGTTACCTGCATGATCTTCAAGGATGATCCGGAGATCACCATGTTCGATCTCAATAAGAAAAACGTAGGCGGCGCCGACGTTTACGGACTTCTTCCGGACGACGACGTAAAATTCAACGGCTGGTTCGCTGATTACATATTCATCAGAGGCGGAAAATTCGGTTCCACTTTCTTCAATGTAAGCGACCTGGATCTGGATTCCCGAATCCTCATCGAGCCCTGCGCCGTTCTGGTACACGCGGTAGAGAGAGCAAAAACAACAGGCATCCTGAAATTCAACAGCAGAGTAGTCGTACAGGGATGCGGACCGATCGGTCTTATCTGTATCGCAGTTCTCCGTACAATGGGCGTTGAAAATATCTGCGCGGTAGACGGAAACGAACAGCGTCTTGCGTTCGCCAAGAGAATGGGCGCGGACACAAGCGTAAACTTTATGAATTATCAGGGAATCGAAGCGCTGGCAAACGCAGTGAAAGAAGCTCAGGGCGGACACCTTGCGGATTTCGCTTTCCAGTGTACAGGAAACCCGAAGGCACACGCGAATATTTACAAATTTATCCGCAACGGCGGCGGCCTCTGCGAGCTGGGATTCTTTATTAACGGCGGCGACGCGACGATCAATCCGCACTTCGATCTCTGCTCAAAAGAAATCAACCTGGTAGGATCCTGGGTATACAACCTGAGAGACTATGCTACAACATTTGATTTCCTTAAGAGAGCAAAGGCGATCGGACTTCCGATGTCTGAACTGATCACACATAAGTTCCCGCTTGAGCAGATCAATGAAGCACTTGAAACAAACCTGGCTATGACAGGTCTTAAGATTGCGATTGTAAACAAATAATCCGGAACAGATAAAGGAGAAGCAAAATGGCAGACGCTGTAGGAATTTTGGAAGTGTTTGGGCTGGCCACAGCCTTTGTAGCGGCAGACGCAGGTTGCAAGGCGGCCAATGTCCGCCTGGAGGTATTCGATAAGAATAAGCCTGCCAATGCTGACAGCCTGCCAGTACCGCTTCTGGTATGCATCAAATTCCGCGGCAGTGTAACGGATGTGACGGCAGCCGTTGAGGCCGGAATGGAAGTGGCGGACCGGATGACTGGTGTGGTACAGCATTACGTGATTCCCAACCCCGAGGAGGGAACAAGGAAAATGCTGAAAATCAGCGCTTTGGATAAAGACTGACGGGTCATATCCTTGGCAAAAACTTTCTAATTAATACAACATATTCAGGAGGAATGAATAATGGCACAGGAAGCTTTAGGAATGGTAGAAACCAGAGGACTGACTGCGGCGATCGAGGCGGCAGATGCAATGACCAAGGCAGCAGAGGTTACACTGGTAGGAACAGAGAAGATCGGTTCCGGACTTGTAACTGTTATGGTCCGTGGAGACGTAGGCGCTGTAAAAGCAGCAGTAGAGAGCGGAAGCACAGCGGCATCCAGACTTGGAGAGCTGGTTGCTACACATGTAATTCCGAGACCTCACACAGACGTAGAAAAGATTCTGCCCTCCATCTAACAATTAAGCAATAAGGAGTTCGCTCATGAATAAAGCATATGGTTTTATAGAGATCACAGGTGTTGTGGCAGCCTTGGATGCGCTGGACATCATGTGTAAAACTGCAGACGTTGAGCTGGCGTCATGGGAACGTAAGCTGGGCGGACGACTGGTAACTCTTATTGTGCAGGGTGATGTATCGGCTGTTACAGAGGCAGTGGAAACTGCGGCAGCCAAGGCAATTAAGAAACCGGCAAGTTATGCAGTGATTGCACGCCCCCACGAGGAAATCGTCAAGATCGTGGAACTCAGTGCAAGCCGATGGAAGAAAAAGACGGAAAAGGCGGAAGACGCTGAGAAAACGGAAAATGCCGGACCGTCAGAAAAATAGAACGGGGATCGATCCCTATTATCAATGATCCATAAGGAGGAAAAAATAATGACACAGGAAGCATTAGGAATGGTAGAAACCAGAGGACTTACAGCAGCTATTGAAGCGGCAGACCAGATGTGCAAAGCGGCAAACGTTACACTGGTAGGAACAGAGAAGATCGGTTCCGGACTTGTAACTGTTATGGTTCGCGGAGACGTAGGAGCCGTTAAATCCGCAGTAGAGAGCGGAAGCACAGCAGCATCCAGACTTGGCGAGCTGATCGCTACACACGTAATCCCGAGACCTCACACAGACGTAGAAAAAATCCTGCCTGTATTAAAATAAAGGATAATTTCACGGAGTGAAATTATCCGCCCCAGATTGACTCGGTCAATCTGTTTCCTTCAGGAAAAACACGGAGTGAAATTTCCGCCCCAGATTGACTTGGTCAATCTGTTTCCTTCAGGAAAAACACGGAGTGAAATTATCCGCCCCAGATTGACTCGGTCAATCTGTTTCCGAAAAGGAAATATGGAGTGAAATAGCAGATTAAACACAACGGGAAGCGGGTGTATTCTTGGAAACGAAAAATATTGAACTGATTACAAAAATGGTGATCGACGCCATCAATCAGAGTGAAGAAAAAGGCGGGGGCTTCATGGTTCCCATCGGAGTTTCCGCAAGACATATTCATCTGACGCAGGAGCATGTAGAAGCTTTATTTGGCCCGGGATATCAGCTTACAAAGAAAAAAGACCTGATGGGCGGGCAGTTTGCCTCCAACGAGACGGTGACGATCGTGGGCCTGAAGCTTCGCGCCATTGAAAACGTAAGGATACTGGGACCGGTCCGCAAGGCTTCTCAGGTAGAGGTGTCCGCTACGGACGCTATCAAGCTGGGAATGAAAGTTCCGGTCCGTGAGTCCGGCAATATCAAAGGCAGCGCGCCTATCGCTATTGTAGGACCAAAGGGCGCCATTTATCTCAACGAGGGATGTATCGTGGCTATGCGCCACATCCATATGTCCCCGAAGGACGCTCAGGCTGCAGGCGTGAAGGACGGAGACATTGTTTCCGTAAAAGCTGACAACGAGCGCGGAACAATCTTCAATCACGTGAAGATCCGTGTGGACGACAGCTTCACGCTGGAAATGCACATTGATACTGATGAGGCAAATGCAGCACAGATTGCCACAGGCAATACAGTTACTATCATAAAATAATATTCCTCCAGAAACGAGCCGGTGGCATACGCCACCGGCATCGGAGGATTAAAGTAAAAAATTGCGGAGGCTCACATGATTGTAGGCAAAGTAGTTGGAAGCGTGGTTTCCACGCGGAAAAGTGAAAAATTAATCGGACAGAAATTTATGATTGTGGAGCCGGTGCATCATATGAAATCAGAACTCAGCCAGATCGTAGCAATCGATATTATCGGTGCGGGTATCGGCGAATATGTATTGGTGGCACAAGGAAGCGCAGCAAGGATTGGCTGCGGCGAAGAAACAGCACCTATCGATGCGGCCATTGTGGGAATCATTGATGACGGTGCGGGATTGGAGTAACGCCATGGAAATCAAAGAATTACAGAAAATAATGCAGGACAGCGGCGTGGTCGGTGCCGGCGGCGCCGGTTTTCCCACTTATGCGAAGCTTACAGACAAGGCGGACACGATTCTCATGAACTGTGCGGAGTGCGAACCTTTACTGAAGTTACACAGACAGTTACTGGAAAAACATGCATATGAGATTATGAAAACCTTTCATCTGATCGCCGAGACTGTCGGCGCTTCAGAGGCCATCATCGGCATTAAAAAATCTTATGTGCAGACTGTAAAAGCACTGCAGCAGCATATTGAAGAATTCCCCGGAATGAGGATTCATCTTCTGGATGAAGTGTATCCCATGGGAGACGAGGTAGTTCTGATCTATGAAGCTACCGGACGTGTGGTACGCCCCGGCGGACTGCCTATCGAGCAGGGCGTCATCGTATTTAACGTAGAGACGATCTACAATGTATACCGCGCTGTGGAGAAACAGAAGCCTGTGACAGACAAATATATATCTGTTGTGGCGGAAGTGGAAAATCCGGTAACAGTACGGGTTCCCGTCGGATGTACACTGGACGAGGTTGTTGCGCAGGCGGGAAATGTGACCGTGAAGGACGCCGTTTATTTTGTAGGCGGCCCGATGATGGGACGTATCGGAACAGGCTCCGAGCCGGTGACAAAGACAACGAATGCAATTCTGGTCCTTCCACAGGATCATGTTATTGTTATGAAGAAGAAGAGAACTTCTTCCATAGATTTAAAGAGGGCGGCGTCTATCTGCTGCCAGTGTAATACCTGTACGGATCTCTGTCCGAGAAATAATCTGGGACATCCCATTGATCCGGCGCTCTTTATGAGAGCGGCTGCCAACGGGGATTACCGGGATCTGAATCCGTACCTGGATTCTTTCTTCTGCAGCTCCTGCGGCGTCTGCGAAATGTATTCCTGCCCCCAGAGTCTTGCGCCAAGAACACTTCTGGCAGATATGAAGGGCGGACTGAGGAAGGCGGGAGTCAAAGCTCCCCAGGGAGTGCAGCCGGTACCGGTACAGCCTTCCAGAGAGTACCGTAAGGTTCCGGAGGAACGGCTGATGGCCCGCCTGGGTCTGACAAAATATGATAAGGATGCACCGATGGACGAGACGCTTGTTCCCGTTTCCAAGGTAAAAATCCTCTTAAGTCAGCATATCGGCGCTCCGGCACAGGCAATTGTGAAAACAGGCGATGAAGTAACCAGAGGGCAGATGATCGCAAAACCGGCCGACGGACTCAGCGTCGGCATCCATGCAAGCATCTGCGGAAAAGTAACTGAAGTGACAGACCGCTACATCATAATTGCAGCAAAGTAGAAAGGACGTGCAGAACATGAGTAAAGCAATCGGAATGATTGAATTTAAAACGACTGCCACGGGTATCACAGCAGCGGATACCATGGTAAAGACCTCTGAAGTAGAGATCGTCGAGGCACAGACCGTATGTCCGGGAAAATATATTGCAATTATCACCGGTGACCTGAGCGCGGTAAAGGCGGCTGTAGACGCGGCAGTTACTACTTATGAGGATAAATGTATCGACAGTTTTGTACTGGGAAATCCCCACGAGTCTCTTTTCCCCGCCATGTATGGAACTACGCAGGTGGAGGAGATCAGCGCGCTGGGAATCCTGGAGACATATGACGCCGCATCTATCATCGAGGCGGCGGACCAGGCGGCAAAAACTGCCATTGTAGACGTGATCGAGCTCCGTATCGCCAAAGGTATGTGCGGAAAATCCTACATGCTGATCACGGGAGAAGTTTCCGCAGTGGAGGCTTCTATCGACCGGGCAAAAGAGCTTGTTGCAGAAAAAGGAATGTATCTTGATTCCTCTGTAATCGCTCATCCGGACAGAAGAATGATCGATACGATCCTGTAAGAGAAAGTCAAAAGAGACGGACGGGAGAATTTCCCGTTATAATATGTTTTCAGTAAGGGGGCAAAGGAAATGCTGGCATTAGAGAGACGGAATCTGATCCTTGAGAAGCTCCAGACCGAGAAAAGGGTAGTAGTCAGCGAGCTCAGTCAGCTTTACGACGTCTCTGAGGAGACTATCCGCAGGGATCTGGACAAGCTGGAAAAAGAGGGACTTGCCACAAAAAGCTACGGCGGCGCTGTCATCAATGAAAATGTAAGCATTGATTTGCCCTTTAATATCCGTAAAAACCAGAATGTAGCCGGAAAACAGAAAATGGCGGAGCTTGCGGCCTCCATGGTGCAGGACGGGGAACACATTTTCCTGGACGCCAGCACGACGGCGGTGTTTATCGCCAAAGCGCTGAAGGAAAAGGAAAGACTCACCGTTATAACAAATTCCATGGAAATACTGATCGAGCTGTCCGACGTATCCGGCTGGAATATTATCTCCACCGGAGGTGTGATGAAAGAAGGCTATCTTGCTTTTCTGGGATCCAGAACAGAAGAAGCGATACGGTCCTATTTTGTGGATAAGATATTTTTCTCCTGTAAAGCCCTGGATCCGGAATGGGGGATCATGGAATCACAGGAAGCCTTCGGCTCCACAAAGAAGGCCATGCTTTCTTCCGGAAGGAGAAAGATTCTGGTGGTTGACAGTACAAAGTTTGACCAGACCGCTTTTTCCGTGGCAGGAAAACTGCGGGATGTAGATGTGGTTATCACAGACAGGAAACCGTCGGAAAGATGGCTGGCCCGTTTTACCGACGAAGGTATTGAATGCCGGTATCCTGAAGTATAGCTGCAGAAAAGGAGCAACAGATATGAAAACCTTTGAAATGAAGACAGTCATTCATTTTGGAGACAACGCGCTGGACCGTCTGGCAGAGATTCCCTATAAGAGAGTCCTGATCATTACCGATCCCTTTGTTGTACAGAGCAAGATGATCGACTTGATAACAGCGCCTCTGGAAAAAGGCAGGAAGGAATATGATATTTTCCACAATGTTGTTCCGGATGCGCCGGTAGATAAGATTGCGGACGGAGTGAAGAAATTTTTGAGCTACCAGCCGGAAGTGGTTGTAGCCGTAGGCGGGGGTTCAGCCATCGATTCCTCCAAAGCGATCCGCGAGTTTGCGCTGAAGATCAATCATTATGCGGACGTTGGGCTGATCGCCATACCTACTACAAGCGGCACAGGCTCAGAGGTTACTTCTTTTGCAGTGGTAAACGACACAGACGCAAAGGTGAAATATCCTCTCGTTTCTGACAGCCTTACAGCAGACGAAGCGATCCTTGACGCTGAGCTGGTAAAAAGTGTTCCTCCGGCAATCACCGCCGACACAGGAATGGACGTATTTACCCATGCGCTGGAATCCTATGTAAGTATTGATCACAATGAATTTTCTTCCGCTCTGGCGGAAAAATCCATTGAAATCTGCGGAGTATTCCTTTTAAGAGCGTACCTGGACGGAAATGATATGCATGCCCGTCAGAAAATGCATGTGGCCTCCTGTCTTGCGGGACTTTCCTTTAATACGGCGGGGCTGGGAATCACCCACAGTATGGCCCACCAGTTGGGCGCGATGTTCCACATACCTCATGGAAGGGCGAACGCCATGCTGCTTCCCCACATTGTGGAATTTAACGCAAACATCAACAAGCACAGCAGGAGCCAGAAAGAATATCTCCCGGCAGTGAAGCGGTATGCAAACATTGCCCATATTCTGGGGCTCAGCAATTATAATAAAGTAATGAGTGTCCGGTCTCTTGTGAACTGGATCCAGTTTATGCAGAAGGAAATGAATATTCCTCTGACAATCCAGGAAATCGGAACTATTACACCAGACGCATATTTTGCGGCGGTGGAGAAAATGGCGGAGGCGGCGCTGGCAGATACCTGTACGGCAACCAACCCAAGAGTACCCACAAAAGAAGATATCATAAAGATCTATACGAAATTATGGTCCTTCTGAGCTGAGAATATGCAGCAGACTTTTCCTGGAAGGTAAATACTATGAAAAGATCGAAAAGAATTGAGGTATTGGATCAGCGTCCGGTAAATATGGACGGTTTCATTGACGAATGGCCGGAGATGGGACTTGTGGCAATGAAAAGCCCTTATGATCCAAAACCTTCCATAAAAATAGAAAACGGCGTGATCGTTGAACTGGATGGAAAGAAAAGAGAAGACTTTGATTTCCTGGATCAGTTCATTGCAGATTACGCGATCCGTATCGAACGGGCGGAGGCGTCCATGGCAGTATCCTCTCTGGAGATTGCCAGAAAGATCGTAGACATCCATGTTTCCCGAAAGGAGATCCTGGAGCTGATCTCCGGCATCACTCCCGCGAAAATGGCAGAGGTGATCAACCATCTGAACGTAGTGGAAATGATGATGGGAATGCAGAAGATGCGCGCAAGGAGAGTTCCCGGAAACCAGGCTCACATTACAAACCTGAAGGACGATCCGGTTCAGATCGCGGCCGACGCCGCAGAGGGAGCGCTGAGAGGATTCAGCGAAGAAGAGACTACCATGGGCGTTGCCCGTTATGCGCCGTTCAGCGCCATGGCCCTTCTGATCGGAGCCCAGGCAGGGCGTCCCGGCGTTCTGACCCAGTGTTCCGCTGAGGAAGCTACAGAACTGGAACTTGGTATCCGCGGGCTTACCACTTATGCGGAAACTCTTTCCGTTTATGGTACGGAAAAGGTATTTATCGACGGAGATGATACCCCTTATTCCAAAGCATTTCTGAATTCCGCTTATGCTTCACGGGGACTGAAGGTGCGCTTCAGCTCCGGAGCCGGTTCCGAGGCCCTGATGGGAAGCAGTGAGAAGAAGTCCATGCTTTATCTGGAATGCCGCTGCCTCTATGTGACAAAAGGAGCGGGAAGCCAGGGAATCCAGAACGGTTCAGTAAGCTGTATCGGCGTTGCCGCAAGCGTACCGTCAGGAATCCGCGAAGTTATGGGCGAAAACCTTGTAGCGGCTCTTCTCGGACTGGAATGCGCTTCTTCCAATGATCAGAGTTTTTCAAATTCTGATATGAGAAGGACGGCCAGAACAATGCTGCAGTTTATGCCGGGAACCGATTTTATCTTCTCCGGATATGCGGCGGAACCAAACTACGACAACATGTTCGCAGGTTCCAATTTTGACGCAGAGGACTTTGACGACTATAATGTTATGCAGAGAGACATGCAGGTAGACGGAGGTCTTCGTCCTGTAAAAGAGGAAGATGTGATCAGGGTGCGCCGTACTGCGGCAAAAGCAGTTCAGGCTGTTTTCCAGTATCTGGGACTGACAAAAGTCACAGACGAGCAGGTGGAGGCAGTTGTTTATGCTCATGGAAGCAAGGATACCCTGAGCCGCGACGTGGCTTCCGACCTGATGGCAGCCGATGAAATGATGAAACGGGGCATTACAGGCATTGACGTGGTAAAGGCCCTGGCTGACAGCGGCTATACAGAGCTGGCGGGAAATATCCTGAACATGCTGAAACAGAGAGTGATTGGAGATTACATGCAGACGGCGGCGATCCTGGACGATCATTTCCAGGTAATGTCCGGCGTCAATACTCCAAATGATTATATGGGACCGGGAACCGGATACCGTGTTTCCGGAGAACGCTGGGAGGAGATCAAGGCAATTCCTCACAGAATCGATACAAACGAAATTTAGGAGGTGCGCCATGGAAGTGAATGAACAACTGATACGGACGATCACACAGGCAGTCGTGGAGCAGTTGCACAGAAATGATGCGCAGCCCCAGGCAGAGACAGGCAGAACTGCTTCTTCCGCGCTTGCCGGAAGAACGAGAATACGTCCGAAGCATTCCTACGAGGGCGCTGTAAGAGCAGCGCAGGGCACTGATCCCAAGGAGATCGTCATTGGAGTGGGCGCTGCCTTTCAGACGGAGATCAGGAAAACTCTGGGCGGCCTTCCCCTTGACGAAGTGCTCCGCAACGTAAAAGCAGGCATTGAGGAGGAAGGGATGGTTTCCCGTGTAGTGAAGGTGCTTGACACCTCCGATGTGGGATTCATGGCGCTTCAGGCTGCAAAGCTGTCCGGCTCCGGGTTCGGGATCGGCATCCAGTCAAAAGGAACCACAGTTATCCACCAGAAGGATCTGTATCCCCTTTCCAATCTGGAACTGTTTCCCCAGGCGCCGCTGATGACGCTGGATACCTACCGGAGAATCGGAAAAAACGCTGCCAAATATGCAAAAGGAGAAAAGGTTACGCCTATCGAAAGCACCAACGATCCTATGGTCCGTGCAAAATTCCAGGTGAAAGCGGCTCTTATGCATATTATGGAAACAGAACAGCTTGACCCGGACAAGGGAATGATCGAATGGGAGGGCGTAAGATGAGCAATTATCCTTTAGGAAAGAACGAAGCGGATACCATTACTTCCAAAACAGGGAAAAAACTTTCCCAGATCACCCTTGAAGAAGTAAAAAGAGGCAATGTAACCGCAGAGGATATCAAGATTTCTCCTGAAATGCTGAAACGTCAGGGACAGGTGGCAAGGGAAGCGGATAATCCTCAGATGGAAGCAAACTTTGAGAGAGCCGCCGAGCTTTCCAATGTACCGGACGACGTAATCCTGAATATGTACAATAAGCTGCGGCCAAACCGCTCCACTAAGAGAGAACTGGTTCTGATGGCGCAGGAGCTTCTGGAAAAATACCACGCTCCCCACTGCGCGAAGCTGGTGCTGGAAGCGGCGGAAATTTATGAAAAGAGGGGAATTCTTCTTTGAAACTGATTGCTGGAGTTGATATCGGAAATTCCACAACTGAAGTATGTGTAGGAAGCGTGGGAGAAGACGGAAGTTTCCATTTCCTTGCCAGCGCTTCCCGCTTTACCACAGGGACCAAGGGAACTCTTCCCAACATCCATGGGATCAAAGGCGCTCTGGAGGACGCTATGTACAGCATTCGCCAGCCGTTAAGCGCCCTTGACCTGGTGCGTCTTAACGAGGCGGCTCCGGTGATCGGGGATACGGCCATGGAGACTATTACGGAAACTATTATTACCGAATCCTCCATGATCGGCCACAATCCCTCCACCCCGGCGGGGGCGGGAGAGGCGGTGGGTTATCTCCTCTTTCTGGAAAACATCTGGAAGGGAAAACCGGGTGTTCCTTATATTGTTGTAGCCTCCAGCAAGTTTTCCTATGAGGAAACTGCGGCCAGACTGAATCAGCATATTCCGGAACTTGATATCCGGGGTGTGATCCTTCAGGCGGATGAGGCTGTCCTTGTGGAAAACCGTCTGAATAAAAGAATCCCGATCATTGACGAGGTGCGTCACATCAGCCGGATACCGGAGGATAAGCTGGCCGCCATCGAGGTGGCCCTTCCCGGAACAAGCATACGGATGCTGAGCAATCCTTACGGGATCGCAACCCTTCTGGGACTGAACGCGGAAGAGACAAGAATGGTGACGCCCATTGCAAAAAGCCTGATCGGAAAGAGAAGCGCGGTGGTGATCCGTACGCCTAACGGAAACGTGCGGGAGAATATCCTTCCCGCCGGGGAAGTATTTTTCCATGGAGAACGGGAAGAACGGGTCAACATTGACGCCGGGGCGGACGAAATCATGGATGCTCTCCGGAATGCGGGAGAGATCCGGGATATTGACGGACAGAAAAATACAAACGTAGGCAACATGTTTGAGAGGATCAAAACCAGCATGGCGGATGTGGCCCAGAGCCAGGATCACGACGTCCGCATTACGGATATCCTTGCGGTAGATACGCTTGCTCCTGTGGAGATCTCCGGTTCTCTTGCGGGAGAAACCTGTATGGAGAAGGCCGTAGGGATAGCGGCCATGGTAAAAACCCAGCATCTTCCCATGCAGAAGATTGCAGAGAAGCTGGAAGAGGAACTGCACGTGAAGGCTGTGGTGGCCGGTGTGGAGGCTGTAATGGCATCCCTCGGAGCCATGACTACGCCGGGAACGCAGCTTCCTCTCGCCATCCTTGATATGGGCGGAGGCTCTACGGACGCAGCGGTGCTGGAACCGGACGGAAGCGTCAGGACAACTCATCAGGCAGGAGCCGGGGAGCTGGTGTCCATGCTGATACAGACAGAGCTTGGCCTTGAAAGCCGCGCGGAGGCGGAACAGATTAAGAAATATCCTATGGGAAAGGTGGAAAGTCTGTTCCATATGAGGCTGGAAAACGGCTCCATGCGTTTTTTTGAGGAATCTATAGATCCAAGATATTACGGTCATGTGGTGCTTCTGGCGAAGAATGAAATGCTCCGGATAGAAGAAGATATTCCTATGGAAAAGATCCTGGAGGTGCGCAGAGAGGCGAAGCGGAAAGTTTTTGTGCGCAACGCTATACGTGCTCTTACCTATGTAGCGCCGGATCATGACCTGAGAAAGATACCGAACGTAGTGCTGGTGGGCGGTTCCGCGGAGGACTTTGAGATTCCGGAAATGCTGACGGAAGCTCTTGCGGAATTCCGCATTGTCTGCGGACGCGGGAATATCCGCGGCACAGAAGGACCGAGAAACGCTGTTGCCACAGGACTTCTGCTTTCGTATCTGTCGGAGCGGCAGGGAGCCTGAAGCTGAAAAGAAAGGGCGAGCCGCGTGAACCGTATCATCGGGACTGAAATCACGTGGTCTGGAGCGTGTTGCCTGTTGTACATTAACGCTATCAGTACGATGGGAAAATGGAGGAACCGGGAGGAAAGGCTATGGTTGTAAACAGACCGACGATCATCATATACACCCGGGAAGCGGATGAAGATCTTCTCCGGGAGATCTGTGCGGGAATCGAGGAAGAAGGCGTCCTGTACGAGATCCATTCCAGAGAGGGAAACCTTGACGAACTGGCTTATGAGGCCGCGAAAGAATCCATGCTGGGTTCGGGGATCGGCGTCACGGGACAGAGAGCCGCCATGCAGATGGCGCGGCTTCCCATGGGGAAAAACGTATTCGAGCTGAACGCTCCACGGTTCTGGCAGTGCAGGAATCTGGGCTCCAACAGCGCGAGAGCGGTGAAGAAAATGCCCTTTAAGCCTGTCTATGGACAGGAGGAAACTCGTTAAACAACAGGAGATGCCATGATGAACATTTATACAAAAAACGGGGATAAAGGCACCACAAGCCTTATCCATACAAAAAATGTCTCCAAGTCAGACGACCGCATCCAGCTTGTAGGCGCCATCGACGAGCTGACAAGCCATCTTGGACTTGTAAAGACCATGCTGGAAGACGCGGATGCCGTTCATATGCTGGAAAGTATTCAGGGAACCCTGATGACTGTGATGGCAGGTGTGGCTGATCCTTATAGCAGAGACTATAAAATGCCTGACAGCAAGGCGGAAGAGCTGGAACAGGAAATCGACAGGATACAGGGACTATACCCCCATCCGAAGGAATTTCAGTTTGTTCTGCCGGGCAAATGCCGTCTGTCAGCCGAGATAGACATAGCGCGTACGGTAGCCAGAAGGGCGGAGCGCGCCCTGGCCGCTGTCAGTGTGAAATTCGGCGCCGACAACGGGGCAAAGAAATATATGAACCGTCTGGCAGACTATCTTTATGTGCTTGCCAGATATACAGACGCCAGGGAAGTGGAAAATGTGGAAAAATCAGAAAAAACTGCTGCTCCCTGTGGAAAAGAGGCTGAAAGTATGGGTGAAAATCAGAGCGGCGCGGCCAGCGAAGCCGTGATCCAGGAAGTTCTCAAGCGTATGGGGATTCAGGGAAGGATCACGCTTGACAGCGCCAAGAAACTGATCGAAAAAATCGAAGAAGAAGCAAAGCGCAGAGGAAAAAAAGCAGTTATCGCCGTGTGCGGACCTGACGGAAATCCTATAGCGGTCCATGTGATGGACGGCGCTTTTCTTGTAAGTTTCGACGTGGCTACAAAGAAAGCCTATACATCAGTGGCTGTCAAGATGTCGACCAAAGAGCTGAGCGCTCTTGCCCAGCCGGGCGAAACCTTCTATGGCGTGGATAAAATGGACGGCGGAAAGATTGTGATCTTTGCCGGCGGCGTTCCGCTGAAGGTAGGAGATACCATTATCGGCGGCCTTGGAATCAGCGGCGGCACAGGCGAGGAAGACCACAGCCTGGCGGAATACGGGTTGTCTGTGCTGAATGAAGTGCTGTAATATATCTGACGGAAAAACCGGATAAAAGCGTTAAAAAATAAGGAGTATATCCAGAGGTTCAGAGAGAACAGGATATACTCCTTTTTGTGTAATAAGCCCGGCGGACGGCCACTGTATCTGCTGAGCGGACATCCCGGCTTGCAGGACTACGGTGCCGACGCTTTCTGTCAGAAATATCAGGTGGATTCACGACCGTTTATACTGCCCCGGGGTGATGCCCTTGTATTTTTTAAAGGTACGGATAAAATAACTCAGGTCGTTGAAACCGTTCCGGTAGGCGATCTCCGTGATAGAATCGTCGGTGGTGGATAGCTGGTAACAGGACTGCTCGATCCGCTGGTGGTTCAAATACTCCATTGGCGTCTGATGCGTCATTTCAGAGAAAAAACGACAGAAATATTTCGGCGACATGGATACAGAAGCGGATAACTGCTGCAGAGTAAGAGGAGAGGCGTAGTTATGCTCTATAAATTCCAGCACCTGTTTTAGCTGAAGAATCCTTTTATAATCCCTTCTTGCCTTGCGGACTCCCTCCAAATAGTAATGATTACTAAAAACAAGACCAAAAAAGTGGTAAAATTGTCCAATCACAGTTAATTCATATCCCGCCGGTTTCTTCCAGAGAGCATCAAAGGCACTATTTACTGCCTGACAGATTTCGCTCTGCTTTTCCGTAAAATGATGGTAGATCATAATTTCCTGGTGAATGATCTTCTGCATATAACCAGCGCAGACAGAATTATATTTTAAAAACACATTTCCGTCGAATACGATGCACTGATAGACACAATCCTCAGGAATTCCGCTGTGGAGAATTCCGCTGTGTACAAAAATGATATCTCCGGCCTGTGCTGTGAAACTTTTTTCGTCTAAAGTGACGGTAAGATTTCCTTTTAATATGCGCATGATTTCATATTCCACATGCCAGTGATAGGACATGACATATCGGGGATGCGTGCTCTCAATATGGTGAAATTCAAAAGGAAAATCGTAAGTCCCCCTCAGACGGTCTTCATTTCGATCCAGATCATGCAAAGCATCAGTCCCCCCTTTAAAATTAATAGAAATTTTATAGATGATACTGAAAAAGTGAATATAATACTATTTTTTGCTATTATAACACAAGTAATTCTGTTTTGGCAAATGTATACTGTAATTATCAAGGACGTACTTCAGGGATGGAGCTGCCAGAGGAGGAAACTCACGACGGCAACGGTATGATTTACTGAAGCTCATCCCGGAATAAAACCAAAACGGAGGTAATGAAAATTATGGCAAAAAGCAGATTAATCGGAAGCTATCCTGTAATCGGAATCAGACCGACAATCGACGGACGTAGAGGCGCTCTGGACGTAAGAGGTTCTCTGGAAGAGCAGACCATGAACATGGCTAAGAACGCTGCTAAATTATTCGAGGAGAATCTGAAATACTCCAACGGCGAGCCGGTTAAAGTTGTTATCGCTGACTCCACCATCGGACGTGTCGGCGAAGCTGCAGCATGCGCTGACAAATTCCGCAAAGAAGGCGTTGATATTACCCTTACTGTTACACCCTGCTGGTGCTACGGTTCTGAGACCATGGATATGGATCCCCAGACAATCAAGGCTGTATGGGGCCTGAACGCAACAGAAAGACCCGGCGCTGTATACCTGGCGTCTGTTCTGGCTACACATGCACAGAAGGGACTCCCGGCATTCGGTATCTACGGACATGACGTTCAGGATGCTGACGATATGACAATTCCGGAAGACGTTAAAGAAAAACTGTTAAGATTCGGACGCGCGGCAGTTGCTGCAGCTTCCATGAGAGGCAAATCCTATCTGCAGATCGGTTCCGTTACCATGGGTATCGGCGGATCCATTATCGATCAGGATTTCATCGAGTCCTATCTTGGAATGAGAGTAGAGTCTGTTGACGAGGTTGAGATCATCCGCCGCATGACAGAAGGTATCTACGATCACGCTGAATTTGAGAAAGCTCTGAAATGGGCGAAAGAGACCTGCAAGATCGGCTTCGACAAGAACCCGCCGGAACTGCAGATGACAGACGAGCAGAAAGAAGAACAGTTCGAGTTCGTTGTTAAGATGGCTGTTATCATCAAAGAGCTGATGAACGGCTGCGACAAACTGGATCCGAAATTCTCTGAGGAAGCAATCGGACACAATGCTCTGGCAGCTGGTTTCCAGGGTCAGAGACAGTGGACAGACTTCTATCCCAACGGAGACTTCGCAGAGGCTATGCTGAATACTTCCTTTGACTGGGAAGGCGCAAGAGAGCCCTACATCCTGGCAACAGAGAACGACGTACTGAACGGTCTTGGAATGATGTTCATGAAACTCCTTACCAACCGCGCTCAGATGTTCGCAGACGTTCGTACATACTGGAGCCCGGAAGCTGTTAAGAGAGTGACAGGATATGACCTTGAAGGCGTTGCAAAAGAAAACGGCGGTTTCATCCATCTGATCAACTCCGGCGCATGCTGTCTGGATGCCAACGGAGAGGCAAAAGACGAGAACGGAAACGCTGTTATGAAAGAATGGTGGAACGTAACTGAGGAAGATCAGAAAGCTATTATGGCTGCAACTACCTGGAACGCAGCTGACAACGGATATTTCCGCGGCGGCGGATTCTCCTCCAGATTCGAGACAAAAGCCCAGATGCCTGCTACCATGATCCGTCTGAACCTTGTAAAAGGCCTTGGACCGGTTCTTCAGATCGCTGAAGGATGGACAGTAGGTCTTCCGGCAGACGTATCCGATACACTCTGGAAACGTACTGACTATACATGGCCCTGCACATGGTTCACACCAAGATGCGACGGCAAAGAAGGGGCGTTCAAGGACGCTTACAGCGTAATGAACAACTGGGGCGCTAACCACGGAGCAATCTCCTACGGACATATCGGCGCAGACCTGATCACCATGTGCTCCATGCTGAGAATTCCGGTTTGTATGCACAACGTTCCGGAAGAGAAGATCTTCCGTCCGGCTGCATGGAACGCATTCGGAATGGACAAAGAGGGCGCAGATTTCCGCGCATGCAAGAACTACGGACCTCTTTACAAATAAGAAAAATAAGAGATTGTATACTTAAGAATTGTATACTCCTGAAAGGCTTTTCGGGCATTGCCCGGAAAGCCTTTTTACTCTTTAGGTACTCTTCATAGGTAATTTATGGAAAATAACTGTAGAGAGAAGGGGAGGATTACGGCTGAAATGAGAAGATTGAGTGAAGTAACCGTAGAAAGTAGGGAAGGATTACGGCTGAAATGAGAAGATTAAGGAAAGTAACCGTAGAGAGTAGGCGCAGTTTACGGCTGAAATGAAGAAATTGAGGAAAGTAACCGTAGGGAGCAGGTGTAGTTTACGGCTGAAATGAAGAAATTGAGGAAAGTAACCGTAGAAAGTAGGGAAGGATTACGGCTGAAATGAGAAGATTAAGGAAAGTAACCGTAGAAAGGAGAAGAGATTTACAGCTGGAATGAGGGAATCGTAGAAAATAACCGTAGAGAGAAGGGGAGGATTACGGCTGAAATGAGAAGATTGAGGAAAGTAACCGTAGAAAGGAGAAGAGATTTACGGTTGGAATTAGAAGATTGAGTGAAGTAACCGTAGAGAGTAGGGAAGACTTACGGTTAAAATAGGAAAATCAGAAAAACTGGCTGGACGATGCTTCTGAATTCCAGAAAGTTGCCTCGTTTTTTGTCGCAGTATCTCGCAAAGTTTGTGGAAAAAGGGATTATCAAGGCAAGATATCTGTGATATGATAGCGTTAGTATACGGGAGGACAACACTGTCGGGAGAGGATTGTCCCTTGTACACCGATTTTATTAACAGTGAAAATAAGGAAGTATTTATTCGGAAAAGGGGATATGGAGGATTATGAAAAAAGCGGGGAGAATTTGTCTGATTTTGATCCTGAGTCTTCTTTTTGCTCTGCCGGCGTCTGCTGATGTCCAGAGCGGGAGGAAACCGGATTACAGAACAGACTATTATATGATTGTAGAATCAAAGGCGGGAGGGATTGACATATACGCCCAGCCGGATCTGGAATCTTCAAAACTGAACGAAGGGCTGATTCCGAATGGTACGGCGCTCCATATTGAGGGAGAGGTGGAGGACAAAAATAATCAGCGTACCTGGGGTTATGTGAAATATCATGGGATGAATGGTTACGTTCCTCTGGATGACTGCCGTCCGGCACAGAGCAGACAGGAAGCAATTGATTCGGAGCTGTATATTGCGGGAAAAGATAATGTTAATTATGATGCAGACTACGATGTAACGGCTTACGCGGAAGATGGAAGCCAGAAACTTTATCAGGGTCCGGGCGAAAAATATGGCGTTGTGCCCGGCTCCAGAGAGATAGAGAACGGAGAAATCCTCCATATTACGCAGGATGCAGAACTTGTGGACGGAAGCCGCTGGGGAGTCACCACTTCAGACGGAAAAGAGGGATGGATAGATCTCGACAAAACGACTGACGGAGCTGAATCTAAAACAACACAGACACCGGAAGGAAAAGATAAGGCAAAATCATCATCCGTGCCGGAAACAGACGGAGAATTGAAAGAGACAGAAGAACCAGGAGCGGCGGAAACATCTGAAGGAACAGAGGAGACAAAAGCAGCAGCCCCAGAGGAAGGAGAAGAGGCACCAGCGCTGAATTACACATCCGAAGGAACAAAAGAACCAGGAGTGGCGGAAACATCTGAAGGAATAGAGGAGACAAAAGCAGCAGCCCCAAAGGAAGGAGAAGAGAAGTCAGAGCTGAGTTCCCCAGAGGAAGGAGAAGAGATGCCAGAGCTGAATTCCGCATCCGAAGAAACAGAAGAACCGGGGGCAGTGGCTGCATCAAAAGAATCAGAAACGCCGGAGGCCACATCTGCATTGGAAAATTCCGGGAGAGAGGAAGAAACAGAAGCAGCAGAAGATGTTTCCGGTCAGGATGTTACAGCAGACACCACTCCCATATCATATCAGCCCATAATATGGATTGCCCTGGTCGGAGTAGCGGCTGTGATTATAATTCTCATTTGTCATTTCAGAAAACGATAATCATGTAGGGATATATGGATTTGATAAAAAGAAAAAGCATTAAAAATACCTAACAGCCTTTCCGGCATGTCAGGTATTTTTTGAGCATGTTTTATAAATTGGGATTTCAGAATCCGATAACAGTAATCGTTCGGGAACGTCTGCTGAATAATTTTCGGTAATAATTAAGTTTTCTAGAGTCTACCCGGATTGTCATTTTTGGTGAATATGGATCTATCTTTGAACCTACATTATTCAAGCGGAGACTTTTAATATGGATGATACATCCGCGTTTCACTCCATAAAATGCCTGAGATCCAATTCTGGTTAGGCCGGTACCTATTGCTACCCTGTTTAAGCTTTTGCAGTTTCGGAAAGCATAACTTCCAATAGCTGTTACATTATGGCTGATGGCCACTTTAGTAAGTCTGGTTTTTCCATAAAATGCTTTTGTCCACACATAACTTACTTTATAGGTTATGCCGGCATAGCGGATAGTGGACGGGATACTGGCCGAACGGATGTTTGAGTTTGTTGTTCCGCAGCAGGCGACAATATTTTTTCCCTTTACACGATAGATTAGATCTGTTGAAGAAACATAGCTGTATCTCCATTGTGCATATAAAGTGACATTTCCCAATAGTTTAAAGGTTTTTCCGGGAGTATAGCTTGTACCGCTTCCATCAGACTTTGTATTCCAGCCGATAAAAAATCTTGAATTACAGTAAGGCGCATTTTTTACAGTTACCATTTTGCCAGATGTATATTTTGTATTGTCCACAGGCATATTTCCAACAGCATACGGGCTGTTTTTCTGATAAGTTACTCTATAGACAACAGGCGTTGGTGTTGCTGTTGGTACCGGGGTGGCGGTAGGTACAGGCGTAGCCGTCGGAGACGGAGTAGCAGTAGGCGTGGGGCTTGGAGTGGCTATAGGGCCATCCAAAGTTCGTGTATGAGCCTTAATAGAAAAACAGAAGGGGGATTTTTGTATGCCGCAGTCAATCCAATCTGTACCATTTGCGCTGTAAAAGCTCTGGTTTGCTTCCAGCCCTGCAATTGCCTGGAACCATGAGGAGGAAGTGACAGTAGTAGTATTTTCTACGTAGTATGGAGTGGAATCATCCATTAAGGTGAGAACCACAGAATACTGGCTTCCCTGAACTAATGGAACAGGGGAATCCAGTTCGATCGTGTCAATACCAGCTAAAGGCTGCACATACTCCATAGGAGTATTAAAAGCCGGAGTACCGCTGAGAGGATTGGAGGGATCCGTTAAATTTGTATAAATCTGAAGCTGGTAAGCAGTATAGTCTTTCTTGGAAGCTACTACGATTTCTCCCAGTTCCTCAGCGTTTCCATTTCCAGCAGTAGCGGTAAATATATTGGCAATGGAATAGCCTTTTTCAAGAGTAAAGGAAGAGGTACTGCAGGTAGCGCCGTCATAAAAATAGTTATTTGGATAAGCAGGAGCTGATGTGACTGTATTGGAAACCAGGTTGGTAATGGACGCATCTTCATAGGAAAGATAAAAATACCCATTATCGCCCCATGAATTTCCGTAGCTGTTTTTCACGATCCAGGCTCCGTCATTCTGTACATTAGACTGTTCAGGAAAATTTTCTTTTGCATAATCATCATTCCAACCGACAATAGTTATTGCATGGTTTACAGTTCCGGAGTTAGGATAACAGGCAGCAGCAGTGTCGGCCTTAAAGTAAGTGCCAGTACCGTCTAAATAGATCATTGCTGTAACAGAAGAGTATTCCTGAAGCAGTCGTTTCATCCGATCTACAGAATAAGCAGAAAAAACAGCGTCTGTTAGATATACATCTGTGTCATATGCCAGACTGTTATCTAATGGTACCGATAAATCTGCAGTGTGGGAACTGTCAGTAGGAAGCGGAGCTTTATCTTCTGTTACCATACCGGACCAGGTACTTAAAAAGAAAGAAGCAACCATACCGTTCCCTCTGTCATGGTAGTTGTTCCCTAAATGTACAATCCGATCCTCTGGTGTATTTCCAAGGGGATCATTTACCCGGTGACACCAGAAATAAGCCAAATGTTCTTCGGAAAGATCCCAAGTTCCAAGTCCCTGTGAAAGAAGAGAGGTCTCAAAATTGGATGCAAGTCCAAAGGCCCAGCAAATACCAAAGGGATTTTGATTTTTTACAGATGTAATAAGTCCAGATTCTCGAGAATCAAAATATGATGGGAAACTGCTATATGTACTGACACCAAGGTTACTTTCAGCATTTTCCAGAGGAGAATAGGCATCCAATTCAGCTATAGGAGCAAGTTGTTCTGCCTGTTCGTCCTTCGTCATAGGACGACCAAGAATATAATCCAGATTTTTATCAGAAGATTCCCCTTCTCCCGAACTGAACAGTTCTTCCTCAGAGGGCTGGAAGGAAAAAACGGAATTTGACATGGAATCTGAAAAAGTAGGTTCCGTTTCATCCGTAGAAACGCCAGAAGTAAATTTGTCAGTTTCTAAAGCTGTATTACCAGAAGAAAAATCGCTGGCGCCTACAAAAGAAAGGTTTCCGGCAGAGAGAGAAAATGTCAAGAGAAAGGCGAGACTACTCTTTAAAAAAAAATGTTTTTTACGCATGATAAACGCTCCTGTTTTTTAGGTATGGAAAGAACAAAAGTAAAGGATTCTTTGCTTTTGCGGTTAGGATTGTATTAGTTTGTTTCATATATCATAGCATGGAAAACCATTGTATGTCTAGAATAAAAGCGGGAGTTGGCGTTTCTCTAAGAGTTCCTTATTTTGACAAAATTTTTTATTTTGTTTATGAAAATATAAACTTTCTGGTATTCAAAAACAAACGTATGTTTGGTGTTGTATAACTGTAAGGAATCCGGAGAACTTTATGGACAGAAAATCGGGGGATGATCATGAAAAGTATATATTCAGATAAACGGATGGAAGTTGGTAACAGAATCCGCAAACTACGCAAAAGATATGATTTATTTCAGGATAAATTTGCAAAAGCCTTGGAGATCTCTGCGATAACACTTTCCAGAATCAAAAATGGAACAGCGAACCTTGATATTTGGATACTGTTAAAAATGACGCAGACTTTAGATGTTCCTGTAGAGATTACCTTGGGAATCCGAGGGTGGCAAAAAGATATTCAGGAAGCACAAGTGGTTTGTTCTTGCGGTAAAAATAAAAGATTGCTTGATGCAGATCCGGAGACAATGGAGGATATTATCAAAATTTAAATGTCCTGATTGCAAATCTGTCATTGCAATCAGTTCCCACAAAAAATTATACTGCGCGAATCGGTGTGTGAGTAGTTATAACAGTCAAAGTCTGATACTAACACCGTTCAAAAGGAGAGCGTAAAATTTTCTGTGTCTATGGGAAAAATTCTTCTTTGATAAGAAACAGATATGTATAAATGTCTTGTCGGAACTTCTGCTTTTTTGCTGTCGAATTACTTATCTGTTTATAGTATTCCCTA
>DXGV01000039.1 GCA_019113745.1 Candidatus Blautia intestinavium
AAGGTATTCCTTTACCGCCCAGAGCTTTTCTTCTGGCGATATTTTTTTTGCATCTTCAGACATAAAATATACTCCCTTCTAAGTGACAAGTTTTTATTATTTCACTTGTCTACCTAGAAGGGAGCATATCACGGATGGGCGGCGCTCCTGTCTCAGATATCACAGCGGCTTTCGGGCCGCTGATCTGTTATTCCTCAGTTGACTTTACATCTACCCACTGATGGGTTCTCGCAGACTCCAGAATAGCGTCGGAAATAAGCTCGATAGCGTATCCGTCCCGGAAATTGGGAGCGGCTTCGGAACCGTCCTGAAGAGCCCGGAAGAAATCGTAGCATTCGATGATCTTTGTCTCCGTATATCCGATTCCCAGCGCCGGGATGGGCCAGAGTCCCTCTCCGTAGGGATGATTGGGGCCTGTATAAACTGTCCGGAATCCGCGGCGGTCCGCAGCGTCGTCCGCGAAGCAGACCTGAAGTTCGTCTCTTCTTTCATAATTGAAATAGATAGAACCTTTTGTGCCGTGGATCTCAAAGGTGATGTAATTATTTCTTCCCCAGGCGTTTCGTGTGGCTTCGATGCTGCCGAAAGCGCCGTTTGCGCATTCCACCATGAAAATACACTGGTCGTCCACATCCACAGCCTTTTTAGGTGTGTTTTCCCCGACGCGGGCGTTTCCGAGAGAATCTGACATTCCGGACTGGAAGGGTCTTTCTTTGATATAAGTCGCTGTCCTTGCGTTTACTTTCTTAAAATCTCCTACAAGGAAGCGGAGCATGTCTACCACATGGGTTCCGATATCGCCAAGAGCGCCGCTTCCGCATACTGCTTTCTGGAACCGCCAGGAGAGAGGGGATTCCGGATCCGCGGACCAATCCTGCAGATAAGTGCCGCGAAAATCAAGGATTTCCCCGATGGCGCCTTCGTCGATATATTTTTTGGCAAGCTGTACGGCAGGCGTTTTGCGGTAATTAAACGCAACCATGGTTTTTACATTATTCTTCTTTGCGGCAAGGTACATTCTCCGTGCCTGCTCGGAAGTCAATGCCAGCGGCTTTTCGCAGATAATGTGTTTTCCGGCTTCTGCGGCAGCGATGGCGATATCGGCGTGAGCGTTGTTTGGCGTACAGATATCCACAACGGCAATGGAAGGATCGTTGATGATATCATGCCAGTCTGTGGAATATGATTCAAAGCCCAGCTTGTCTTTTGCGTCTCTGGCGATGTCTTCGTTCATATCCACGATCATTTTTTTTACAGGGATTGCAGGCGCGGGCCAGAAGAACATCGGCATTCCGGCATATGCGATGGAATGGGCTTTTGCCATAAAGCCTGCTCCGATCAGTCCTATGTTTATCTTTTTGATTTCCATAAAATAACTCCTTTTCTTCTATATCTAACTAGTCTATCAGGTTTTCCGGAAAAGCTTATTCAGATCACAAACTGTCTCATATAGCGGTATGAGATGCGCAGCGAGTCGATGATCCTTTCTGTTGAACCTTCGAACGCCTTATCTTCAATCTCTATGCAGCTATAGCCGTCATATCCGATATCTGTCAAGGCAGATACATATTTTCCCCAGTCCACATCGCCCAGGCCGGGAAGCTTGGGAGACATGAAGTCCAGCGGATAGGCCATGATCCCCACATCGTTCAGTTTGTCTGGATAAACCTTGATGTCCTTGTAATGTACATGGAAAATTTTGTCTTTAAATTCATACAGCGGCTTGATGTAATCGATCTGCTGCCATACGAAGTGAGAAGGATCGTAGTTCAGACCAAAGAAATCGCTGGGGATCAGCTCGAATGCCTTGCGCCAGATGGCCGGAGTAGTCATCAGGTTCTGGCCTCCCGGCCACTGGTCCGGACCGAAGAGCATAGGACAGTTTTCGATGGCGATCCGTACTTTGTGTTCTTCTGCAAGTTTGATGATGGGAGTCCATACTTCTTTGAATATCTTAAGATTTTCCTCTACGGTAAGATTCTGGACCCGGCCGATAAAAGTGGTTATGGTGTCAACGTGCAGTTTCGGAGCTGCGTTGATCATGGCTTTCAGGTGATCGACAGCCTTTTTGCGCTCTTTTTCATTATCCGTTATTGTGTTGGGATAATAAGCCAGCGCAGAGATCTCTACTTTTTTTCTGGAACAGTATTCGTTAATATATGCAATTTTATCATCTGTAAGAGCTTCAATATCAATATGAGTGATACCGGCGTAGCGTCTGGCAGCCTTTTCTTTTGGCCAGCAGGCTACTTCTACACACTCGTAGCCGAGAGCCGCGGCGGTATCGATCACTTCTTCAAAAGAATAGGTATCCAGAATAGAACTGATAAAACCAAGTTTCATAAATCAGATACTCCTTTCGGTTTTTTATGCTTATAAAAATATTGTTGTAGTGAATATGTGCAGAAATAAAATATTTGCGCAAATTTTTCTTAAAACAATTATGAAGAAAAGCGAAATAAAAATCAATGCGCAAAACTCACAAAAGAGAAAATGTGGAATTGTGAAAAACAGACAAAAAACGAAAAATTGAGAAAAATATATTGACGAAAAGTACAGAAGGGTCTATAGTGAGTGCAAATAAAATTTGCGCAAATTTTTATGAAAAAAGGAGGTATGACACATGAGAGTAGGCTATATGACAAATGGTTTCGGTCCGCTTGTAGGCGAAGGGGCAGGAGTTACAAGTGTAAAGGATATTCGTTATCTTACAATGGGTGATGATGAAGAAATCCTGAAAAAGATAACAGCAGTGGGATTTAAGAGCATTGAGGTTCTGGAAGGAAATCTGACGAAATACAGTCAGGATATTTCTGTACTGAAGGACATGCTTCAGAAATATTCCGCTGAAATGATGAGCGTCTGTGTCGGAGCAAACTTTATCTATCGGGATGCACTGGAAGATGAAATGTTCCATATGGAAGAAGTTGCGAAAGCGGCAAAAGCTGTAGGCGTTACATACGCGGCGCTCTGCGGCGGAGCGATCCGCGGAAAGGGAATTCAGGATTCAGATTATCATCTGCTTGGAAAAGGTTTGGATATGGCGGCAAAAGTATTCGCTGAATATGGTATTGAGGCAAGCTATCATCCGCACCTTGGCTCTATGGCGGAAGCTCCGGACCAGGTAGACCGATTGTTTGCGGAAACATCTATTAAAATCTGTCCGGATCTGGCTCATCTTGCGGCAGGAGGCGGAGATCCTCTTGAAATTGTGAAGAAATATTATGACAGAATTTCCTTCGTACATCTGAAGGATCTGGATGAGAACGGATTCGCGCCTCTTGGCAAAGGACATCTGGATATCGACGGAGTTCTGAATTTCCTGAAAGAAAAAGGATACAAAGGCGATTACCTGGTAGAAGTTGACGGTTATGCCGGAGATCCTGTATTTGCCTGCATGACATCCTACGATTTCCTGAAAGGTAAACTTCTGTAATTAAACCGGATAAAAGAAAAGGAGATGAAAAATTATGAGAAGAAAAGTAATAAGTGTTCTGTTGACAACAGGTATGATCTTTTCTCTGACATTTAGCTGCCAGGCGGCAGAGGCTGAGGCTGCCGGCGGAGCTACCGGACCGAATGGTGAAGCTGCAACACCTGCATCTGAGATTCAGCTGACAGAAGAAGAAAAGGAGCAGATCAGAGAAGGCGGATATACTGCGGCAATCTCCATGCACTATGGCGGAAATGACTGGGCGACCTCCCAGCTGGAAGGCCTTCAGGCTACCTTTGACGATCTGGGCATTGAAGTCGTAGCTGTTACAGATGCTGATTTTTCCGCTGAACAGCAGGTTTCCGACATTGAGACGATCATGGCGAAAGATCCGGATATCATCGTCAGCATTCCCACAGACGCTACCGCTACGGCAGACGCATTCGAGAGAGTTTCAGAAGCAGGTATCAAACTGGTATTCATGGACAATGTGCCGGAAGGAATGACTGCAGGGGAAGACTATGTAAGCTGCGTATCCGCAGACAACTATGGAAATGGCTGCATAGCGGCGGAATTAATGGGCGAGGCTCTCGGCGGAGAAGGGCAGATCGGAATGGTATATTACGATACTGTTTATTTCGTGACAAATCAGAGAGACCAGGGCTTCAAAGACACCATGGCAGAGAAATATCCGGACATTGAGATCGTTACCGAGCAGGGCTTTACAGATGAAAATGGATGCTCTGAACAGGGCGATGCCATTCTCACACAGTATCCCATGATCGACGGTATCTACGCAAGCTGGGATATCCCCATGGAAGGTGTCCTTTCCTCTGTACGTGCGGCCGGCCTTACCGGCGATGATGTCAAACTGACAACCATCGACCTTGGAAACAATATCGCAAAAGAGATCGCAGAAGGAACCGTTGTAGGTCTTGGCGCACAGCTTCCTTATGATCAGGGCGTTGCGGAAGCCACCCTGGCTGCATATTCTCTGCTTGAAAAAGAGGCTCCGCCTTATGTTGTTGTAGATGCCAAGAGAGTAGACCGTTCAAACGTTGTGGAAGCATATGAAGACGTTTACCATATTGAAGCTCCGGACTGGCTGCAGGAGGCAGTGTCTGAATAAGGAGGAAAGAAATGAACCCATATGTACTGGAAATGAAAGAGATTGAAAAATCTTTTGGCGTACCGGTGTTGAAAGGTGTGAATTTCTCGCTGAAAAAAGGCGAGATCCATGCTCTGGTCGGCGGAAACGGAGCGGGAAAATCAACACTTATGAAGATCATGACAGGAGTATATACAAAAGATTCCGGAACGATTCTGGTAAATGGCAAGGAAACTGTGATTCAGAATACCCACGACGCAAAGAAAAACGGAATCGGTATGATCTTTCAGGAGCTGTCCCTTGTCCAGACTATGACAGTAGAAGAAAATATTTTCCTCGGATCGGAAGTGACGGAAAAAGGACTGCGCAGGACAGGATATATGACGGAAAGGGCAAAAAAAGTCCTGGATGATCTGGGGATTGAAGTGGACCCGAAAGAGGTAGTCGGAAACCTCAGCGTAGGCATGAGCCAGATGGTAGAAATCGCCAAGGCTATGGAAAAAGAAGCGAAAATCCTTGTTCTTGACGAACCGACGGCCTCCCTGTCAGATGCGGAGACAAAGTATTTGTTTAAGATGATGAGAGATCTGCAGGAAAAGGGCGTTTCCATGATCTACATCTCCCACCGTATGAATGAGATCATGGAGATTGCGGACAGCATCTCTATACTCCGGGACGGAAAGATCGTCCATACAGGAAAAATCGCGGATATTACCATGGAAGAGATCATCGCTCATATGATGGGAGAAAACACAGGAAAGAAATTTGACTGGGTTCCCAGAAAATACGACAAAGACGGTGATGATCTTCTGCGGGTAGAGCACCTGAAGATAAACGACCGGATAAATGACATCTCTTTCAGCCTGAAAAAAGGCGAGATCCTGGGATTTGCCGGACTTATGGGAAGCGGGCGTACGGAAATTCTGGAAACATTGTTTGGATTACGGAAGAAGGAAGGAGGCACAGTGCTGCGCAACGGCAGCGCTGTGACCGTCAGGAACCCGTCAGAAGCTATCCGCAGCGGATTTGCGCTGATCCCCGAGGACAGAAGAAAGCAGGGGCTGGTGCTGATACATTCGGTAAAAGAAAACGCGATCCTTCCCAAAATAAAACAGCTCACCAGACACGGATTTGTCGATGAAAAGAAGGCTGATGCAATGGTGGAGGACAATGTTAAAAAGCTGAATATCGTTACGGATGACATCCATAAGCGGATCAATCTTCTCTCCGGAGGAAATCAGCAGAAGGTAGTAATTGCGAAATGGATGAATATGGAGCCGGAGGTAATGATGCTGGACGAGCCCACTGCCGGAGTGGACGTTGGCGCAAAGGCGGAGATCATTTCTCTGATCAGGGATTATGCCGAACAGGGAAAAGGTGTATTATTTGTTTCTTCAGAGTTGGCGGAACTTATGGCTGTGTGTGACAGAATTATTACTATATTTGATGGTCATATTACTGGAGAGATCGATAGAAAAGATATAGATACAGAGGAGGTACTGCAGTATGCGATTCAGCAAAAGTAAAAAGAACATACAGTGGGACAAATATATGGTCTACATTATTTTTGTTGTGGTATTTGTCCTGTTTGCGTTGATTCTGGGGAACAAAGGCTTTTTACAGCCGAGAAACCTGGTCAATATCCTGAGACAGACGGCTATGATTTCCGTTATGGCTGTGGCGGGCGTTTTCGTCATGGCAGCTGGCCAGATCGATCTGACGGTCGGATCGATCACAGCTATGACGGCAATGCTTGTTTCTCTGGTCCTGCAGAAATTTAACAGCATCTTACTGGCGCTTATTGTAGGCATCGGGTTCGGCGTTGTGATCGGCCTGATCAACGGCCTGCTGGTTACAAAACTGAAACTGCCGGCATTCCTGGCTACCCTGGGTATGATGGAACTGGTTCGCGGCGGAGCGATGTGGATCACAGATACGGCGGCTGTTCCTATTGAGAACAAGACTTTCTGCAATATTTTCGGAATCGGCGAGGTTGCCGGGATTCCTGTACTTGTTTTGTGGACTATCCTTTTTTATATAGTTGGAATCCTTATTTTTAATAAGGGTACATTCGGAAGACATATTCTTGCCACCGGCGGAAATGAGAACTCGGCAGTATACAGCGGTATCAATACGAAAAAAGTAAAGGTCATCGCGTTTACCATGTCAGGCGCTTTCGCCGCTTTTGCCGGAATCATGTATGCGGCCCGTATGCAGGCAGGAAGATATTCCTACGGCGACGGCGACGAAATGTCAGTGATCGCTGCCGTAGTTCTTGGCGGAACGGCAATGTCCGGCGGAACCGGATCGGTAATCGGCGCGTTATTCGGCTCTGTGCTGATGGGAATGATGAACAACGCAGTTATTCTTGCAAACTTAAGTTCCGCACAGCAGACGATGATCAAAGGCGGAATCATCATTCTGGCAGTAGCCCTCAGCAATCTGAGCCAGGGAAAGAAAAAGAACTAAACTGAATTCAGAATCAAAATTCAATCTGGGAGGAAATGACATGAAAACTTTAAATGTAGGATTAGTGGGAGCAGGATTTATGGGAAAGGCACATGTGGTCGCATATTCCAATATGCCTAAATTTTTCTGGCCTGCACCGGCGGTACCTGTTCTGAAAACTGTCTGCGATATTGATCCGGAAATTGCGAAAGAAGCAAAAGAGCGTTTCGGATTTCAGAAGTGCTGCATTGACTGGAAAGAAATTGTAAACGATCCGGAAATCGACGTTGTCAGCATCTGTACTCCGAACAATGCTCATGTAGCCGTTGCCATTGCGGCTCTGGAGGCAGGAAAGCATGTTATCTGCGAAAAGCCTATCGCATCCACACTGGAAGACGCGAAGGCTATGGCGGAAGCTGCCGAGAAGGCTGCAAAGAAAGGTATCGTCAGCATGAACGCTTATCAGTACAGAAGAGTTCCGGCTATCGATCTTGCCAAAAAACTCATCGATGAAGGCTCTATCGGAGATATCCTGAATATCCGCTGTACATATCTGCAGAGCTGGTCTGCCGATCCGGATTCCCCTCTTTCCTGGAGATTCCAGAAGAAGATCGCCGGAGCCGGAGCTCTTGGCGACATTGCGTCTCATGTAATTGATATCGCGCAGTACCTGGCAGGAGATATTGACGAGGTCGTGTCTCTGATGAGGACCTATATCAAGGAAAGACCGGTACAGGAAGGCGGAGTGGATCTTCTCGGAACTGTAAAATTAGGCGCGGACGCTCCCCGCAAAGCTGTAGACGTCGACGATGAGGACTCCTTCCTTGTAAAATTCAAGAGCGGAGCTGTAGGAAGTATCGAAGCTACACGAAACGCATGGGGAAGAAATAACTTTATTACAGTTGAGCTCCACGGTACAAAGGGAAGTATCGCGTTTAATTATGAAAGATTAAATGAACTTCAGGTATGCTTTGCGGATGATCCGGACGACAGACGTGGATTCAAGACAATTTATACAGGCCCGGCACACTTCCACGGAGAAGTTACCTGGAACATCCCCGGCATGAATATCGGCTATGGCGAACTGAAGACTATCGAGATGTATGAGTTCATCAAGGCGATCACAGAAGGCTACCAGCCGAGCACTTCCTTTAAGGTAGGATATCGTGTAGAACGTGTGTGTGAAGCAGTAAGACAGTCTGCTGAAAGCAAACAATGGGTGAAAGTCGAAGACTGATAAAGTTAAGGGGCCGCAGACAATGCGGCTCCTTTCTGTTACCTGAAAAACGATAAAATTGACTTTTTCCCCCGGGCCTGTATAATGTATTTAGTAGAACAAACAGATAGGTGGAAAAAATGGCGACAATTAATGATATAGCAAAAATGGCAGGAGTTTCTGTCTCCACGGTTTCACATGTAGTCAACAAAACCCGTTATGTAAGCCCGGAAAAAGTAGAAAAAGTAGAAAAAGCGATACGCGAACTGGACAGTCCGCCCAATTTCGTCCTGAAGAAAAAAAAGGCGGCCGTCCGGGAGACAGAAGGAAAATATATTTTTCTGCTGATATCGGACAAGAAAAGTAATTTTCAGCACCGGACAGAGCGGGAAATTGACGAAAAATTAAAAAACACAGAGTATACGCTGGTCACCATAGAGTGCGGATCGGACACCGCCGGGGCGGAAGGGTTTCTGCGCGCGGCCGTAGAGGACAATTCTGCAAAAGGCGTTATTCTTTTTCCGGATGAGAGGGACATCCTGACACAGCGCGTTCTGGCGGACACAAAAATACCTGTGGTGATCCTGGGAAGAGAAGTGGACGGATATATGGCGGATACTGTGTGTACAGATACCTGCGACGGCGCGTATAAGGTGGTCAAACATCTTATTAAAAAGGGACATGAGAGGATCGCTTTTCTGGGACGGAGCGGCGAACGTATGCCAATGCGTCTGGAGGGATATAAAAAAGCCCTTGAGGAAGCGGATATTCCGGTGGACGAGTCGTACATTTATCCGCACCTTCAGAATGACAGGGATATTTTTGAGGCGCTGGATAAAATGCTGGGGAGAGATGGTATGCCCACGGGCGTATTCCTTGCCAACTACGCGGTGGTGATACCTTTCCTGAAATACATTAACGCACATAATATCGTGTGTCCGTCGGATATATCCGTGGTCTGCTTTGATTTCTTTGAATGGGCCCCTCTGTATACGCCGGCTCTTACAACGATCGAACAGGACGTCGGGATGTATGCCGAACTGGCGGTCAATACGCTGATGAAGAGGATCGCCCGTCGGGAATACGCCAATATGCCCGCCAATAAAGATATCTATCAGAAACATACCCTGTCGATGAAGCTGGTAATCCGTGATTCCACACGGGGAATCGGAAGAGGACCCTTCGGCGAGCGCGCAGCTTCCATGGAAGAGCTTATGATCACGGAAGACAAAGTCCAGAGTATACGTCAGAGGAAACTTACGGCGGCCATATCCTTCCATTATGCAGGAAAAGCGTGGATGGAACTTCATCAGAAAGGGATACGGAATATCTTCGACCGTCTGGGAATCTCTGTGATCGCCATTACTGACGCTCATTTTGACCCGCAGCTTCAGTGCAGGCAACTGGAGAGCCTGAAACTTCTGGAGCCGGATATTCTGATCGCAATACCTTCAGATAATAAAAGAACCTCCGAAGCGTTTAAAAAAATTGTAAAAAGCGATATAAAGCTTGTCCTGATCACCAACGTGCCGGAGGGACTGTCCCCGGCAGACTATGTGTCCTGTGTTTCGGTGAACGAGCGGTCTCACGGACAGAATATGGGGCATGGACTGGGAGAATATATGTATAAGCACGGCCTGAAGAACTACGGCGTGGTTGTACATGACGCGGATTTCTTCGCTACAAATCAGCGCGACGGAGCGGCGAAACAGGTTCTGGCGGAAGAATATCCTGACCTGCGTCTGTGCGGCGAGATCCGCTTTGAAAATGAAGGAGAAATTTACGGAAAGACAAAAGAACTGATCAAAAGATACCCGGAGATAGAAGCGCTTTATATATCCTGGGACGGTCCGGCGATGGAAGTGATAGAAGCGCTGACAGAACTGGGACGGACGGACATCGCCATTTCCACAGGCGACCTTGACTACGCCGTGGCAATGAATATGGCGAAAGGCGGGATGATCAAAGTCCTGAGCGCCCAGCGCCCCTATGAACAGGGGCAGGCGATCGCCCTGGCCGCCGTAAAATCAATATTAAATGAAAAAGTGCCATCCTTCGTGGGAATCGAACCCATATCTGTAACGCCTGAGAACCTGCTCAGATCCTGGAAGCAGGTTTTCAAAGAAGAAGCAGACGAAGAACTGGTACAGGCTTTCAAAGAGAATCCAAACTACGTCTTTGAAAAATAATCCCGGAATCATGTGGCTTGGGGCGTGTTGCCCCTTGTACACTGATGCTAAAAATACCCGTGTACAGAAAGAGAGATAAAAATCCTGTACACGGGTATATTAATATGCGAACAGCCTCTCAGGGCTGGAAATGCCGGACGAAAGATTTCCGGTATGTGCTGATACAGATAGTATTGTGCAGTGTCAGCGCTTCGCGGCGTCTGTAATCTTCATATCCATATCCAGAACCGTCTCTGAATAGGGAAGATATGTAATGTCGGCGGTTACTGCCTGAGCGCCGCCGGATTTCGCTGCCTGATGGAGAAGCGTTTCTCCTTCTTTGAATTCTTTTCGGGAAATAGAAAAGGTTTCTTCCCGGCCGTCGGCATCGGTACCACTGATCTCAATGGTAGGGCTGTCGCTGATATTACTGTAATAGAAACTTACGTCCGCCAGAGATACAGTATGCGGGCTGTTCAGATAGGGAATATCCCGCAGCGGATTGACGACCTGTACATAAAGGACGAAAACGGCAATTCCTGCCAGAACGGCCGCGATTACCGGGAAAGCAAGTTTCTGCTGCCAGCCGCTGTGTTTTTCCCTCAGAGAAAGATAAAGAAGTGTAACGGCAGTACATATGACAAAAACAGAAATACATATCCAGAAAGGAATGGAACAGTAATTTTCCACAATCCCGTTTCTGCCGTCAGAACTGCCGATAACAGCGGAAAACGTCATCGGCAGAATAAAAACAAGAGCCAGAACTCCCGTCGTCATAGTTAATTTCTGAAGTCTGTAGATCATAATATTCACACCTCACTTGTGCATACTATGATACCTGTTTAATTTTTCTCCAACAATCACCCTTCTGTAAAAACGATGTTAAAACTAAAACAAAGATGCCCGGCAGCCGCCGGACATCCCTGCAAAAGACAAAATCCATAATGATAATTCAAATTTTCCTTCGTTTTTATCAGAAGAGTCCCGTAATCTTTCCGTTCTCGTCTACGTCGATCTTCTCAGCAGCCGGTACCTTGGGAAGTCCGGGCATGGTCATGATCTCGCCGGTAAGGGCTACGATGAAGCCTGCTCCTGCGGAGATCTTCAGGTTGCGCACAGTTACCTCGAAGTCTGTAGGCGCGCCCAGCTTGGTCTGGTCGTCTGTCAGGCTGTACTGCGTCTTGGCTACACAGATCGGGCAGTTGCCGAATCCCAGGTTCTCAAGCTGTTTTGCCTGCTTCTGGGCGTTTGAGGTCAGGACTGCTCTCTTGCCGCCGTAGATCTTCTGTACGATCTGGTTCAGTTTGTCCTCGATGCTTCCTTCCAGCTCATATGCGAAGGTGAAGTCGTTGGGCTCTTCTACCAGACGGATCACTTCTTCTG
>DXGV01000040.1 GCA_019113745.1 Candidatus Blautia intestinavium
CACAGGAAGAACAGAATAAACAGACACACAGGAAATAAAGATACACAAAATCACCCAAACACTGTGAATTAAATTTCCCGGCACAGGCAGACGGCAGAAGCGGCTGAAAGGGATGATATGAGAAACGTGAAAGAAATGTAAACTGCCTTACCGTCCCCGGAGAGAAGCTTTTGCGAGAACTGACGTGCCAAAATCCACAACACACAACACACACAAATCCTGCAGAAGACGTATCGGCATCGGCAGGACACGAAACTTTATTAAAAAAAATTATACGGCAAAATCTGGCAGCAGGACAGAAAACGGCATTCTGTCCTGCTGTTTTTAGAATAATGCTGTTAAAAACCGGATTTCCCGTGTATAATAATTATAAAATCAAATTCTTCTGAAAATGTTCAGATAAAGGGGGCCGGCATATGAAAATTACATTTATTGGGGCAACACATGAAGTAACCGGAAGCTGCTATTATCTGGAGGCGGCAGGAAAGAAATTTCTTGTAGACTGCGGCATGCAGCAGGGGCCGGACTATTACGAAAACAAGCCGATTCCGGTAAATCCTGGGGAACTTGATTTCGTTCTTCTGACCCATGCGCATATGGATCATTCCGGTAATCTTCCTGCAATTTACGCACAGGGATTTCAGGGTCCGGTTTACGCCACCGAGGCGACCTGCCACCTGTGCGACATTATGCTTCGGGACAGTGCCCACATTCAGATGTTTGAGGCGGAATGGCGGAACAGGAAAGCAAGACGGCAGGGGAAACCCGAATTTGTCCCGGCCTACACCATGGAGGACGCTATGGGGGTTATCCGCAACTTTGTGTCCTGTCCTTATGAAAAGCCTGTAGCACTGGGAGAGGGGATTTCTGTACGCTTTGTGGACGCAGGCCATCTCCTGGGCTCCGCCAGCATTGAGCTTACGCTGAAAGAGGGAACGGAAGAAAAGAAAATTGTATTTTCCGGAGATATCGGAAATACTAATCAGCCCCTGATCAAAGATCCTACCTATCTTCACCACGCAGATTATGTGGTAATGGAATCTACTTACGGAGACAGAAGCCACGGCGAACGTCCGGACTATGTGTCCTGTCTCAGTGAAATTATCCAGAGGACTTTTGACAGAGGCGGGAATGTGGTGATTCCTTCTTTTGCCGTAGGCCGCACGCAGGAGATGCTTTATTTTATCCGTCAGATCAAAGAGGAGAACCGGGTAACTGGACATGGAAATTTTAAAGTTTATGTGGACAGTCCGCTGGCTAATGAAGCTACCACGATTTTTCGGGAACACATGTATGACTGCTTTGACGAGGAGGCGGTAAGCCTGATACAGAGAGGCGTTAATCCTTTAAGCTTTCCGGGCCTTCGTACCTCTGTGACAAGCGATGATTCCAGGGCGATCAATAATGACGAGGACTGCAAAGTAATTATTTCCGCAAGCGGAATGTGCGACGCAGGAAGGATCAAACATCATCTGAAGCATAATCTCTGGGACAGAAAGAATACGATCCTGTTTGTAGGCTACCAGGCCATAGGAACCCTGGGAAGAAATCTTCTGGAGGGAGCCACGGAGGTAAAAATTTTCGGAGAGGAAATCCATGTGGCGGCGGAAATATGCCAGATGCAGGGAATCAGCGGCCATGCGGACGTAAACGGTCTTCTGGACTGGATCGGAGCTTTTGAAGAAAAACCCCGGAAGGTGTTTGTCACTCACGGCGACGACGAGGTGACAGAAATATTTGCCCGCAGGCTGCGGGAAGAAAAGGGGATAGACGCCGCCGCTCCTTTCAGCGGAACGGAGTACGATCTGGCGGCCGGAACATATATCCGCGAAGAGCAGGGAATACGGATGCAGAAAGCGTCGGCTTCGCCCAAGGCAGGCAGAGCGGCAAGAGCCTTTGAAAAGCTGGTGGCTATGGGACAGCGGCTGATGTCCGTAATACGGAAGAACGAGGGATGCCCGAATAAAGATCTGGAAAGATTTTCAAGAGAGATCCAGTCCCTCTGCGATAAATGGGACAGAACGGATATATAGAAAAAAGCAGGATATTAACAGGGCCGGGAGATTTTACTCCCGGCCCGCATTTTAAAGCATCGGAAAACTGCCGGAGGGAATATACCTCAGAACAGCCAGCACTGTCCCGGTTCCAGTTCAAGAGTCAGGATTCTGGCGGCGTCGGCAGGATCTTTCGCCTGATTAAATTTGAAAAGCATTTTTCCATCAGGAAGCTGTCCGAGGATTTCAATCTTTCCCCGGGGCGTAGACATACAGTAACGGATACATTTTCCCTGTCCGTTCTGCATATTTTTTGCCTCGTCTACAATGCGGACGCCTTTTTCCAGAGGAACCTGGAACTGATTTTTGACTCCGCGTACCGGGCGGCACTGGAAAATATAATAGGGGACGATCCCCGCGGCAGTGAGCTTTCTCAGAAGAAGCCCAAGTACTTCCGGATCGTCGTTTACTCCTTTAAGAAGTACAGTCTGATTTTTGACCACAATACCCATTTTCAGGAAAAGGCGGATTACTTCTCTGGCCTTGGGGGTGAGCTCTCTGGGGTGATTAAACTGGGTGACAATATAGAGCTGCTTCCTGTCCGCGAATTCCCGGAACATATCCTGAAGCTCGGTATCCTTAAGAATCCTGTCCGGGAATACCACCGGGACTCTGGTGCCGAAACGGACCAGATCCAGGTGTTCCATAGAAGTCAGTTCTTCCAGATACCTGCGTATCATTTTGTCCGGCATCATAAGAGAGTCCCCGCCTGACACCAGTACGTTGGTAAGCTCTTTATGCTCCCGGATATACTGCATCATATTCTCGAAATTTTTTGCGGTTTCCTTATCGTCAATTCCTACCAGCCTTTTCCGGAAACAGTGCCTGCAGTACATTGCGCAGCAATTCGTAGAAAGAACAAGAGCTGTCTGGGTATACTTGTGCTGCAGCCCTGTCTGCACCGTATTGTCCGCCTCCCCGCTGGTATCAAAATCTCCGGACAGATCTGTTTCTGTAAGAGAAGGGATACACATACGGCGGATGGGATCGTTGGGATCATCTTTATTAATCAGGGAGAGGTAGTATTCGGGAACAGACATTGGAAAATGTTCCAGAATCACCTGCATTTGTTTTTCTTCCTCATCCGACAGACCGAGATAATCTCTGACGTCGGATGCCGTTGTATAGAATTTTTCTGTTGTCCAGCTCATGGAATCCTCCTTTCTGATTTTCTGACACTTTATCTCTTTTTAGCTTTAGTATACTACAATTTTCGCTGTTTGAACAGAAGCTTTTTTTCCTTCATCGGGAATTAAATATCTTTTAGATAAAAGCAGAAGAAAAAGAGGGGAATCTGTGAGTTTATATCAGGAAAGAGCCTCTTTTAAAGCCTTTGACAACTGGTCGGGGCAGGATGTGGGACGGCGGCCGCAGCGGATTCCCTCCAGACGGCTGATCGCCTCGTTTACGTCCATTCCCTCTACCAGACGGGCTACTCCCTGAGTGTTTCCGGAACATCCGCCGTCAAATCTTACGTTGCGTACCTTGTTTTCGCTGTCTATCTCAAAGTCAATAGCCCTTGAGCATACGCCGCTTGTTTTGTATGTCATTTTATCTTCCTCCTTAATAAGTAGATCTGCGGCTGTTTTCTGAAAGAAAAACGCCGCTTTTCTGATTTCAACATAAGTCATTATAGCAGAAGTGAAAAAAAGTTTCCATATAAACTGAAACTTTGATATAATGAAGTATAGCCGTCCGGCCTTATGGCTGAACAGTTACAATAAAGCCGTGTACGGCAATCAGCCGGGCGTACCGGTACGACGAAAAAGAGACGAACAGCGATATCACAGAAAACGATATCCGGCGAAAGCCGGGAGACAGGAGAAGAAAATATGAGATGTATAGGCATTATAGGCGCAATGGATGACGAAGTTGCGGAATTAAAAGAATATATGCAGGATGTGAAGGTTACTACAATGGCGTCCATGGATTTCTATGAGGGAATCCTGGAGGATCACAGAGCGGTAGTGGTGCGGTCCGGTATTGGAAAAGTCAACGCCGCCATATGTACCCAGATCCTTATAGATAAATTTCAGGCGGAAGTTGTGATCAATACAGGTATTGCCGGAAGCCTTAATAATGAAATCAATATCGGCGATATTGTTGTTTCCACAGATCTGGTACAGCATGATATGAACGCCCTGGCATTCGGATATCCCAGAGGACAGATCCCGCAGATGGATAAGTTTTCCTTCCAGAGCGACGAGGTGCTTCGGAAGCTGGCTGTCCGCGCCTGTCGGGAAGTCAATCCGGAAATAGAAGTCTTTGAGGGAAGAATCGCCTCCGGAGATCAGTTCGTGGCGGATCAGGATGTGAAGGACTTCATCGTAAAAGAATTCGGGGCTTACGCAGTGGAAATGGAGGGAGGCGCCATCGCTCAGACGGCTGTTCTGAATCATGTGCCGTTTCTTGTTATCCGGGCCATTTCAGACAAAGCGGATGGAAGCGCTCATGTAGATTATCCCGCCTTTGAAAAAATGGCTATCAGCCACAGCGTAAAACTGACGAGGAAAATCGTAGGAGAGATCCAGGGCTGACAAAAGGGCACGCACATCAGGACCGGGACCGCATATGCTAAAACAGAGGATTGTAAAGAATGCGGGAGACAGTCTATGTATGATAAGCATAAATTTTTTCCGTTTTATACGTCTATAGGAGATCAGGTGCTTTTATCGGGAGAAAACATGCAGGAAAGAGAATTCGCCCTGATGAAGTCCTATTTTCCGGAAACGGCGAGGAAGATCCAGGAAAAGGTAGAGGAGGAATGCGAGCTTCTTGATTACGAGGGAAGCAGGATCTACGACGAATATCCCGACCGGCTCATGATGCGCGTTCTTGGAGACGGGATTTTTCACCGTATGCAGAAAGAGGCGGCCGCGCGGGAGATTCCTTCCGGATTTCTGGAGGATCTGGTCCAGGTGCTTTTGTACCAGGAAATCTTAAGAAGGCGGTGCAGGCGGAAAAGATGCACAGGATACTGAAGGAACAGAAAGTCCTTCTGTAACGGGAGAAAGAAAGTATATTTATATGATGATAAAAACAGTTGAAGAATTTTTAGAGGAATTTATCAGTGAAGATCTGGTTCTTGCCGTCTTAAGCGGATGCCGGAAAAAAGACCTTCCTTCCAGAGTCCGCATACGTCCGGTGGAGCTGAAGGGGAAAATTTTTTACCAGGCTTCCGAAACCCGGGGTACAAAGGCGATACACACCAATTACGGCAGGGATAAGCTTCTGGAATATATGAACCAGTGCCTGAAAGACGGATATTCCCAGCTTCAGATCCAGGGACGCCGGATGGATGGAAGTCTTCTGGTCAGCAAAAAAGGAAAACATACCATAAAAGTGAAACCCCATCCGGAAAAAAAGGCTGTAAAGATCCTGTCCCACAACCGGGTGAAAAGATACATCCTGCCTGAAGGCAGGCCGGTTCCTTTTCTGATAGATCTGGGCGTGATGAACCCGGAGGGAAAAATTCACGCAGCCTCTTTTGACAAATATAAACAGATCAATCGTTTCCTGGAATTTATTGAAGATATTCTTCCGAAGCTTTCCAGGGAACGGGAGATCACAATCGTGGACTTCGGATGCGGGAAGTCTTATCTTACCTTTGCCATGTATTACTTCCTGCGGGAATTAAGGGGATATGACGTAAATATCATCGGTCTGGATCTGAAAGCCGATGTGATTGAAAACTGCAGCCGTCTGGCGGCGGCTTATGGCTATGAGAAACTTCATTTTTGCCAGGGGGATATTGCGGGATTTGAAGGACTTGAGAAGGTGGACATGGTAGTTACGCTCCATGCCTGCGATAAAGCTACGGATTACGCTCTTGCCAAAGCTGTCCAATGGGACGCTCAGGTGATCCTTTCGGTTCCCTGCTGTCAGCATGAGCTGAATGGAATGATAGAGAACGGGCTTTTGTCTCCTGTTCTGAAATATGGAATACTGAAGGAAAGGATGTCCGCCCTTCTTACAGACGGAATCCGCGCCAACCTTCTGGAATCAAAAGGCTATTCTGTACAGATCCTGGAATTTATCGATATGGAACACACTCCGAAAAACCTTTTGATCCGGGCGGTAAAAACGGGAAAAGAGAAGCCTGTAAAGAAACTGGAAGAGATGACAGAAGCGCTTCATGCAAAGCTTACTCTGGAAAAGCTCCTTTATCCCCAGGGAATGCCTGCAGAGAAGGAGGTATAAAATACCATGAAAAGATTTCTCGGCAGGCTGGCGGTACTCCTGCTGGTATTTGTTCTGGGGGTGGCGGGAACCGCCTTTCTGATGAATAATGAAACTACGGACGACAGGTCGGATATGAACAATCCCGTGCTTCCGGAAGTTATGGTGGATTTTGGAGGAACCCTGTCCAATCTGATGCACGGGTACAGGCAGCCCATGCAGGCGGACTTTGTAAGAGACTGTATCACGCCTCTGGACACCGCGAAGACACTCTCTCTTGTGATCGATCCTCATGAGTCGGAAGTAGAAAGCATGTCTTATGAGATCAGAAGCTCAGACGGGACAAAAGTCATTGAAAACCAGAGGATCAGCAGTCTGGAATCCGGGGAGGACTATCTGAGGGCCTCGGTGCAGATTGATTCTGGTCTTCTGATGAATCAGGAATATTCTATGCAGATTACACTGGATACAGACAGAGGAGAGACGTATTACTATACCAGGGTCGTGTCCAGATCTTCCACTTATACGGAAGAGTACGTGAAGTTTGTAAAAGATTTTGCCCAGATGTGCATGAACAAAACTTCTGCCGATCAGCTTGCGGCGTATCTGGAATCCCAGGCATCCGGTTCAGAGGATTTCTCGGAAATTTCCATTACTTCGCCTCTGTCGGATATAAGCTGGGGCAATCTGAACCCGCAGATATCCAGAGAGGGAGTGCCGGTGATCAAGGAGATTAACGAGACAACGGCCAGTATATCGATGGAGTATGAGATTTCAGCCGTAAATGAAAACGGAGGAGTGGAATTTTATAACGTATCGGATTTCTACCGGATGAGATACACGGAGGAGAGGATCATGCTGCTGGATTTTGAAAGATCTGCAGGCCAGATCTTTAACCCGAATCTTCCCGTGATCAGTGACAGCGGGCTGCTTCTGGGCATCCGCGACAGAGACGTGGACTATATGACAAATGAGGAAGCCGCTGTAGTGGCCTTTGTACAGGAAGGCGAGCTCTGGACTTACGCGCCGGAAAACGGCAAATTCGTAAATGTGTTCAGTTTCCGCAAAACGGAAGACAGGGACGCCCGAGACGCCAGTCTGGAACATGGGATCAAACTGCTCCAGGTAGGCGATGACGGCGACGTGGATTTTATGGTATACGGCTATATGAGCCGGGGCGCGCACGAGGGCATCTGCGGCGTGGGGATTTATCATTATAATGACGATCAGAACATGATCGAGGAAGAGGTGTTTATTCCCAGTACGGAATCTTATGAATTCCTGAACTCGGATCTTGGAACTCTGTCTTATGTGAATAAGAATAAGCAGCTTTTTCTTTTAATGTCCCAGAAACTGTATCAGATCAACATTGCAGAAGGCGATTACCAGATCCTGGCGGAAGGGATCGGCAATAAAGATTTTTCCGTGTCGGAAACAAGCTCCCATGCGGCCTGGAGGATTTCCGAGGGAGAAAACACAGGGCAGATCCGGTTTATTGATTTTGAAACTCTGGAATCCCGGATGATCCGGCCGGAAGAGTCCCAGGAACTGCGTGTTCTGGGATTTATGAATGAAGACCTGATCTACGGCGTCCTGAAAAGCGAGGATATTCTTACAGATGCCAACGGTCATGTGACAGAAGGGCTGACCGCTCTCAGGATCGAGGATTTTGACGGCAATCTGAAAAAGGAATACCAGAAGGAAGGACAGTATATCATTAACGTGACTATAAGCGGAACCCTTATGCAGTTCGATCTTGCGGCCAAAGGCGACGGCGGATATACGGTAAGAAATAGCGACAATATCATGAATAACAGCAGCGCGGCGGAAAATCTTGTGACTGTGGAACAGACAAGCTCCGACAGGCAGGGTACGATGGTGCGTCTTGCTTTTGATGAGAAGCCGGGAACAGACGAGCCGCTGATCTTAAGGGCAAAGATCCGGAGCGGAAGTTCCAGCGTGGTGGAGCTGGATATTGAGCCTCCGGAAGAAGAGATATATTATGTATATGGAAAAGGAGAGCTGGACAGCACCTGGTCCGATCCGGCGGACGCCGTTATCCGGGCGGACGAGCAGACCGGAGTCGTTCTGAACCGCGCCCAGCAGTATGTGTGGGAGAGAGGAAATATGAAGACCCGGCTCACATTAAATACTTCGGATATCCCGGAAATCATCCGGACTGGCTCCTGGGACAAAGCGGTTCTTCAGGAAGGGCTGGGCGATTCCGGAACAGTCATAGATCTGTCAGGCTGCAGTCTGGAAAATGTTTTGTATGAGATCAGCGCTCAGAGAGCGGTCATTGCGAAAACAGGAGATAATTCCAGCGTGGTGATCGTGGGGTACGATGAATATAATACCTATCTTCTGGACCCGGCTACAGGAGAAGTGAAGCCTTACGGTATGAACGACAGCACCGCGCTGTTCCAGAAGGCGGGAAATATCTTCATCTCCTATCTGGAGTCGGCGTCTTATTAGAATAGAAATACCTGTTCAGGGATACCTGAAAGATATAAAAAGAAAAGGAGGAAGCATCATGGAGAAAAAAATGCTTGAAAAGTTCAACGAGGTATATGGAGAGGGCGGCGATATCCGGGAATATTTTGCACCGGGCCGTGTAAATCTCATCGGAGAACATACAGATTATAACGGAGGCCATGTATTTCCCTGCGCGTTGACGCTTGGAACCTACGGCCTTGCGCGGAAAAGGAAGGACAGAAAGCTTCGTTTTTATTCCATGAACTTTTCAAGGCTGGGGGTTCTTGAATCCTCCCTGGACGATCTCGTTCCGTCGGAAAAAGCGGGATGGACCAATTATCCAAAGGGAGTTATGTGGGCTTTTGAAAAAAGAGGATACACATTTGACGCCGGAGTTGATTTCCTGATCTACGGAAATATCCCCAACGGTTCCGGGCTTTCCTCCTCCGCTTCCCTGGAGGTTCTTACCGGACTGATGCTGAAGGACCTGTACGGGGTTGAAGAGCTGACTATGCAGGATCTGGCTCTTATCGGACAGTATTCCGAAAATAATTTCAACGGAATGAACTGCGGCATCATGGATCAGTTTGCCAGCGCCATGGGCAAAAAAGACTGCGCGATCTTTCTGGATACAAGCACCCTGGAATTTGAATACGCTCCGGTGAAGCTGAAAGACGCAAGAATTGTTATTACAAACAGCAAGGTAAAGCACAGTCTGGTAGGTTCCGCCTATAACGACAGGCGCAATGAATGTGAGACGGCTTTGAGAGAGCTTCAGACAGTTGTGGACATCAAGGCTCTGGGAGAGCTGACAGAAGAGGACTTTGAAGCCCATAAAGACGTGATCACAAGCGATATCTGCCGGAAGAGGGCGAAGCACGCGGTATATGAAAACCAGAGAACGATCCGCGCGGTGAAAGCGCTGAAGGAAGATAACGTAGAGGAATTTGGACGCCTGATGAACGCCTCCCATGTGTCTCTCCGGGATGATTATGAGGTTTCCTGCCAGGAGATTGATATCCTGGTAGATCTGGCGTGGAAGATTCCGGGCGTTGTGGGTTCCCGTATTACCGGAGGCGGTTTTGGAGGCTGTACGGTCAGCATTGTAAAAAACGACGCGGTGGACACCTTTATTAGTACTGTGGGAGAAAAATATAAAGAAGCAGTAGGCCATGAAGCGGAATTTTATGTGGTGGATATCGGAGACGGCGCCCACAAGATCGCATGAGCAAGGATTTTCAGAAGAAACCCGGAAACAACGAGAACATATGATTTTATCTACATGGGGGATTCAAAATGTTAAATGAAAGTATAAGAAAACTGGTTCAGTATGGAATAGAAACAGGGCTGACGCCGGAGTGCGAAAAAAATTATACCACCAACCTTCTGCTGGATTTATTTCATGAGGAAGAGTATCAGGAGCCGGAGGGGACGTTTTCAGAAGTGGATCTTGAGGAAACTCTGAGAGAGCTTCTGGACGAGGCGGTGAAAAGAGGAATCATCGAGGACAGTATTGTGTACCGGGATCTTTTCGACACCCGTCTGATGAACTGCCTGATGCCCCGTCCTTCTCAGGTGCAGAAGGAGTTCTGGGAGAGATATGAGGAAAGCCCCCAAAAGGCTACGGATTATTTCTATAAATTAAGCCAGGACAGCGACTATATCCGCCGCTACCGTGTAAAAAAAGACCGGAAGTGGAAGGTGGAAAGCCCCTACGGAGATATCGATATTACCATCAATCTGTCAAAACCGGAGAAAGATCCCAAGGCCATCGCAGCGGCAAAGAACGCGAAAGCCAGCAGCTATCCAAAATGTCTTCTCTGCCCGGAGAACGAAGGGTATGCGGGCCGCGTCAATCATCCTGCCAGAGAGAACCACAGGATCATCCCCGTTACCATCAACGACAGTCCATGGGGATTTCAGTATTCTCCCTATGTATATTATAATGAACACTGTATTGTGTTTAATTTCCAGCATACGCCTATGAAGATTGAAAGAAACACGTTTATCAAGCTGTTCGACTTTGTAAAACTGTTTCCGCACTATTTTCTGGGCTCCAACGCGGATCTGCCTATCGTGGGCGGTTCTATCTTAAGCCACGATCATTTCCAGGGCGGCCATTATACCTTCGCCATGGCGAAAGCGGAGATTGAAAAGCCGGTGACGATCCCGGGATACGAGGACGTGGAGGCAGGCATTGTGAAATGGCCTCTGTCTGTACTGCGTATCCGTCACAAAGACGAGAAGCGCCTGGTGGATCTCGCCACACATGTACTGGAAGCATGGAGGGGCTATACCGACGAGGACGCTTTTATCTATGCGGAAACAGACGGGGAACCCCACAATACCATCACTCCTATCGCCAGAAAGAAGGGGGATATCTTTGAGCTGGATCTGACACTGAGAAATAATATTACCACAGAGGAACATCCTCTCGGCGTATATCATCCTCATGCCCAGTACCATCACATCAAGAAAGAGAATATCGGCCTGATCGAAGTTATGGGACTGGCTGTCCTTCCGGCAAGGCTGAAAGAGGAAATGGAGATTCTGGAAGAATATATCCTGGCGGGCAAAGACGTGGCGTCCAACGAAAAGATTGAGAAGCACGCCGCCTGGGTCGCGGAATTTCTTCCAAAATACCCGGATATAAATAAAGACAACATACACGGGATCCTGGAGAAAGAGATCGGAAACGTCTTTATCCATGTGCTGGAGGACGCAGGGGTCTACAAATGCACCCCGGAAGGCAGGGAGGCGTTTATGAGGTTTATCCGGACACTGTAAGATTTTCTTACGCCGCCGGGAGGGGAAGGCAAAATTTGTGACGTCCAGGAAACGTAGCGTGTCACAAGTTTTGTCTTTCCTTATGACTGCGTAAGAGAATCTACTGAAACGCCAATGCCTACCTGTTGCCTATCTGATAGCAATACTTGTCATCATTTTGACCTTGCAGGAAACAAAGGAATAGGCTATACTAGAAAGCGAAGCGGATGATGCCATCTGCTTCGCTTTTTACACTGATTTTTTGATCTGCGGACTGCTCCGCGCGGCCGGGACGGTACGCTGACGCGAAATAAAACACAGAGAGGAAATAGATCATGAAACTTACAACAGTAAAAGAAATTTATAAAGACCGGGAGAAATTCCTGGATAAAGAGGTATCCGTAGGCGGATGGGTGCGCAGCGTGCGCGGCTCCAAAGCATTTGGATTTATCGTCCTTCACGACGGCTCCTGCTTTGACACTCTTCAGATCGTATATCATGACACCATGGAGAACTTTGCTGAGATCAGCAAGCTGAACGTAGGAGCCGCGATCATTGTAAAGGGAACTCTTGTCGCTACGCCGGAGGCGAAGCAGCCTTTTGAGATCCAGGCGGCGGAGGTGCAGGTGGAAGGCGCGTCTGCTCCGGATTATCCTCTGCAGAAGAAGCGCCACACCATGGAATATCTCCGCACCATGACGCATTTAAGGCCGAGGACCAACACCTTCCAGGCAGTATTTCGCGTCCGTTCCCTGTGCGCCTACGCCATTCATAAATTTTTCCAGGAAAGAGGGTTTGTCTATGTGCATACTCCGCTGATCACAGGAAGCGACTGCGAGGGCGCTGGAGAAATGTTCCGTGTGACAACGCTGGATCCTCAGAACCCGCCGCTGGATGAGGAGGGCAAAGTTGATTTCAGCAAGGATTTCTTCGGAAAGGAGACGAACCTGACGGTAAGCGGCCAGTTAAACGGCGAGACATACGCTCAGGCATTCCGCAACATCTATACCTTCGGCCCTACCTTCCGGGCGGAGAATTCCAATACTACCCGCCACGCGGCGGAGTTCTGGATGATCGAGCCGGAGTGTGCTTTCGCGGATCTCAACGACAACATGGATCTTGCGGAAGCCATGCTGAAATATATCATTCAGTATGTGCTGGAGAACGCGCCACAGGAGATGAACTTCTTCAACTCCTTCGTAGATAAGGGGCTTCTGGACCGTCTGAACCATGTGTTGAATTCTGAATTCGGCCATGTGACTTATACGGAGGCAATCGAGCTTCTGGAAAAGAACAACGACAAGTTCGACTATAAGGTATTCTGGGGCTGCGACCTTCAGACAGAGCATGAGCGTTATCTGACAGAGCAGATCTTCAAGAAACCTGTATTTGTCACAGACTACCCCAAAGAGATCAAGGCGTTCTACATGAAGCAGAATGACGACAACAAGACTGTCGCGGCTATGGACTGCCTTGTTCCGGGAATCGGCGAGATCATCGGAGGAAGCCAGAGGGAGGACGATTACGATAAGCTCAAGACCCGTATGGACGAACTGGGGCTGAAAGCCGAAGATTACCAGTTCTATATGGATCTTCGCAAATACGGCTCCACCCGTCATTCCGGATTCGGCCTTGGTTTTGAACGCTGTGTCATGTATCTGACAGGAATGGGAAATATCCGGGATGTGATCCCCTTCCCAAGAACGGTCAATAACTGTGAGTTATAAGGAGTAATAAATGATTAGATTTATCCATCTTGCAGATGTACATTTAGGGGCTGTCCCGGACAGGGGATGCCCCTGGAGCCATGGGCGGGAGGAAGAAATCTGGGAAACATTCCGCCGGGTCATTGCGTCGATAAGCAGAGATCCGGTGGATTTGTTGTTTATAGCAGGAGATCTTTTCCACCGGCAGCCCCTTCTGAGAGAATTGAAAGAGGTAAATTATCTGTTTTCCACCATACCGGAAACGAAAGTGTTTCTTATGGCGGGAAACCATGATTATATAAAGCAGGATTCTTTTTACAGAAATTTTCAGTGGGAGCCTAATGTGACGTTTTTCCGGGAGGAGACGCGCTCCTTTGTAAAGATACCGGAGCTGAATACTTATGTATATGGAATGAGCTACCACCGCCAGGAGATCCGGGAAGCTTTGTATGATAACTGGAAGCCTGAGGATGAGGCGGGATTCCACGTTCTTCTGGCCCATGGCGGAGATGAAAACCACATTCCAATAGATGTAAAGAGGCTTTCGGCAGCCGGATTCACCTATCTTGCCCTGGGGCATATCCATAAGCCCCAGGCCGTGCTTCGGGGAAGAGCCGTATATCCGGGCGCTCTGGAGCCCATTGACAGGAACGATCTGGGAAGGCACGGATATATTGAGGGAGGATACGACCAGGGAAAAATGCGGCTGAAATTTATTCCTTTTGCAGGCCGCAGCTATCAGAATCTGGTGCTTGCGCTGAATGAGAATTCTACTCAGTATTCCACGGAGGAAATGCTGAAAAGCGAGATTCTCCGCCGTGGAGGCAAAAATATTTACCGGGTGATCCTTCAGGGAAGCCGCGCCCCGGAATTTGTTCCGCTGACAGAGCGGTTTAAGCGGCTGGGAAACATTGTGGAGGTGCTGGACGAGTCGGCGCCTGCCTATGATCTGGAAGAATTATACAGACGGTACAGCGGTACGCTTATCGGCGATTACATCGGATACTTCAGAGGCAGAAAGATTTCTGTGGTGGAGGAGAAGGCGCTGTATCACGGTCTGCAGGCTTTGCTGGAAACAAGCATATTGAATCGGTGACGGGAAGAAATATGATAATCAAACGTGTTGCAATTAAGAATTTTGGTAAGATCCATAATAAATCTATGGAATTTTCGCCGGGAATCAATGTACTTTACGGGGAGAATGAAAGCGGGAAAACCACAACCCATGTTTTTGTGAAAAGCATGCTTTACGGAATACAGAGACAGAGAGGACGGGCCGCCAGAAAAGACGCCTATACGATCTATCTCCCCTGGGAAAATCCGGCGGTGTACGGCGGAATCCTCTGGTTTGAAAACGGAGGAAAAAACTTCCGGCTTTCAAGAAACTTTTATAAAGAAAACCAGGAGTGCCAGCTTCTCTGTGAGGACGATGGGGAAATCCTGGAAAGCGGACAGGATGATCTGGAGGCGGTACTGGGAGGAGTCAGCGAAACGGTTTATGAAAATACGGTTTCCATTGCCCAGTTAAAAAGCACCACAGGAGTGGAGCTGGTGCGGGAAGTGCAGAATTATATGGCCAGCTACCAGAGGACAGGAGACAGCTCGGTGGATCTGGGCCGCACCATGCAGATCCTGAAAATGACACGAAAGGGCTTTCAGGTACAGGCGGACCGCAGGAAAAGGGAAAACCAGCAGGAAAAAGAAAAAATTGCTTCCAATATAGAGTACCTGCAGGGGGAAATAGAGGAGCTTATGGAGCAGGATTCGCAGATAGAAAGCCAGGAGACGGCTCTCCATACCGGGGAAGAAGAGAATGGAGGCAGAATCCTGGATGAAAGGATACAGAAGCTTCAGAACCAAAAGAACACCTGGAATATGATCGGAATTCTGTGCTGCGCCGCAGGCCTGGCCGGGGCGGTAGTTACAGGACTGCTTCTTTGGCGTCTTTCTTTTTTCTGTCTGATACCTCTTGTCACAGGGCTGGCGGCTCTGCTGGCTGTGACTGGTTTTAGAAGGCGCGCGGACGAGGAACTGGAAAAAAGAAAGAGACAGAAAAGCCGCTGGTCGGCAAAGCAGGAAAAACTGCGGTGGAACCGTGAGAAGCTGGAAGAAACAAAGAAAGAAAAAAATACGGCTCTGTCGAATCTGATATCGGAATACCAGGAAGCGGAAGAGCATGTATACCATCCTCTGGCAGAAGAACTGGAAATCGAGTCTCTGAATCTTGCAATGAAAACTATCGAAAAGCTGTCCCGGGATATTCACCGGCAGGTAGGAGGACGGCTGCGCAGAAGAACGTCTCAGATCCTCAGTGAGATTACAGGGGGAAAATACGCCGATGTTCTTATGGACGCGGATCTCCGCATGACGGTAAACACAGAGGGCCGTACAGTGTCGCTGGATCATTTGAGCCGGGGAACAGTAGAGCAGATCTATTTTGCCCTTCGTATGGCGGCAGGAGAGCTTCTGTGCGGCGAAGAGAAGTTTCCGGTGATCCTGGACGAAGTGTTCGGAATGTATGATGAGGAGCGCCTTGCCGCTGTGCTTTCCTGGCTGGCGGGAGAAAAAAGACAGGTGATCATCTGCAGCTGCCGGCAGAGAGAAATGGAAATTATGGAGAAGATGGGAATCCCCTTCCATAAAGTGACTTTATAGAGTGAAAAAAGAATGTTTAAGAGAAAAAACAAAAATCTCATAAACATTCTTTTTTTACAGAAATTTTTATTTATTATAGCGTGCCATGTAGTTATTTACACAGTTCTTGATCCTGTCTACCGGATTCAGCAGATGGCTGACAGACAGATCATGGTTCAGAGTATCGATGATCAGGGCAATGTATTTGCTCATGTCGCAGTTGATATAATAAGGCTTTTCCAGAAGTTCCGGAGTCTGGTATACAAGATTGGTGGTAAGAACCTTGTCGAACAGCCCCCTGCTGTAGGCGTCGTCAAATTTCTCAAGTCCGTCTGTAAAAAGACCGAAGGTAGAGCAGATATAAATCCTTCCCGCTCCGCGCTTCTTCAGAAGAGCCGCCGTCTCGATCACCGTATTTCCGGAGGAAATCATATCGTCAATAAGGATCATGTCTTTGCCTTCCAGCTTCGGCCCCAGGAATTCGTAAGCTGCGATGGGATGACGGCCGTTTACCCGTCTGGAGTAATCAAGACGTTTGTAATACATACCCATATCCACACCCAGGATATTTGCCAGATAGATGGCCCGTCCCATGCTTCCTTCATCCGGGCTGATGATCATAAAGTGTTCGTTGTCAATGCGCAGCCCGTCCTCATGGTTCAAAAGCGCTTTGATAAACTGATAAGAAGGCTGGACAGTTTCAAAACCATGGAGAGGAGTGGCGTTCTGTACCCGGGCGTCGTGAGCGTCGAAAGTGATGATGTTTTCCACGCCCATGCTGGTAAGCTCCTGGAGAGCTGTGGCACAGTCAAGTGATTCACGGCCTACACGCTTGCTCTGGCGGCTTTCATACAGATAGGGCATAATCACGTTGACACGGCGGGCCTTGCCGCCGATAGCGCCGATTACACGCTTGAGATCCTGAAAATGATCGTCAGGGGACATCAGGTTTGTAAAACCGCTGATACGATAGGTGAGACTGTAATTGCATACGTCAACCATCAGATAAATATCATCCCCTCGAACGGATTCCGTCACTACGGACTTTCCCTCTCCGGAACCGAAACGGGGATTCTGAACTCCGACGATGAAGGAATCTCTCTGATATCCATCAAAAGCAAAAGAATCCATTTCCCGGTGATTGCGTTCATTTCTCCATTTTACAAGCCAGTCATTGACCTTGGCTCCCAGTGCCTGACAGCTTTCCAGGGGGATCAGCCCCAGCCGTCCTACGGGAAGAGTTGTCAGATCCTTGGTTCGTAACTGTGCCATGCTTTATTTTCCTCCTAAAAATATTTTCTGTATACGGATATCCTTTCCGATCAGCTTCAGCATCTGAAAATTGCTGGCAATCCGGGAGAAGGTTCTCTCCGAATAGGTCGCCGAGAAATCTTCAAGCTTCAGATTTGTGGAAATGACAGTGGATTTGCGCCGCGTAAGGCGCTCATTGATACAAAAAAACAATTCTGACGACACAAAGCTGTTGGTAAGCTCTGTCCCCAGATCATCGATGATCAAAAGATCACAGTCGTAAATAAAATCTTCATCCGCGTCGTTTTCAGATTTTCGTGAAAACGCTGTGTGCGCCAGCCTGTCAAAAAGATCGTAGGCGGAAAAATACAGCACACAGTGAGCGGTCTTTAAAAGCTCGTGGGCGATACAGTGCGAAAGAAAGGTTTTGCCTACGCCGGTACTGCCGTAGAGAAAAAGATTCTGGAACCGGGCGTCAAAATCCCGGACAAAATTCCAGGCGGCGTCATAGGCGCGTCTGGCCGTTTCGCGGGCGCTGAGCCCCGTCGCCTCATTTTTTATTGTATCAGAATACCAATCAAAAGAAAAGTGTTCAAAATTTTCTTTTTCCAGAATTTCCCGGATATTAGACTGAGTATATAAAAGTTCGATCTCCGCTTTTTTAAAACAGGAGCATTTCCGGGATCCGACGTAGCCGGTATCCTGACAGTGCGGACAGATATAACGGGGTTCCAGATAATCGTCGGGAAAACCGTTTCCGCGCAGAAGAGCCAGGCGTTCGTCGGCCAGAACAGCCACTTCTTTTTTCAGATCCGCTACAGATCCCGTACCGTTCTGGAGAAGGGAGCGCGCCCGCTGCGCGCTTAAGGAAGCCACCTCCCGGTCGATCTCCGCCAGACGGGGAACCTTCCGGAAGGCGTCCTGCCTGCGCTGTTCCAGTTCGCGGCGTACCTGAGCCTGTCTGCGGCTGTATTCTCTCATTATGATATCATACTGAAAATTCTGTAAAGCCACGATGTGTCTCCTTCTACTGGTTCAGCAGCCTTTTTTCGTATTCGTCAAAATCATATTCCCGCTGCTGGAAATTATTAAAGCGGTTATTGGAAGCAGACGTCTGTTTCTGCGGTTTTTTGTCCTGGCGGCGCTTCTTGTGTTCGGCGTCAAGCGCGCGGACGTCCTCCAGGCTTGTTACCTGCTTCTTCTTCCAGCCTTCCAGTATCTTATCGGTATACTGAAAGCTGGCCTGTCCTGTCTGCAAGACTGTCCTGCTGCATGCCTCCTGGATGATCTCCATGGAAAAACCGTATGTTTTCAGCCAGGTATCCATCAGCGTGATCTCTGTTTCCACAGGACTGCGGTTGGTTATGCCAAGCGCCTTCAGGATCGTATAATACTCCCGGCTGTACCGCGCGTTGGCTTTTTTTGCGTCGGATACGGTAGATATGCCTTCTCCGGCCCAGGCCAGGGCGACAGTCTCAATATAACGGATACTTTTATGGCTGCGGCTTACGCAGTATTCGATAAGGTATTCGATAAGATCTGTGGAAAACCCAAGTCCGTCGTAGAAAAACAGGATTTTCTGTATTTCTGTCGGAGATAAAGTTTTTCCCAGATACTGCTCCGCAATATAAAGAAGCTGGATCATATCCTCGTTCTGTTTCAGCTCCTTTACCCTGTCGGGGGTGAGGGAGAACGACCGGGGATCAGCTTTCGGCTCTGGGGCCGCCGTCTCGGAGGCAGCTTTTTCTTCTGAAGAAGATCTTTTCTTCGGCGCCAGAATAGTAATGTTGCTTAAAACCCTGTTTTCTGTAAAATCCAGGGCAAGAAGTTCCTGACGTGACCAGTACTTCAGGCCGCGCAGGATATCGCGTTCCGTACAGAGCAGGCGGTCGGCCATTTCTTCCAGGCTGAAAGAAACCGGAGAATTGGAAAGTGTTCGCAGAAGGTAAATATATACTTTTACGAATTCTCCATTTGCCTCCGGCATATAGTCGTCGATAAATATATTTGATAAAAGTGTAGCCTCCTGCCAGGAGGGATTACTGAGTGTGATCATACCCATACTTCTTCGCTCGCTTTCTGAAACAGACCGGTGGGAGACTGTAAGCAGACTCCTTTTAATCGTACCTTAACGCTAACGCTAGTATAGCATAAGATTTTTCAAATGAGAATAGGCTATTTTTTATGCGATTCTTTCCACATAGATGTGTGGAAAATGTGGATAATGTGGATAATAAAAAGTCGGCAAGATTATGCGCAACCGCGTAAAACAGCGGAAATTGTTATAAATCCGTAAAATATCAGTAAAAACGCTGTGGAATTATGTCGAGCAATGCAGACAAAAAAATCCACATGTCATGCACGAAAAAGAATGTGCATAAACATGTGGATAATGTGGATAACTATTTGCCGAGAAGCTGTTCTCCAATGTTTACAACGTCTCCGGCGCCCATAGTTATCAACAGGTCACCCTGTGTACAATTTTCCAGTAAAAAATTTTCGATTTCATCAAAGGTGGGGAAATATTCGCAGGGAGTCCCCAGCGCCGCGATGTCTTTCTGCAGGTCTTCCGAGGAAATTCCCAGAGTATCCGTTTCCCTGGCCGCGTAAATATCCGCAAGGACCACATGATCAGCCAGAGACAGTGCGGCGGCAAATTCCGGCATAAGAGCCTTGGTACGGGTATATGTATGAGGCTGGAACACGCACCATATTTTCTTGTGGGGATAATTTTGGGCAGCATGGAGAGTCGCCCGGATTTCCGTGGGATGGTGCGCGTAATCGTCAATAATGGTAACTCCCGCCACAGTTCCTTTATACTGGAAGCGGCGGTCCGTGCCGGTAAAGCTTTCCAGGCCCCTGGCGATCACTTCCCAGGGAAGATCAAGGACGCGTCCGGCGGCAATGGAAGCAAGGGCATTGGATACATTGTGGATCCCCGGTACCTTCAGAGAGCAGACTCCAAGGGGAGCGCCCTGGTAATTTACGGTAAAGGAGGCGTGTCCATACTGGTCGTAGGTAATATCGGACGCTGTGTAATCGGCGCTGTCTGTAAGACTGTAGGTGATCACCCGGCAGGGAAGATCTTCTATAACAGAGAGGTATTCCGGCGTGTCGGCATTGATGATCAGCGTACCGTCTCCGGGAAGAAGCTGCGCGAATTTCCGGAACGAGCGGCGGATATCCTCAATATCTTTAAAGAAATCAAGATGATCTGCGTCTATATTCAGGATAATGCCGATAGTTGGGAAAAAACTTAAAAAGCTGTTGGTATATTCGCAGGCTTCAGTCAGGAAAACCTCGGAATTTCCCACGCGGATATTGCCTCCTATTGCGGGAAGGATCCCCCCTACGCTGATCGTGGGATCGCACTCTCCTTTTAAAAGGATATGAGAAAGCATGGAGGTTGTGGTGGTTTTTCCGTGTGTTCCCGCTACCGCTATGGAAGTATGGTAGTTGCGCATGATCTGACCCAGCAGTTCTGCTCTTGTAAGCATGGGAAGCCCTTTTTCCTTTGCGCAGGCAAATTCCGGATTGTCCGGATGAATGGCTGCGGTGTAAACCACGGCCTGAACGGAATCGCCGATATTGGAAGCGCGTTGGCCATAATAGATTTTTGCCCCTCTTTTTTCGAGGGCATCTGTCAGAGGACTTTCTTTGGAGTCGGAACCGGAAATCTGAAATCCCTCTTCCAGAAGGATTTCGGCCAGACCGCTCATACTGATGCCGCCGATCCCGATAAAATGAACAGCGATGGGTTTGTGAAAATCTATTTGATACATATGAGAATCTCCTTGGTATTTTATTTTGTTTTGCTGAAAACTATTCATATTTGCTATATGCTGTGCGACAGATATATAAATATGTATATATTTATTATACCTCCATCGGGCTAAAATGAAAAGGGCAATATATTGTGGGAGAAATATATAATACGCACAAAAGATTGTATATATTTTGAGATTTTATATACAAAATATATAATAAAAAAGAGAAAAATAAATTCGGCAATTCTAAAATATGTGCAATAATGATATAAAAAGTGAAGTTTGAGCAAAATTATTATAAAAAATGTTCACTATTCTGGTAAAGTATGTTATAATCAAAAATCATATCCCATTTATCAGCCGCTTTTTCGCCGGCAATGGGAAAAAGATTGAAAAGTATAACATACAAGGGGTGAGTGCAAGATGATTAAGAAAGAAATGATTGCCATGCTTCTTGCAGGCGGTCAGGGCAGCAGACTTGGTGTGTTGACAGAGAAGGTTGCAAAACCGGCTGTCGCTTTTGGCGGGAAATACCGCATTATTGATTTTCCCTTAAGCAACTGTATTAATTCCGGTATAGATACAGTAGGCGTCCTGACGCAGTACCAGCCTTTGCGCCTGAATACGCATATCGGTATCGGTATTCCGTGGGATCTGGACCGGAACGAGGGCGGAGTTACAGTTCTCCCTCCTTACGAAAAAAGTACGAACAGCGAATGGTACACCGGAACAGCCAATGCGATCTTCCAGAATCTTGATTATATGGAGCAGTATCATCCTGACTATGTTCTGATCCTGTCAGGAGATCATATCTATAAGATGGATTATGAAGTGATGCTGGACTTCCACAAGGCGAATAAGGCGGATATCACTATTGCATGTATGCCGGTTCCCATTGAGGAGGCAAGCCGTTTCGGAATTATGGTAACAGACGGGACGGGCCGTATTACAGAATTTGAAGAAAAACCGGAAAAGCCCAGCAGCAACCTTGCATCTATGGGGATTTATATTTTCAGCTGGCAGGTGCTGAAAGACGCTCTGGTCGCTCTGAAAAGCCAGATGAACTGTGATTTCGGCAAGCATATTCTTCCATATTGCAAGGAGCGGGGGCAGAGGCTTTTTGCCTACGAATATAACGGCTACTGGAAAGATGTGGGAACGCTGGGCTCCTATTGGGAAGCGAATATGGAGCTGATCGATATTATCCCGGAATTTAATCTGTATGAGGAATTCTGGAAGATCTATACAAAAGGAGATATCATCCCTCCCCAGTATGTCTCTGCGGACGCGGTGACGGACAGATGTCTGATCGGCGAAGGAGCGGAAATATACGGAGAGGTGCATCATTCTATCATAGGTCCCAATGTTGTGATCGGGAAGGGCTGTGTGATACGGGATTCGATCATTATGCGCAATTCCACAGTGGGCGAGGGTACCGTCATGGATAAATCTATCGTGGCGGAAGATGTCGTCATCGGAAAGAATGTGGTCCTGGGCTGCGGAGAAGAGGCGCCCAATGTGCTGAAGCCGGCCGTATATTCTTTCGGCATTGCCACTGTAGGAGAGAAGAGCTATATTCCGGACGGCGTCCGGATTGGAAAAAATACGGCGATATCCGGCGTTACAAAGCCGGAAGATTATCCCGAGGGCAGGCTGGAAAGCGGACGGGTAATAAAGGCAAAGGACGGTGATAAGGCATGAGAGCGCTTGGGATCATTCTTGCAGGAGGAAACAACAACCGGATGAGGGAGCTGTCGAATAAGAGGGCGATCGCGGCCATGCCGGTAGCCGGCAGCTACAGAGCCATCGACTTTGCCCTCAGCAATATGGCGAATTCCCATATTCAGAAAGTGGCTGTGCTTACCCAGTATAACGCCCGGTCGCTGAATGAGCATCTGAGTTCCTCGAAATGGTGGGATTTTGGAAGAAAGCAGGGCGGGCTGTATGTGTTTACGCCGACGATCACCAAGGAAAACAGTCTGTGGTACCAGGGTACGGCGGACGCTATTTACCAGAATATTTCCTTTTTGAAAAACAGCCATGAGCCTTATGTGGTGATTGCTTCAGGAGACGGCATCTACAAAATGGATTATAATAAGGTGCTGGAATTTCATATCGCCAAGAGAGCGGATATCACCGTGGTATGCACCACATGCAGGGATCAGGCGGAAGTGGAGCGGTTCGGCGTGCTTCGGATGAACGACGACTGCCGGATAGAGGAATTTGAGGAGAAACCTATCGTATCCTCCTACAACACAGTATCCACCGGGATTTATGTGGTGCGCAGGCGGCAGTTGATCGAGCTGATAGAGAGAGCGGCCCAGGAGGGCAGAAATGATTTTGTCAACGATATTCTCATCCGTTATAAGAACCTGAAACGGATCTATGGCTATAAAACAGACGCCTACTGGAGCAATATTTCTACTGCGGAATCTTATTACCGGACGAATATGGATTTCCTGAAACCGGAAATAAGAAATTATTTCTTCAAGCAGGAGCCTTTTATTAAGACGAAGATAGATGATCTTCCGCCGGCGAAATATAACCCCGGCGCAGTTGTGAAGAACAGTCTTGTTGCCAGTGGCTGTATTATAAACGGAGTGGTGGAAAATTCGATTCTGTTTAAAGATGTATTTGTGGGCAACGGCTGTGTGATCAAAAATTCTGTGATTCTCAATGATGTTTATATAGGGGATAATACCCGTATTGAAAATTGTATCGTTGAGAGCCGCGATACGATTCGGGCGGATTCCGAATTCTGCGGCGACGGCGATGTAAAAATCGTCGTAGAAAAAAATGAGAGATATGTGCTTTAAGAAACAGATATCCCGCCGGAGCGGACAGGACACATATCTGAAATGAAAGGGGCAGAAAAAGATGAATATTACAGATGTACGTGTGAGAAAAGTTGCGAAAGAAGGTAAAATGAAGGCTGTGGTTTCCATCACCATCGACGACGAATTTGTTGTTCACGACATTAAGGTGATCGAAGGGGAAAAGGGCCTGTTTATCGCAATGCCCAGCCGCAAGGCTACGGACGGCGAATACCGCGACATTGCACATCCCATCAATTCTGTAACGAGAGACAGGATACAGAAAATGATTCTTGACAAATATCAGGATGTTATGGCTGAAGAGACGGACATACAGGATGAGGCAGCGGCAGAATAACACCGGATATCTGTAATAAAAATGCAATGAATGTAATGAATTAGTAAAAGAAAGACTCTGGAGAAGAAAAAATGGGCTTCCAGAGCCTTTCTTTTTTGCGTTCAAATGGTAAATGTTACATACTTGTTACAGAAATGAAATAAAAGTGTTGATTTTTTACAAAAATATGTTATACTTGACCCATAATACGTTTATGAGGTGTTAATTATGAAGATGAAGAAAGTTCTTACACTGCTCCTGACCTGCGTGCTGACCTGCGCTATGGGATCCCCTGTACTGGCTTCCACTCAGGATGAGATCGCGGCAGCCCAGGCTCAAAAGCAGGAAGCGCAGGCGGGACTTGCTCAGGCCCAGGCGAACATCAGCAGCCTGGAAAGCAAGAAACAGGAACTGGAATCCTATCTGGCGGAACTGGATGCACAATATAATGAACTGACAAACACGATTTCCCAGCTCAGTGTAGAGGCTGCGGAAAAAGAAGAAGAGCTGAAGAATATACAGGCAGAGCTGGAAAAAGCGAAAAAGAAAGCCGAGGATCAGTATGAGGCAATGAAGCTGAGAATCGTCTACATGTATGAAAAAGGCGGAAGCTCCATGCTGGAAATGCTTCTGTCATCCGAAAACATTGCCGATTTCCTGAATCAGGCGGAAAATATTTCAAAGATTTCCGAATACGACAGAGATATGCTGAAACAGTATGAGGCGACACAGAGCAATATTAAAGAACAGGAAGAAAAAGCGGAAGAGGAAGCTTCCTCCATCAATGGCCTTCTTGCGGAGAAAAGCGCGAAACAGCAGGAAGTACAGACCATGGTGGCGAATACGAACAGCAATATCAGTTCTTATGTAAGCCAGATAAGCGCAAGCCAGGAAGAAGCGAATGCTCTGATGGCTCAGGTAAACAGCGCGGACAACAGTATCTCCGCCCTGATGCAGCAGGCGGAAGCGGAACAGGCCGCTGCGGAGCAGGCTGAAGCAGAAGCAGCAGCCCAGGAAGAAGCTGCCAGGGAGGAACAGGCCCAGGCCGAAAGTACAGAAGAAACCGTATCAGAAGAAACTTCTGAGGAAACAGCGGATCTTCCGGAATTTGATCCGGAAACAGATACAACGGAATCTGAAAGCAGCTCTACAAGCAGCGACGTTATTGTAGAAGAGGCGGAAGAGGAGTACACGGAACCGGAAGTCCAGGAAGAAGAGACATATACGGAAGAAGCGGCGGAAGAAACCTCTGACAGCTCGGATTCCTCATCCGGACAGGGTACATATCTTGGAAACTTCATGCTGACAGCTTACTGTAACTGCGCGCAGTGCTGCGGAACGGCAGGAAACGCCACAGCCAGCGGGACTATGCCCTCGGCAGGCCGCACAGTGGCAATGTCGGGCGTGCCGTTTGGAACACAGCTTCTGATCAACGGAAATGTTTATACAGTAGAGGATCTGGGAACTCCTTACGGCCATGTGGATATTTACTGTGGAAGTCATGAAGAAGCCCTGAGCTTTGGTCTGCAGTACGCGGATGTATACCAGTTGAACTAAAGCAGGGATTTTTCGGACGCAGATAAAAAGGAACAGACATAAAGAAAAAACGGAGAGCGGAGAGGACATGCCCCTTTTGCTCTCCGTTTTCATTTCAGAGAAAATGTAAATAAAAAACACCGGATATGATCCGATGTTTCTTTCTGAAGTCGAAGCGACAGGATTTGAACCTGCGGCCTCTGCGTCCCGAACGCAGCGCTCTACCAAACTGAGCCACGCTTCGATCTTATTTACCAGCCGCAACTCGCGACTGCAAAGGTTATTATATTCATTTTCCGGTGGTTTGTCAATATCTAAATTTAAATTTTTTTGATTTATTTTTTGAAAGGTTCTCTTTGTTGAAATCTCCAGGTGAATACGTTATACTAACGCTATAGAAGAAGGAGAATCCTATGGACGTAAAAAGCATCAGCACACACTGTACAAGAACAGAATTTGTGGGGACTACCGTACTGGATACCATCGGTCTGGTGATTTCCGGCATCGACGGCCAGCTTTTAAAAGAAATGAATATAGGCACCCGTTATCACGCGCTGGGACTTTTAAGCTCCCGTACCGGAGCGGCGGGACAGATCACGGCTGTAGACGATGCTGTAAAAGCCACAAATACAGAAGTCCTGTCCATTGACCTTCCCCGGGATACAAAGGGCTGGGGCGGCCACGGCAATTATATTGTGCTCGGAGGAGACGACGTATCCGATGTGCGCCATGCTGTCCAGCTTTCTCTTGAACATACGAAGAAATATGCCGGAGAGCTTTATATCAGCCAGTCCGGACATCTGGAATTTGCCTATTCGGCCAGCGCCGGTCCCGCCATACAGAAGGCCTTCGGGGCAGTTCCGGGAGAAGCCTTCGGTTTTATGGCCGGATCTCCTGCGGCCATCGGTCTGGTGATGGCGGATATTGCTGTCAAAGCTTCCGCCGTGAAGATCATACGTTATATGACTCCAAGTATCGGCACCAGCCATTCCAACGAGGTGATCCTGGCTTTGTCAGGAGACGCGTCGGCTGTCAAAAACTCCGTCCTTGAGGCGCGTCAGGCCGGCCTGGAGCTGCTGATCGGAATGGGAAGCTACCCTGACATTCCCGGTACGCCTTATCTATAGAAAAAATAAACAAAATATAAAAAATATAAACAAAAAATAAATTTTTTGATTGACTTTATTGTGGCTATTTGCTACAATGGGGGGGATCAATAAAATAAGCAGCGGATTGTTACTGTTAAGCAGGCAAAACCAAATTTTATGAACAGCACTTGTGTGCGTGTTTGTAAAGTTTGGTTTTTTTATTTCTGCGGAAAGTGCTTATTTGAGCAAAGACAATGTCTTTAGGGAAGGTTATTATGGTTATACAGAAAGTAATCAATAACAATATTGTTTCCGCCTATGATGAAATGGGAAGAGAAGTCGTGGTAATGGGCCGGGGTCTCGGGTTCGGCGCAAAACCGGGAATGACTGTGGATCCCTCCCGGACAGAAAAGATTTTCCGTATTGAAAGCAGCGGCGTGGTCCAGAAATTTAAGGAGCTTATCGCCGATATGCCTCTGGAACATGCGGAAATCTCCAATGATATTATTGCTTATGCAGAAAGCACTTTGAAACTGGAGCTGAATCAGAGTATTTATGTGACTCTGACCGACCATATTAATTTTGCTATTGAAAGATACCGGAAGGGGATCGTGTTTGAAAACGCTCTTCTGTGGGAGATCAAAAGGTTTTACGCCCAGGAATATGAACTGGGCCAGTATGCGGTCCGCCTGATCGGAGAGAAACTGAAGATCTTTCTTCCCGAGGATGAGGCGGGTTTTATTGCCCTTCATTTTGTAAACGCGGAATACGGGACGAATATTCAGGACGCGGTTCGCTTCCCCAATCTTGTACGGGATATCCTGGATATTGTGATCTCGGAACTGAAAATCAGTCTGGATGAGAAATCTCTTCATTATGAAAGATTTGTAACCCACATAAAATTTCTTCTGCAGCGGATCTACCGCAAGGAACTTCTTCCCAACGAGGAGGAAGAGCTGGCGCAGATGATGCAGAAGAAATATCCCCAGGAATATGCCTGCAGCCGGAAGATTGCAGCGTATATAGAAGAAACGGCAAATTGCAGACTGTCCGGTGAGGAAGTCATGTATATGGCGATCCATATCCGGCGTGTGACAATGGCAGAAAAGGAGGAGGAATAGACGATGTTTCATTTTTTCAAGAAAAAAGACAATAAATTTATTCTGGGAGCTCCGGCAAAAGGAAAAGCCGTTGCTCTGAAAGAAGTCAGCGATCCGACTTTCGCGGAGGAGATGCTGGGAAAAGGAATGGCGGTCATTCCGTCAGAAGGCAGGATCTGCGCTCCGGCAGACGGAGAAGTGGGAATGGTGTTTGATACCCTCCACGCAGTCAGCCTCACTACAGATTTCGGCGCCGAAGTCCTGATCCATGTAGGTCTGGACACAGTGAAAATGAAAGGGGAAGGTTTTACCGGACATGTCAAAGCAGGCGACCATGTGAAAAAAGGTGATGTTCTTCTGGAAGTGGATCTGGATAAGGTGAAAGCCGCGGGCTACGATGTGATCACACCGATGCTGGTGTGCAACACAGATGAATTTTCTTCTGTGACAGGTATTTACGGAAAAGATGTGGAAGCCGGCGACGATGCGGTAGTGATCGAAAAATAAAATGATTTTGACCGGCAGGGCCTCCGGAAAGAGGACAGACGGCCGGTTAAAATAGAGAAAGGGATTAGTGAAAAATTTAGAAGGAGGAAAATTGTATGAAGTTTTTACAGAGACTGGGAAAAGCCTTAATGCTTCCCGTAGCGGTACTTCCTATCTGCGGTATCCTCATGGGTATCGGATATGCTCTTTGTCCTGCCACTATGCAGGGCGGCGACGTAACCGGTATTTTACAGCAGATCGGTTACTATCTGGTAAAGGCAGGCGGCGCCCTGATCGACAACATGGCGATCCTGTTTGCGATCGGTATTGGCGTGGGTATGTCGGATGACAACGACGGAACAGCCGGACTGGCGGCTCTTGCATCCTGGCTGATGATCACAAACCTGCTGGCAACAGCAAACGTGACAGTTATTATGCCGTCCATCGCTGAAAACGCTGACGCGACTCTTGCTTTTGATAAGATCGCAAACCCGTTCATCGGTATTATCGCCGGCGTTATCGGCGCTATGTGCTACAACAAATTCAAAGGAACAAAGCTTCCGGACTGGCTGTCATTCTTCAGCGGCAAACGCTGCGTAGCCATTGTAGCAGGTGTTGTTTCCATCGTTGTATCCGTAGTGCTTCTGTTCGTATGGCCTATCGTATTCGGCGCTCTGATCGCGCTTGGCGAGGCTATTGTAAGCCTGGACGCAGTAGGCGCAGGTATTTATGCGTTCTTTAACCGTCTGCTTATCCCGTTCGGTCTGCATCATGCTCTGAACAACGTATTCTGGTTTGATACCATTGGTCTTGGAGACCTGACACATTTTTGGGCAGGAGATACTTCCGCGGACGTTACCTGGAGTCTTGGTATGTACATGTCCGGATTCTTCCCCTGCATGATGTTCGGTGTTCCGGGCGCGGCTCTTGCTATGATACATACAGCTAAGAGCAACAAAAAGAAAGTTGCCATCGGCCTTGTGGCATCCGCGGCAGTTGCGGCTTTTGTCTGCGGTGTTACAGAACCCTTCGAATTTGGTTTCATGTTCCTGGCTCCCGCACTGTATCTGATCTATGCTCTTCTGTATGCGATCTTTACAGTGATCACCGTACTGGTGGGCTTCCGCGCAGGCTTCAGTTTCTCCGCCGGAGCTACTGACCTTGTATTCTCCGCTTCCCTTCCGGCGGCGCAGAATACATGGATGATCATTCCTCTTGGCATTGCGGCGTTTCTCGTATTCTATGTTGTATTCCGTTTTGCCATCGTAAAATTCGACCTGAAGACACCGGGACGTGAGGATGACGATCAGGAAGCTGAGAAGAAAGTGGTTCTTTCCAACGACAACTTCACTCAGGTGGCTTCTATCATTCTGGAAGGCGTCGGCGGAAAAGACAACGTTGCCACAATCGACAACTGTATCACAAGACTTCGTCTGGAAATCAAGGATTACACCAAAGTTGACGAAGCAAAGATCAAATCTGCCGGAATTGCCGGAGTTATCCGTCCTGGCAAAAATTCCGTACAGGTAATCGTGGGAACAAAAGTACAGTTTGTGGCTGATGAGTTCAAGAAACTGTGCAGATGATCTGTAAGTAAAAAAGGAACCGGAAAGGCCGGTTCCGGTCATAAAATTCATACATGAACAATCCCTTTTCAGGCGGGAGGACAGGAAGCGAGGAGTTTGCTGTTCTCCTGCTTTTTTGTTCTTTTTTTTCCGGAAGTTCATATATATTAGTGAATTTAAAAACAGGAGGACGCTTTTGGCGAAATATCGGCGTTTTGTCGCATATGTATATGAATATCAAAAGGGAAGAAAAGGAAGAAACTGCGGTTTTATCCGGGTGGAGGCATGGGAAGAGCGGTGCAGGATGGAGGTGCATCTCCTCTGCCCGGGGCTTTTGCCGGATGTCCGCTGCGAAGTGCTGGGATTTGTAAGAAACGCAGGGCTTATGGACGGGAGGCTTATCGGAACCTGCAGGACAAAGGAGAGCCGGGCCGACTGCATCATTGAGACAGAACGGAACAGTCTGGGAGGTTCGGGGGTTTCCCTGGACGCCATCGGCGGAATGATCCTGACTACGGAAAACGGCGGCTTTTTTGGAACGGAATGGGACGATCAGCCTGTCCGTCCGGAAAACTTCAGAAGAGTAGAACCGGAAAAAGAGACAGGCGCCATGGATCGGGAAAGAGAAGAGCGCAGTCAGGATCACGAAAAAGCAGAGCAGAGCGAAACCGGGGAAAATGGTGAAAAAGACAACCGGGAAGATACAGAGAAGGAACCGGAAGAAAGGAAAGAGGAGCCTTCGGAAAAGGCCGGAGAGAGTCAGAGCGAAGAAAAGGAAATAAAAAAAGAAGAGCCGGAAGACTGGCGGCAGACAATACAAACAGAAGAAACGGAGAAGGGGCAGAGAAAAGAACAGAAAGAAGGAAAAAAAGAAGAAGGAAAAGAAATGAGGACTGAAGAAGTTCCGGCGCAGGAAGAAGAGGAAGGAACGGCGCAGCCGGAAGGAGAGGAGATCGGTTTTGGCGAAATCTGGGACCCTTTCGGGGACGGAGAAATCCTGGACTGCAGAAAAATACAGCCCGGGGACTTCAGGTATTTCCATCCCCGGGACTGCGCGCTCAGGAATAACCGTTTTCTCCAGTATGGATTTTACAGTTTCGGGCATCTGCTGGTGGGAAAACTGAAAACAGGAGGATATATTCTCGGCGTCCCGGGAGGATACGACCAGCAGGAGCGCTTTATGGCAAATGTGTTCGGATTCCCGTACTTTAAACGGAGCGGACAGATCCGGCTGCCGCAGAATAAAGGCGGCTACTGGTACCGTTTAATCAATCCCCCGAAGCTCCACTAGGGGCATCGTCTGCCTGAGGATATCCCGGAAATGCAGGAGCTCGTCAGAAGAATAGCTGCTGAATCCAGGCTGCAGAACTCCCTCAGAGTCCCTGTAGGCCTGGAGATAGTAGGCTCTGGCGCCTTTCAGCCACCGGCCGATCTCTACAAAATCTTTTTCTGTGTGAAGCTCCTTCACAACGGTAGTGCGGAATTCATAATCAAGAGTGCCGCTTAAGAGAAAGTCCGCCGTTTCCCGGATGGAGGAGAGGTCAGGGGAGGCGACGCCGCACAGGGCCGGATAATTTTCCGGACAGGCTTTGATATCTACGGCGGCCATGGCGATAAGACCCTTTTGGGCAAGGGATTTCAGCATCCCGGGATTGGTCCCGTTGGTATCCAGCTTTACCGGATATCCCAGGCCGTGGATCTCGCCGATGAAATCTTCCAGATCGGAGGAAAGAGTGGGTTCCCCTCCGGAGATGCACACGCCTTCCAGAATGCCCCGGCGTTTTTTGAGAAAAGTGATGATCTCTTCCGGGGGAATTTCTGTCTGCAGGGAAGGCTGAAGCACCAGACTGCTGTTGTGGCAGAAGGGGCAGCGGAAATTGCAGCCGCCAAGAAAAACAGAAGCGGCTACTTTACCCGGATAATCCAGAAGCGTCGTCTTATTTAAACCATAAATTTTCATGGACAGGACTCCTTTCGTATGGCCGGTGTTCCGCAGGAGGACCCGGCGTAAGCTTTCGCTGTAAAAAGTATACCTGATTCCCGGTGGGGATTCCACATTGATTTTATTTTGTTCATTGGCTATAATACAGGATATGACCCGGGAGGAGGTACTTTTGTGACAGAACAGGAGCGTTTTATGAAAGAGGCGGTCCGCCAGGCAAAAAAGGCGAGAGCTCTGATGGAGGTTCCCATCGGGTGTGTGATCGTTTCAGAGGGAAAAATCATTGCGAGAGGATATAACCGCAGAAATACGGACAAAAACACGCTGTCCCACGCGGAGCTGAACGCCATACGGAAGGCGAGCAAAAAGCTGGGAGACTGGCGGCTGGAGGGGTGTACCATGTATGTGACTCTGGAGCCCTGCCAGATGTGCGCCGGAGCCCTGGTGCAGTCAAGGATCGACGAAGTTGTCATCGGCAGCATGAACCCGAAAGCAGGGTGCGCAGGTTCTGTCCTCAATCTTCTCGAGATGGACGGATTTAACCATAAGGTAAAAGTGACGAGAGGCGTTCTGGAAGAGGAGTGTTCCCGGATGCTGACTGATTTTTTCAGAGAACTGAGGGAGGAGAAAAAGAAGCGCAGGGACAAGCCTGAGAAAACGGAGCTGTCGGCGGAAACAGAAGAAGGAAAAGAAGAACAGGATAAAAAGAGATAAAAAAGACACCCTGCGTTTTTCGCAGGGTGTTCTGATGATCTCTGTTACGCGCGCCGCACCTCGAAATGTTTCCACAGACGTTACCTTTACAGTTAACTCGGCCCAGGCACCCTCACGGCACACAGGAGCGTCTGCTTAGTGCTGCTGCATTCCTGCCCTGACACGGTTCACAGATTCCTGTTGCGTGAGACCCGGACGTCAACGCCACTTATAAAGGGCAGCTCTGCAAAATACAGTCCTCAGATTGGCATCACCCCTGCTGTAGCGGATTGCAGGTACAGGGCACCGCTAACTCCCCGGCTGCGCGGAACTTAAGTATAGACGATTTTTCCAGGCTTGTCAAGAGGGGTGGAAGTATTATATAATAGAGAAAACTATAAATGAAGCGGGGTGCGATCAATTATGATTAAACGAATTGGATTACTGACAAGCGGCGGCGACTGTCAGGCTCTGAATGCAACCATGCGAGGCGTGGTAAAAGCCCTTTCCAACACATTGGACGAACTGGAAGTTTACGGCTTTGACGACGGATATAAAGGTCTGATCTACGGTAAATACCGTATGCTTACTTCCAGGGATTTTTCTGGTATCCTGACACAGGGCGGAACGATCCTGGGAACCTCACGCCAGCCGTTTAAGCTGATGCGGGTGCCGGACGAGAAAGGTCTGGACAAGGTGGAAGCCATGAAGCAGACCTATTATAAGCTCTGTCTGGACTGTCTGGTGATCCTGGGAGGAAACGGAACACAGAAGACAGCGAATCTTTTAAGAGAAGAAGGGCTGAATATTATCCATCTTCCGAAGACTATTGACAATGACATTTATGGAACGGACATGACTTTTGGGTTCCAGAGCGCGGTGGATATAGCCACAAACGCCATTGACTGTATCCATACGACGGCGACTTCTCACGGCCGTGTATTTATTGTAGAGATCATGGGACATAAGGTTGGAAGCCTGACGCTTCACGCTGGTCTTGCCGGCGGGGCGGACATTATCCTGATCCCGGAGATCCCCTATGATATCAAGAAAGTAGCCGCGGCTATCGAAAAGAGAAATAAAGCCGGCAAACGCTTTACGATCCTGGCAGTGGCAGAAGGCGCTATTTCTAAAGAAGACGCGAAGCTGCCAAAGAAGAAATATAAAGAGCGCCTTGCGGAAAGAGCCAAGAAGTATCCTTCCGTATCCTACGAAATCGCTGACGCGATCAATAAAGAAATCGGAAGCGAAGTCCGGGTAACTGTTCCCGGCCATATCCAGAGGGGCGGTTCCCCCTGTCCTTACGATCGCGTACTTTCCACAAGGCTTGGCGCAGGCGCTGCGGAAGCGATCCTGGACGAAGAGTATGGTATCATGATCGCTATTGTTAATAATAAGATCAAGAGAGTGCCGCTGGCGGAGTGCGCAGGCAAGCTGAAGATGGTTTCCCCGAAAGACCAGACTGTAAAGGCGGCAAAAGAGATCGGCATAAGCTTCGGCGACTGATAACAGTAATGACAGATAGAGAATGAGAAAGGGGTGTTGCAGAACGCATCCGGCGCTGTTCTGCGGCATCCTTTTCCTTTGAGAGAGGAGAAGTTTCATGAGTTATACTGCCCTGTACAGAAAATTCAGGCCCGATAATTTTGCAGATGTGAAAGGGCAGGACCATATCGTGACCACCCTGACGAATCAGATCAAGGCAAACCGCATCGGCCACGCCTATCTTTTCTGCGGAACCCGGGGAACCGGAAAGACCACAGTGGCGAAAATTCTGGCAAAAGCGGTGAACTGCAGCCATCCTGTAAACGGAAGTCCCTGCAACGAATGTGAGATGTGCAGGGCGATCCAGGCAGGAACGGCCATGAATGTGATCGAGATCGACGCCGCTTCCAACAACGGCGTGGATAACATCCGTGAGATCAGGGAGGAGGTTACCTACCGCCCTACAGAAGGCAGATATAAGGTTTATATCATAGACGAGGTTCATATGCTTTCTACAGGAGCCTTTAACGCTCTTTTAAAAACATTGGAGGAACCTCCGTCCTATGTGATCTTTATCCTGGCTACTACAGAAGCGCATAAGATTCCGGTAACGATCCTGTCCCGCTGCCAGCGCTATGATTTTCACCGTATTTCTATTGACACCATCGCCGCCCGTCTCACAGAGCTTCTGGAAGCGGAGGGAGTGGAGGCCGAGGAGAAAGCGGTCCGCTATGTGGCGAAGGCCGGAGACGGCTCCATGCGAGACGCCTTAAGTCTTTTGGACCAGTGCATCGCTTTTTACCTGGGACAGAAGCTGACGTATGACAAAGTGCTTGACGTGCTGGGGGCTGTGGATACAGAGGTGTTCAGCCGGCTTTTGAGGAAAGTACTGTCCGGGGACGTGACAGGTTCCATTCATATCCTGGAAGATCTGATCGTAGGAGGGAGAGAACTGGGGCAGTTTGTAGGAGATTTTACCTGGTATATGAGAAATCTCCTTCTGGTGAAGACTTCGGAAAATCCGGAGGAGGCCATCGACGTGTCGTCAGAAAATCTCAGGCTTCTTAAGGAAGAAAGCCAGATGACAGATGTGGAGACGCTGATGCGCTATATCCGTATTTTTTCGGATCTTTCCAGTCAGATACGATTTGCCACCCAGAAAAGAGTACTGGTGGAGATCGCTCTCATCAAACTGTGCAGGCCATCTATGGAAACGAACCTGGACTCTGTTCTGGACAGGATCCGTGTGCTGGAGCAGAAGATAGAGGAGCAGCCGGTGCGGCAGGTAGTGGTGCGGACGGATTCTCCTGCGGAAAACGGAAACCCCGCTCCAGTCCAGGCGGAGGAAAAAAAGCCCCGGAAGGCTGCTCCGGAGGATCTGAAAAAGGTGATGGAGGGATGGAAAGTTATTGTAGGGCAGACCACGGCGGCTTTTAAACAGGCGCTTTTGAAATCTGTTCCCAAGTATAACGGAGAAACGGGCGAACCTGTGCTTTTTGTGGAATTCCAGACCCCTCTGGGAAGAAATTATCCTGACGGCTCGGAAGCCGCGAAGGAACTGCAGGAAATCATAGAAAGACAGATAGGAAAAAGTATAGAGCTTCATATGCTTGTGGCGGAAGATCACCAGCAGACGAATCTTTCCAGGATCACTGTGGACGAAGCGATCCGGGAAAATATCCATATGGACGTAGTGATAGAGGAAGATCCTGGCGCGCTGCCGGGGGAGTGACGCAGGGAAAAGAAAATAACAGGCGTTTATTCAGAACGGAAGGAATCAGTTGACACCGCACCGCCGATAAAATATACTTTTTAAGTATCAAAAGACAGGGCGGAGATTTGAATCTGCCCTGTGGAAATTTTGAAAAAGCGATCGAGGGTCTGAAGCGTGGGAATGGTTTTCAGGTATGCTTGAGACCCGGGAAAAGAAAACCAGGAGGAAACAGAAATGGCAAAACGTGGAGGATTTCCGGGCATGGGAATGCCGGGAAACATGAATAATCTGATGAAACAGGCGCAGAAAATGCAGCGCCAGATGGAGGAAAACCAGAAAGCTCTGGAGGAGAAGGAATTTACCGCTTCCGCAGGGGGCGGCGCCGTTGAGGTGACTGTTTCCGGAAAAAGAGAAGTGACGAAAGTGAAGCTCTCCGAGGAAGTAGTAGACCCGGACGATATCGAGATGCTGGAAGACCTCATCATAGCGGCAACTAACGAAGCCCTTCGGAAAGTGGAAGAGGAATCCGCGGCAGTGATGTCAAAACTTACCGGAGGACTGGGAGGTCTTGGAGGAGGCCTTCCTTTCTGATGGAATATTACAGCACACATATCAACAAGCTGATCGAGCAGTTGTCCCATCTTCCGGGAATCGGCGCGAAGTCTGCCCAGAGGCTGGCCTTTCATATTATGAATATGCCGAAAGACCAGGTGGAACAGCTTACGGCTTCCATTACCGGGGCCAGAGAAAAGGTGCGCTACTGTAAACAGTGCTTTACGCTTACAGACCAGGAACTGTGTCCTATCTGCAGCAATCCCCGCAGAGACGCGGGAACCATTATGGTGGTGGAAAATACGCGGGATCTGGCGGCCTATGAAAAAACCGGAAAATACGATGGCGTTTATCATGTGCTTCACGGGGCGATCTCGCCTATGCTGGGGATAGGACCGGACGATATCCGCTTAAAGGAACTGATGCAGCGGCTTCAGAAAGACGAGGTAAAGGAAGTGATCATTGCCACCAACTCCAGTCTGGAGGGAGAGACAACGGCAATGTATATCAGCAAGCTGATCAAGCCCACAGGCATAAAAGTCAGCCGCATTGCCAGCGGCGTGCCCGTAGGCGGCGACCTTGAATATATAGACGAGGTGACGCTGCTGCGGGCGCTGGAAGGCAGGGTGGAATTGTAAAAAACAGGCGCTGCGGGCAGGCGTTAAGGTCTGGCAGACGCTAAAGAAAACGCCGGAAAGCGTATCAGAAGACAGAGAACAGGAGAGTACAGGAAGACGCCGCAGCAGGAAAAGAAAGGCCGGCGGCGTGTAATGGGGAACGAATGATGGCAAAAAAGAAAGTAACCTCTTCTCAGGTGGCGGAAAGAGCCGGGGTATCCCAGGCTACTGTATCTATGATCCTGAACCGGAGAGATAATGTGTCATTTTCGGCTGAAACTGTGGAAAAAGTAGAGCGCGCGGCCAGAGAGCTGGGATACGAGCTGCCGAAAAGAAGAAAACAGAAAGAAAACCGGAAGGAAAAACTGATCGTGGTATTCTGCCCCACACTGACAAGTCCTTACTATGTACTGCTCCTTCAGGGAATCGAAGCAGTCGCCAATGAGAAGGGCTACGGGGTTTTTATCTGCAATACGCAGCGGGACGCCCGCCTGGAGGAAAAATACCTCCGGATGATCCGGACGATCCATCCCCAGGGAATTATTTACACCTGCAATCCGCATCCGGATTTTCAGAAAAAAGTAGAAGAGACCGCCAGAGAGATCCCGCTGGTAATTATCAGTAATAAAGAAAAAACTACCACTGTGGACGCTATTAATCAGGACAATACTATGGTGGGCCGTCTTATGGCCCGTCATCTTCTGGATCTGGGGCACAGGGACGTGGCTTTTATCACCCCGCCGCTTACAAGACGGCAGTGGCAGCGCTCCCGGAGGATCGACGGATTTGTAAAGGAATTTGAGAGGGAAGGACTGAAAGGCCATGTGCTGATCAAGGCGGCGGACGAGTCTATGGACCGCCGGATTCCCAGGATGGATTCAGAATACTCCATGGGGTATCAGCTTACTATGGAACTTTTGAAGGAGGGGCATCAATTTACCGCTATTGCGGGACAGAACGATATGATGGCCCTCGGAGCCATCGACGCGCTGGAAAAATCCAGGATCCATGTTCCGAGAGACGTATCCGTGATCGGCTGCGACAATATTTTTTATTCCAGCATCAGGAGGCTTTCCCTTACGACGATCGATCATTTTGTGGCCCTAAAGGGGAGAGACGCCTGCGATATTATTATCAGGAAGATCGACATGAACGATCAGCTCTATACAGGGCTTAAGCCAACCAGTCTTTACAACATTGAATATACGCCGAAGCTGATCGCTAGAAAGACTACGGCGTACGCAAAAACGGAAAGAAAGTCTCTGCCCGGAAACGAGGGAGAATCTTCCCGGTACGGCGAAAAAAATAAAAAATAAATGTGACAGTAAAAATTATTAATAATAATTATGCCGATTCAGGAAGCATGGACGAAAAAAATAGAATATTTCGCTGAGAGATATTTTATAATCCTTATAATATCGTACTTTTTATTTATAAAAAATTATTTTATAAATAGAAATTTTATTAATAAAAAATCAAGGCGCTTGACCTGGAAAAACTTTTTGCTATAATGAAATCATCAAGTAAATCAGCAAAAACTTCAGGAGGGAAAAGCAATGAAATTTTTTATTGACACAGCAAATGTAGAGGATATCCGTAAAGCAAACGATATGGGGATTATCTGCGGAGTCACCACAAATCCGTCTCTGATCGCGAAAGAAGGCAGAGATTTCAACGAAGTTATCAAAGAGATCACATCTATCGTTGACGGACCGATCAGCGGCGAGGTGAAAGCTACCACAACAGACGCGGAAGGAATGATCGCAGAAGGCCGCGAGATCGCAAAGATCCACCCGAACATGGTTGTTAAGATTCCCATGACAGGAGAAGGATTAAAAGCTGTCAAAGTTCTTTCCAAAGAAGGCGTTAAGACAAACGTTACTCTGATCTTTACCGCAAACCAGGCTCTTCTTGCTGCCAGAGCAGGAGCTACATACGTATCTCCGTTCCTTGGCAGACTGGATGATATTTCCACAGACGGACTTCCGCTGATCCGCCAGATTGCCGACATATTCGCAGTAGCGGGAATCGAAACAGAGATCATCGCCGCAAGCGTCCGTCATCCGATCCATGTAACAGAGTGCGCTCTGGCAGGCGCTGATATCGCAACTGTTCCGTACAAGGTTCTGGAGCAGATGCTGCATCATCCTCTGACTGACGCCGGAATCGAAAAATTCCAGGCAGACTACAGAGCAGTATTCGGAGACTAAGAAAGTATTTATCAGGCGGCATATAACAAGGAGAAAATTGACATGGAGAAATTAGAACTTCAGAAGATTGCCAATGAAGTCCGCAAGGACATCGTGACGGCAGTCCACGCTGCAAAGGCCGGTCATCCGGGCGGATCCCTTTCAGCAGCAGATGTATTTACATATCTTTATTTTGAAGAAATGAACATTGACCCCAAGGATCCGAAGAAAGCGGACCGCGACCGTTTTGTCCTTTCCAAAGGCCATACGGCTCCGGGACTCTATTCCGTACTTGCGGAGAGAGGATACTTCCCGAAGGAAGACCTGAAGACGCTCCGCCATCTTGGATCTTACCTGCAGGGACATCCTGATATGAAGCACATTCCCGGCGTGGATATGTCCAGCGGTTCTCTTGGACAGGGAATTTCCGCGGCAGTAGGAATGGCTCTTTCCGCAAAGCTCAGCAATGATTCCTACAGAGTGTATACTCTTCTGGGCGACGGCGAGATCCAGGAAGGCCAGGTTTGGGAGGCGGCTATGTTCGCCGGTTTCCGCAAGCTGGACAATCTGGTGGTGATCGTGGACAACAATGGTCTGCAGATCGATGGAAAAATAGATGAAGTATGCTCCCCCTATCCCATCGACAAGAAATTTGAGGCGTTCAATTTCCATGTGATCGATGTGGCAGACGGCAATGATATGGATCAGTTAAAGGCTGCCTTTGACGAGGCAAGAACTGTAAAGGGAATGCCAACCGCTATTATTATGAAGACAGTGAAGGGCAAAGGCGTATCCTTTATGGAGAACCAGGCCGGATGGCATGGAAAAGCGCCTAACGACGAGCAGTACGCTCAGGCGATGGAAGATTTGGAGAAGGTAGGTGAAGCATTATGTCAGAAGTAAAGAAAATTGCTACAAGAGCCAGCTATGGAGCAGCTCTGGTAGAACTTGGAAAAGAGCATGAAGACCTCATTGTTCTGGATGCTGACCTTGCTGCAGCTACTCAGACCGGAATGTTCAAGAAGGAATTTCCGGAGCGTCATATTGACTGCGGTATCGCAGAGTGCAATATGGTAGGTATCGGCGCAGGTCTGGCAACAACCGGAAAGGTTCCTTTTGTCAGCACATTTGCTATGTTTGCGGCAGGACGGGCTTTTGAACAGGTACGCAATTCCGTGTGCTATCCGAAACTGAACGTTAAGATCGGAGCGACTCACGGCGGTATTTCTGTAGGAGAGGACGGAGCGACTCACCAGTGCTGCGAGGATTTTGCACTGATGAGAAGTATTCCGGGAATGATCGTTGCTTCTCCGTCAGATGATATTGAAGCAAAGGCTATGGTAAAAGCCGCTTACGAACATGTAGGCCCTGTTTACATGCGCTTCGGACGTCTTGCGGTTCCGGTGATCAACGACAGACCGGACTATAAATTTGAACTGGGCAAGGGTATTGTCCTTCGAGAAGGCAAGGATCTTACTATTGTAGCAAACGGTCTCTGCGTTGCGGCTTCACTGGAAGCGGCAGAAAAGCTTGCGGCAGATGGAATTGAGGCAAAAGTGATCAATATCCATACGATCAAACCGCTGGATGAGGATCTGATCGTTGCAGCAGCAAAAGAAACAGGCAAGGTTGTGACAGTGGAAGAACATTCCATTATCGGCGGTCTTGGCGGAGCTGTATGTGAATGTCTCTCTGAGAAAGCTCCTGTACCTGTAAAACGTATTGGTATCAATGATGTATTCGGGGAATCCGGCCCGGCAGCAGCCCTTCTGGAGAAATATGGACTGGACGGACAGGGTATTTACAATCAGATCAAAGCTTTTGTATAAGAGCCTGAACAGGATAGGAAGAGGGAATTGTCGTCAGGATACCCTGGGTGATCTTGTCAGCCAGGGAAATCACTGTGGACAGGCGTGTGGTCTGTAATGTCAGATGTTCCAGCACGCCGGCAGTATTTACAATTCCTGTAATATGAATATCGCCAACAGGCGGCAGTTCTTTACGGACGGCGGCACCTGGGTAAAGCGCGCCATTTGCAATGGTCACGTAGCCCAGGTGCTTTTTTTGTCCAAGAGAGGCGTCTATGGCGATTACAAGCGCTTCCGGATGACGGCGGCGTATATCGTCGCAGGCGCCTCTCAGATTCAGAGCATGGACCGGTTGAAACAGGGTTCCGTAAACGTAGATTCCCTGGATTGCATGACTGAGAAGCTGCTGGCCGATATAAGGGCCGAGACAGTCTCCGGTGGTTCTGTCCGTGCCGACGCACAGGAAAACAATTTCCGTCCATTTTTCCGGGTGACACAGAATACATTTTTTCAGAAGAGCGGATATCCGGCGCGGAGAATCCGCTTTTTTTGAATCAATATAAAAAGTCATAATTTTCCTCTCCCTGGATCAGTCTGTTTTGTTTCATTTTATCCGGAACGGGACGGGATTATGCATGATGAAAAATCTGTCGGTAAATTTTTGGAACAGGCTCTTAGATTCCGCTAAAATCCGCATTCGGGATATGATATCCTGATACCCGAAGGGGTGATATAAAATGATAGAGGTCATCTATAAAGATGAGAAACAGGAGGCGAAAGGCAACGAAGGGGTATTCTCTGTGCCGAAAAATATACGACAGATAGGATCGATCGGCGAGGACTACAGGATTTATATGGAGGATTATGTATATACCTTCCTGAGAAAAGCCGCCGGAGCGGAAAAAAACGGGGAAGACGAAAAGAACTGTCTGGCCGTTCTTACAGGGGAGTGCAAATGGGCGGCAGGAGTGACTTATATCTTTGTAAAGGGCGCCCTGACGGTGGATAATGCGGAAGCTACCTCGGAGCATATTGATTTTTCGGAGGAGACCTGGCAGAAGATACAGGAGGACGCCGGGAAATATTTTGAAGGGCAGGAGATCACAGGATGGTTTTTTGCGCAGAAATCCCTTCCCATGGAAGCCTCTGAGCTGTTTCAGAAAATTCATCTCAAGTATTTCGGCGGAGGAGAAAAGGTACTGATGCTGATGGATCCGGCAGAGCGTGAGGAAGCTTTTTTCCGGTATGAAAACAGCTTTCTGGTCAGACAGAACGGATACTATATTTACTATGAAAAAAATCCGCAGATGCAGGCGTATATGCTGGAAAAGAACCCCGGGCTTGCGCGGGAAGACAAAGAGGAGATTCCGGACGAGGCGGTAAAAGCATTCCGGAAGATTATCAAAAAGAAGAAAAGCAGAGAGACAGAGGAGACAGAAGACAGGACCTCTGTTTTTTCCTATGCGGCGACTGCCTGTCTGGTGCTGGCCGTAGCGGCGGTGGGTATGAGATTTTATCAGAATTACCGCGGCGTACAGAATGCAAATACAGAAACGGAGGCGGTATCTGCTATGCTGGAAGGCGGGGAAGAGGAAAATTCTGCCGGAGACAGAGAGAAAGATTTCACCGAATCTGCCGCAGAAACCTCTGCTGAAGCGGAAACAGCGGAAACCCAGGCGGAAGAGACGGAGAACGACACAGAAGAAAGCTCTTCAGATATCGCTTTTGAGAAAGAGAAAAATGAGAAGACAGACGACGATATAGATGACGGTACAGATACGGCGTCTGCCAATGGAAATAATATGCAGGAAAGTGAAGAGGAAACTGTCCGGACAGGAACGGAAGAAATAACGGACACGGAAAAGAATGAGAAAGCAGAGGATAAGACTTCGGGAGACATCCGGGAAGAAGAGGAGGGTGGACTGTCAGAGGAAGACGCGGCTATCTACAGGGAGGAATCTGATGTAAGAAAAGCCAACAGAAGAGTCCAGAGCGTACGGGAAAACGACGGACAAACAGAAGAGGTGAAAACTGAAAATTCGGAAACAACAGACACCGCATCGTCCGGAAGCGCTTCTTATATTATACGTCCGGGGGACACTTTATATCAAATCAGTATGGAAAAATATGGAAATATGGATGAGGTGGCCGAAATATGCCGCCTAAACGGTATATCTGAGGATGAAATTATTTATCCGGGACAAATAATTGTATTACCATAAAAAATTTGGTATAATGAAGCACAAATGCGGCGGCTGCCTGCGGACATGCTGAGAAAACAGGGATGTCCGCAGGCATGGCTTTTATTTCATATAAAACAGAGTACATAAGGTAAGGTATATTATGGCGAATATATTTAAGAAAATCAGGAAAAAAAGAAGACGAAAGAAGCTTCTTGCCCAGAAAGAGAACCTGGAACACACACAGGCTGCGATAAAAGATGAAGAAGATTATCAGCAGAGGCTGAAACGGCACAGATATGCCGCAATGCGCAGAACGCTTCTCGTTGCAGTGGCTGCAGTGGCTGCAGCGGCGGCTGTTTTTATTTATATAGAAAAAAGAAGCTATCATAATTACAGAGTTATTCTGACCAGCGAGCAGGAAGATGTCGTATCTACGAACTATGAGGAAATGGATGGAGGGATCCTGAGGTACAGCCCGGATGGCGCCGCGCTGGTGGATTCCAACCTGGACGCTTCCTGGAGCGTTTTGTATGAAATGCAGAATCCTGTGGCAGATGTAAACGGGGATAAAGCGGTTATTGCAGATGTGGACGGAACGACGCTTGAAATTTTTGACAGCGACGGGGAAACGGGAAGTGTTACGACGTCATATACCATTGTAAAGGCGCGCATATCCAAGAGCGGCCTGGTGGCTGCGATTCTCGACGGCGGTGATTCCACCTGGATCAATTATTACGACTCCGACGGTACCCTGCTGGTAGAAAACCAGACCCACATCGAGGATCCGGGATATCCTATGGACGTTGCCCTTTCTGACAGCGGAAATATCATGATGGTAACGTATCAGTTTGTGGATGGAAGCAATACTACAAGCTATGTGGCTTTTTATAATTTTGGAGACGTGGGACAGAATGAGGATGACAGGATTGTAAGTGGATATACCTACGAAGGGGTGGTCATTCCGCAGATCGAGTACCTGGGCTCCTCGAATTCAGCGGCGTTAAGAGACGATGGTTTCACAGTCTACAGCGGCCAGCAGATACCGAAGGAAAGTACCACTGTGGAAGTAGATGAAGAAATTGTCAGCACTTTTTTTGCCGAAGACACCATAGGAATGGTATTCAAAAACGAGGATGGAGAGGACGCCTACACGATGAATGTCTACTCGGCAGGCGGAAAACTCCGTTTTTCCAGGAGCTTCAATATACCGTATACGACAATTAAAATAAGCGGCGACAGCATTCTGCTTTACAACGACTCCCAGATCTGCGTCTATAACAGCAGAGGGGTGCAGAAATACAGTGGGACAGTGGATGGAAGCATAAATGATTTTATCAAAATAGGCTGGAACCGGTATCTGCTTGTGATGGACAGTGGCGTCAGTGTGATCAAATTCAGTTAAGAGGTGGAATATGACGATAACCTGGCTGGGAATAGTTGTGATCGTCATACTGCTGCTCAATGGATACAGAGGATACAAAAGAGGATTTGTCAGAGAAGTAGTGTCATTTTTCTTTGTGTTCCTGGCTCTTGCGGCGGCATGGGCGATCAATCCGTATGTAAATGATTTCTTTATGGAAAGTACGCCTGTATATGAAAAAATTAAGGAAAGCTGTGAAGAGTTTGCAGGCGGGAAGGCGGAAGAACTTCAGGCAGACGACGGGGAAAAGCAAAAAGAGGAACAGAAGGATTTTATTGACGGTCTGGGCCTTCCGGAGCCTTTGCAGCGGAGCCTTAACGCGAACAATACAGACGACGTATACAATTATCTGGCAGTAGATACTTTTGGAAATTACGTTTCCAGCTATCTGGCCAGGATAATCGTGAACGGACTGTCGTTTCTGGTATCTTATCTGCTGGCTTCCGTTATCATCAGAATCGGGATGTTTCTTCTGGATCTTATCGCGGGCCTTCCTCTGATCAAAGAGGCGAATAAACTTACCGGGGGCCTGGTAGGGATTGTAAAGGGCGTTCTTTTCGTATGGATTGCCTTTCTTGTTCTTACGGTGCTGTGCAGTACGGAGATAGGAAAGGCCGGACTGAATCTTATTGAAAAAGACGCGTTCCTTAATGTCTTATATGAATATGATATTTTTGTAAATTTCTTTATGAGTATTTTCTACGGCGGTTAGTGTCAGTGTACGAAGGGACAATACAACTTCGTATATTGATGCGGAAGCTGTATATTGACGTTATTAAAAATCCGCTTATGAAAAGAGCGTTGCCATAAGAAAACATAAAAAAACCCAGTAAAATCAATGTTTTTAGGGCAGCGGAAAACGGGGCGTGTCAAAACAACTGAATAATCAGACAGAAACAGGGTGTTGCCAAGCATGACAGCGCCCTTTTCTGTTCCCCGGCCAAGCCGCAGATTTTGAAAAAGTCTGCGGCTTTTCTTTTTGCCCAAAAGCGGAAAGGAGGCGACGGCCTATGTACTTTACTTCCGGCAGCGACCGGGCCTTTGAACAGCTCATGCAGGAGAGGCCGGGCGCAGACCACTTTGACAACGGCGAGGCCGGAGCGCCGGAGGATTGCGGCACCTGCCGCTTTTACCGCCCGCACTGGAAATATCAGTTTTGCGTCTATGAGGAATGTCCCTACCAGCCGGGCAAGCTCACCGCCCTTGACGGCGCGGTGAAATTCCAAGTGAAAGGAGTTGACGACGAAATGGCAGTTTTTCGCGTGGAGAAAAACCGGGGCTACACGGTTATGTCCAACCACCACCTGCGGAACAAAGACCTATCCCTAAAGGCCAAGGGCCTGCTTTCGCAAATGCTGTCCTTGCCGGAGGATTGGGACTTTACCCTGAAAGGCTTATCGCTTATCAACCGGGAGCAGATCGACGCTATCCGGGCGGCTGTCCGGGAACTGGAACAGGCCGGATATATCGTCCGTTCCCGTGAGCGTGACGGGCAGGGGCGGCTTCGCGGCGCGGACTATCTCATTTACGAACAGCCCCAGCCAGCGCCGGATTCACCTACGTTGGAAAATCCAATGTTGGAAAAACCAACACAGGAAAAACCTACGCAGGGAAATCCAACGCAATTAAATAAAGATATATCAAATACAGAAAAATCAACAACAGATGGATTAAATACCGAATCCATTCCTATCCTTTCCCCTCCCTCTCCTTTGGCAGACGGGGCGGCAGGGCCGCCGAAACGGAATGGAAAGGAAGCGGCGACACAGAGCGCCATAGAGATTTATCGGGAAATCATTATGGACAATATCGAGTATTTCCATCTGGTGCAGAATACCCGGACTGACCGGGAGCTGTTGGACGAGATCGTGGACTTGCTTGTGGAAACCGTATGCAGCGCCAGAAAGACCATCCGTATCGCGGGGGACGATTACCCCGCCGAGTTAGTAAAGGCCAAGCTGATGAAGCTGGACAGCTCTCACATTGAGTTTGTCATTGACTGCCTGCGGAAGAACACCACGGAAATCCGCAACATCAAGAAATACCTGCTGGCGTCGCTGTTCAATGCGCCAAGCACCATCAACGGTTATTACACGGCGCTGGTGGCCCACGATATGAACACCGGCAAAATCTGAAAGGAGGACGGCCCTATGAAACAGGGTGCATTGATATTTGACGAGCAGACAGACCGCTACGACATCCGTTTTGATCTGGCGGACTACTACGGCGGCCTGCACTGTGGAGAAACCTTTGACGTGATGGTGGGCGGCAAATGGAGGCCGACCCGCATGGAAATGGCGGAGAAATGGTATCTGGTAGGCATACGCGCCGACGACCTCTCCGGCCTGCGGGTGCGGATTTAAGCCGTGCCGCCTGCCTGCTTGACTTCCAAAGGAGGGATGGCAGTTGCAGGAAGAAGTCGATCAGAAAACCATAGCGTTAGCAATCAAGACCGGCAAGCTCACCGGCCAAGTGCTGCAAGCGGCCCTAAAGAAGTATCTGGAAGCCCGGAAAAAGGGCAAGGCCAAACTGCCCCACGGCCAACAGAGCTTGCGGAAGCTCAAACGGGACGGCTCCGCGCTGTCCAATATCGAAATCACCGAGGCCAACATCGGCCTGTTTAAGCCCTACGCCAAGAAATACGACCTTGATTTTAGCCTGCGGAAAGACAGTACCACCCATCCGCCCCGCTATATCGTGATTTTCAAATCTAAGCAGGCGGACAATCTGGAACAGGCGTTCAAGGAGTTTACCGCCAAGAAGTTGAGCCGGGAGGAACGGCCCTCTATCCGAAAGACCCTCTCCGCCATGAAACAAAAGGCTGCGGCCAAGAACCAGCAACGGGCCAAGGAGAACGTCAAGGAAAGGGGGCTGTCGCTTTGAAGCCAGAAGTAAAAAAACTGATAATCGCAAACCTGCCCTATCTTCTGTTTGTCTATCTGTTCGGCAAGCTGGGGCAGGCATACCGGCTGGCGGCCGGGGCGGATATTTCGGAAAAGCTGCTGCACTTCCTCGACGGGTTTTCGGCGGCTTTTGAGAGCGCCGCCCCCAGCTTCCACGGCTTTGACCTGTTGATCGGCGTGACCGGCGCGGCGCTGCTGCGGCTGATGGTGTACCTGAAAGGCAAAAACGCCAAGAAATACCGCAAAGGAGTGGAATACGGCAGCGCACGATGGGGCGGCCCCAAAGATATAGCCCCGTACATCGACCCCGTGTTTGATAACAATATCCTCCTGACACAGACGGAACGCCTCACCATGAACAACCGGCCCAAAGACCCCAAGACAGCCAGAAACAAAAATGTGCTGGTGATTGGCGGCTCCGGCAGCGGCAAGACGAGATTTTTTGTGAAACCCAACCTCATGCAGTGCGTGTCCAAGGACTATCCGACCTCTTTTGTTATCACTGACCCCAAAGGGGGCCTGATCGGGGAGGTAGGCCAGCTCCTTGTGCGAAGCGGCTACCGGGTGAAAGTGCTGAATACCATCAACTTCTCCAAGAGTATGCGGTATAACCCGTTCCGCTACATTCATTCCGAGAAAGACATCCTAAAGCTGGTAAACACGCTGATCTGTAACACCAAGGGGGAGGGCGAAAAGAGCGCCGAGGATTTTTGGGTGAAGTCGGAACGGCTTTTGTACTCCGCCCTCATTGGCTATATCTGGTACGAAGCGCCGGACGATGAAATGAATTTCACGACGCTGCTTGAAATGATAAATGCGTCGGAGGCCCGCGAGGACGACCCGGAATTTCAATCGCCGGTTGACCTGATGTTTGAACGGCTGGAAGAAAAAGACCCCGACCATTTTGCGGTGCGCCAGTACAAGAAATTCCTGTTATCCGCAGGCAAGACCCGTTCCTCGATTTTGATTAGCTGCGGGGCCAGATTAGCGCCCTTTGACATCCGGGAAGTGCGGGAGCTGATGGAGGACGACGAGCTGGGGCTTGACACCATCGGGGATGAAAAGACGGCCCTGTTCCTCATTATGAGCGACACGGACACGACCTTTAATTTCATTCTGGCTATGGTGCAGAGCCAGCTTATCAACCTCCTGTGTGACCGGGCGGATGATAAATACGGCGGGCGGCTGCCCGTCCATGTACGGCTGATTTTAGACGAGTTCGCCAACATCGGCCAGATACCAAATTTTGACAAGCTGATTGCCACCATCCGAAGCCGGGAAATCTCGGCTTCTATCATTTTGCAAAGCCAATCGCAGCTAAAAGCCATTTACAAGGACGCGGCGGAAATCATTTCCGACAACTGCGATTGTACGCTTTTCCTTAGTGGCAGGGGCAAGAACGCCAAGGAGATCGCGGATGTGCTGGGGAAAGAAACCATAGACAGCTACAACCAAAGCGAGAACCGGGGCGCGCAGACCTCCCACGGACTGAATTACCAGAAGTTAGGAAAGGAGCTGATGAGCCAGGACGAAATCGCAACGATGGACGGAGGCAAGTGTATTTTGCAGGTGCGCGGCGTAAGGCCGTTTTTCAGTGAGAAATACGACATTACCCGCCATCCCCGCTATAAATACCTTTCCGACGCCGATAAGAAAAACACCTTTGACGTGGACAGATACTTGTCGTCCCTGCGCCGGAAAAAGCGGCGCGTGGTGTCGGAGGATGAAACCTTTGAGCTTTACGACATTGACCTGTCGGATGAAAATGCAGCCGCCCAATAAGGCGGCGGACAAAGAAAGGAGCCTGACCTATGAAACACTCGGACAAAATTACATTTGAGGAATACTTCCAGTCTGTGCAGACCGCTTTTCGCGGCGTAATCTCCGCTTGCGTTGCTTTGCGGTGGATGATCGAACACGATTTTGAACTGCCTGACGACGACGCCTTAAAGCAAATGGAGGCGGAAGTAGACCTTGAAATGTGTGACGCATGGGCGGAAATCTATGTGACTGCCCTGCGGGAATGGCTGGGCGGCCAATAACTCCGGGCCGCCTGCGGATTGTGACGTGCTGCTGGAAAATGACCGGCAGCTTTTTTTGAAACCAAACAACATCACAATCTGAATTTATGGAGGTAATTTATGGATTTTTTCAATTCTGCCGTTGACGTTTTACAGACGATCGTTGTGGGCCTCGGCGGTGCGCTTTGCGTATGGGGAGGCGTCAATCTGTTGGAGGGGTACGGGCAAGACAACCCGGCCTCCAAATCACAGGGCGTTAAGCAGCTTGTCGCGGGCGGTGGCGTTGCCCTGATCGGCATTACCCTTGTCCCGCTGCTGTCCGGGCTGCTGGGCTAACCGGCCCGGCCATCCCTAACCGCTAACCATAGAATCGCCTCCGCGCCCTCCCCCTTTCCGGGAGGGCGCGGGAAAGGAGGTGTACCCACATGATCGGTGATTTGATTGGGGAATGGATAAAAGGAATCCTGATTGACGGTATCATGGGGAACCTGTCGGGGCTGTTTAACACCGTGAATACCAAAGTTGGGGAAATCGCGTCGGATGTGGGAAGTACCCCGCAGGACTGGAACGGCGGCATTTTTTCTATGCTGCAATCCCTGTCCGAAACGGTCATTGTCCCTATCGCGGCGGCCATTCTCGCCCTTGTGATGTGCTATGAGCTGATTGAAATGATTGTGGAAAAGAACAATATGCACGATTTTGACAGCTCCATGTTTTTCCGCTGGATGTTCAAGAGCGCCTTTGCCATCCTCATTGTGACGAACACATGGAATATCGTCATGGGCGTGTTTGACGCCACCCAGCAAGTCGTCAACCAGAGCGCCGGGGTAATCATCGGGGAAACCAGCATTGACTTTGACACGCTGCTGCCTGATCTGGAAAGCCGCCTCGACGCGATGGACATTGGGCCGCTGCTCGGCCTGTGGTTCCAGACCCTTGTTGTGGGGCTGACAATGAACATTCTTTCCATCTGCATTTTCCTTGTGACCTACGGGAGAATGATTGAAATATACGCCGTGACCGCACTGGGGCCTATCCCCCTTGCCACGCTGGGAAACGCGGAGTGGCGCGGCGTCGGCCAGAACTCTTTGAAATCCCTGTTGGCGCTGGGCTTCCAAGCCTTTCTCATTATGGTGGTTGTCGGGATTTACGCGGTGCTGATTCAGGAGATCGGCACGGCGGACGACATTTCCGGCGCGATATGGGGCTGTATGGGCTATACGGTGCTGCTTTGCTTCTGTCTGTTCAAAACCGGCAGCATATCGAAAGCCGTATTTACTGCACACTGACAGACAGGAGGAACCCCAACCATAGAGGAAACACAAAAGAAAACCTACAATATCATTTACGCCGACCCGCCGTGGCGCTATGAACGGAAAGCGGTGCAGGGGGCGGCGGAAAAGCACTATCCCACGATGGGGATTGACGAGCTGTGTGCCCTGCCGGTGGAAACGCTGGCTGACCGGGACTGCCTGCTGTTTTTGTGGGCCACATTCCCGCAGCTTCCAGAGGCTTTGCGGCTGATTCAGGCGTGGGGCTTCACATTCAAGACCGTGGCTTTTGTCTGGCTGAAATTAAACCGAAAAAGCCCCACATGGTTTTATGGGCTGGGCTACTGGACAAGGGGAAACGCGGAAATCTGCCTGCTTGCCAAGCGGGGCCAGCCGAAGCGCCATTCTAAAAGCGTCCATCAGTTTATCATTTCCCCTATTGAAGAACACAGCAAGAAACCAGACATTACCCGCGAGAAAATCATAGAGCTGGCGGGCGACCTGCCCCGCGTGGAACTGTTCGCAAGACAGAAAACCCCCGGCTGGGATGCGTGGGGCAACGAAGTGGACAGCGACGTTTCACTGTCCGTATCAGAAACGAGGTGATATTTTATGGCTTATGTAACTGTCCCCAAGGATTTTACCCGTGTGAAATCCAAGGTGGTGTTTGGGCTAACCAAACGGCAACTGATCTGTTTTGGCGGTGCGCTGCTTGTAGGCGTCCCGCTTTTCTTTTTGCTCCGGGGGCGCGTCCCCACCAGCGCGGCGGCGCTGATTATGGTGTTTGCCATGCTGCCTGGCCTGCTTCTGGCCCTCTATGAGCGCCACGGCCAGCCCCTTGAAGTAGTGGTATGGCAGATCATCCAGTGCTGCTTTCTTATGCCGAAAGAACGCCCCTACCAGACCAACAACGCCTATTCTGCCCTTGTGCGGCAGCGACAAATGGAAAAGGAGGTAAATGCCATTGTCCAAAAAGCAAAGGAACGAAGCGCCGGAAAGAACGCCGGTAAAGCTGACCCGCGCAGAAAAGAAAGAAATTCAGGCCGTCATCCGCAAGTATAAAGGCGACGGCAAGCCCCACTCCGCGCAGGAGAGTATTCCCTACGAGGCCATGTATCAGGACGGGATTTGCCGCCTGACGCCCCGCACGTTCTCCAAGTGTATTGAGTTCGCGGACATCAGCTACCAGCTCGCGCAGGCGGACACCAAGACGGCCATCTTTGAAAACCTGTGCGATTTATACAACTATCTGGACGCCTCTATCCACGTCCAGTTTTCTTTTATCAACCACAAGATCGACCCCAAGCAATATGCCAAGAGCTTTGAAATCCGGGCGCAGGGGGATGATTTTGACGACATCCGGGCGGAGTATTCCGCCATCCTGAAAAACCAGCTTGTAAGCGGGAACAACGGCCTGATAAAACGGAAATTCCTGACCTACACCATCGAGGCCGATAACCTGAAACTGGCCCGCGCAAGGCTACGCCGCATTGAAACCGACCTCTTAGGCTATTTCAAGAGCATGGGGGCCGTGGCGTGGGGGCTGGACGCGAAAGCCCGGCTGGAAGTCATGCACAGCATTTTCCACCCGGACGGGGAGCCGTTTCAATTCGATTGGAAATGGCTGGCCCCCTCTGGACTTTCCACCAAGGACTTTATCGCCCCATCGTCGTTCCGTTTCGGAAATGCCCGGCTGTTTGGGCTGGGCGGCAAATATGGGGCCGTGAGCTTCCTAAACATCCTCTCCCCGGAGCTGTCGGACGAAATGCTGGCGGACTTCCTCAACACGGAAAACGGGATTGTCGTCAACCTCCATGTGCAGGCCATCGACCAGAGCGAGGCCATTAAAACAGTCAAGCGGAAAATCACCGACCTTGACGCCATGAAGATTCAAGAGCAGAAACGGGCCGTCCGCAGCGGTTATGACATGGACATCCTGCCCAGTGACCTTGCCACCTACGGGCAGGACGCCAAGGAGCTGCTAAAGACCTTGCAGAGCCGGAATGAGCGGATGTTTCAGCTCACCTTTTTGGTGCTGAACACCGCCGATACCCGGCAAAAGCTGGACAACGATGTGTTTTGGGCCGCAGGCGTGGCGCAGAAATACAACTGTTCCCTTGTCCGGCTGGACTACCAGCAGGAGCAGGGCCTTATGAGCAGCCTCCCGCTGGGGGCCAGCCACATCAAAATTGAGCGTTCCCTGACGACTTCCAGCGTGGCCGTGTTCGTGCCTTTCGTGACGCAGGAGCTTTTTCAGGGCGGCGACGCCATGTACTACGGCGTCAACGCCAAGACCGGCAACATGATTATGCTGGACAGGAAGCGGGCGCGGTGTCCCAACGGTTTGAAGCTGGGAACCCCCGGCAGCGGCAAGTCCATGAGCTGTAAATCCGAGATTTTGAGCGTGTTCCTCTGTACGCCGGACGACGTGTATATCTGTGACCCGGAGGCGGAGTATTACCCCCTTGTCCAGCGGCTTCACGGCCAAGTGGTGAAGCTCTCGCCCACCAGCAAAAGCTATGTGAACCCGCTGGACATCAACCTGAATTACTCCGAGGATGAAAGCCCGCTGGCCTTAAAATCCGACTTTGTGCTGTCTTTCTGTGAGCTTGTGATGGGCGGCAAGAACGGGCTGGAAGCCATCGAAAAGACGGTAATTGACCGGGCCGTGCAGGTGATCTACCGGCCCTATCTGGCAGACCCCCGCCCGGAAAATATGCCGATTCTTTCCGACCTCCACGCGGCGCTTCTGGCGCAGCATATCCCGGAGGCTGACCGGGTGGCGCAGGCCCTTGACCTGTATGTGTCCGGCTCCCTGAACGTCTTTAACCACCGCACCAACGTGGACATTGAAAGCCGGATTGTGGCCTTTGACATCAAGGAGTTAGGCAAGCAGCTAAAGAAAATCGGTATGCTGATTGTCCAAGACCAGATTTGGGGCAGGGTGACGCAAAACCGCAGCCAGGGCAAAGCGACATGGTTCTTTTGTGATGAGTTCCATTTGCTTTTGCGGGAGGAACAAACGGCGGCCTTTTCCTGTGAGATTTGGAAGCGTTTTCGTAAGTGGGGCGGGATTCCGACAGGTGCCACCCAGAACGTGAAAGACCTCCTTTCCTCCCCGGAAATCGAAAATATTTTGGAGAACAGCGACTTTATCTGCCTGTTAAATCAGGCGTCCGGCGATAGGAAAATCCTTGCGGAACGGCTGAACATTTCCCCCCAGCAGCTACGGTATGTGGACAATTCCGAACCCGGTGAGGGGCTTCTCATTTATGAGAACGTGATTCTGCCATTCAAGAACCCTATCCCGAAGAACACGCAGCTCTACCAGATTATGACGACCCGGTTAGGCGAGGGGGCGACAATATGACGCCGCCCCTTGACACAATCCTTTGCGGGGACAGCCTGCAAATCTTAAAAAAACTGCCGGATAACAGTGTCCAGTGTTGTATCACCTCTCCGCCCTACTATGCGCTGCGGGACTATGGTATAGATGGGCAGATTGGACGGGAGGACACACCGGAAAAGTACATTAAGCGGCTGACCGCAGTTTTCCGGGAAGTGCGTAGGGTATTGCGTTTGGACGGAACCTGCTGGCTGAACGTGGGAGATACCTATTGCGGAAAAGGAAATCAGGGGGAGTTTACAGACCCCAAATATCCAAATGGCCGGACAGGGCAGGCAATCGCACTGAATCACAAAGTAGAGGGCTGCAAGGCAAAAGACCTGATTGGAATACCGTGGATGTTGGCTTTTTCTCTCCGGGCTGACGGCTGGTATCTGCGTTCAGATATTATCTGGATGAAAAACAATCCCATGCCCGAAAGTGTAAAAGACCGGCCTACGCGCTGTTACGAACACGTTTTTCTGCTTTCCAAGTCACGCCGATATTTCTATGACTGGGAAAGTGTCGCGGAGCCAGTAGCCGCCTCCACCCCTGACCGTATGCGTCACCGTTACAGTGATTCTCATAAATATGGCACTGACATTCCCGGCCAACGGCACCAGACCATCAATAGCAGCCGTCCATGTGGATATGCAGAAAGTGAAATTCCACAAGTCCGAAACCGGCGGGATGTATGGCTGATTAACACTGTTCCTTATAAGGGCGGCCATTTTGCGGCCTTTCCTCCTAAGCTGGCAGAAACTTGTATTTTAGCTGGCTGTCCAGAGGGCGGCCTTGTACTCGACCCGTTTTTCGGAAGCGGAACAACCGGGCTTGCCGCCAAAAGGTTAAACCGGCATTATATCGGCATTGAGTTAAACCCACTTTACTGCGAAATGGCAAAGGAACGGATGGGAGGTGATTTGCTATGAAACAGCCCTTAAAACCCCGTGATAAAATCACCCAGCGCATGACCCGCGACGGACTGGCGCTGGATAACCAGACCACCGGCGAGAGCGTCAACATATCCAGCCGGGAGGCCGAGCAGGAATATACCGCCGAGCCGGGCGGCGCGGCGGAAAAGGTACTGGAACGGGCCGATCAACTCCACAGCCGCCACAAGGCAAAAAAGGCGGCCAAGGACGCCGGGGAAGTGGTGACGGAGGGAGGCGAAGCCCTGCACCGTCCTACTTCCCGCCTGCAATTTACCGCCGAGGAACGGGCCTCCCCGGAGCTTGCCCCCTATATCAAAAAGGCCGAGAAGCGGGCGGATAAGCTGGACGCGGCCAAAGACGCCCTCCCGAAAAAGCGCGTCGTCACCAAGGAAACCGTCTATGACGAGGCCAAGGGAAAGGCCAAAAGCAAACTTCACTTTGAGAAAGTGGAGAAAGACCCGCCCAAGCTCAAACCCAGCCCGGCCAGCCGCTCCGTGCAGGAGGCAGGGCTATACCTCCACGGGAAAATCCACGAGGTAGAACACGAAAACGTGGGCGTGGAGGGCGGCCACAAGGGGGAAGAACTGGCCGAACGTCAAGCGGGCAAGGCCCTAAGAAGCGCCCGGAGGCGGCAGAAATTAAAGCCCTACTGGGCCGCAGCCAAGGCCGAAAGGAAATCCATAGCCGCCAACGCCGAGTATGTGTATCAAAAATCCCTGCGGGATAACCCGGAAATGGCGCAGGCGGTAAAGAACCCGGTTTCCCGCTTCTGGCAGAAACAGAAAATCAAACGGCAGTACGCCAAGGCAGCACGGGCGGCGGGCCAGACGGCACAGGGCGCAGCCAGCACCGCCAAGACCACGGCCACCGCAGCCCAAAAAGCCGCCAAGGAAAGCAAAAAAGCCGCCTCCTTTGTGGCCCGCCACTGGAAAGGGGCGCTGCTGATCGGCGGCGTGGGCCTGCTTCTCCTGCTGGTGATGGGCGGCCTGCAATCTTGCACCGCCATGTTTGGCAGTGCCGGGACGGGGCTTGCGGCCACCTCCTATCTGTCCGAGGACAGCGATATGCTGGGGGCCGAGGACGCCTATGCCGGGATGGAGGCCGACTTACAGCATGAGCTTGACAACTACGAAAGCCTGCACCCCGGCTATGATGAGTACCGTTTTGATTTGGACGAAATCAGCCATGACCCCTATGTGCTGACCTCTATCCTCTCCGCGCTCCACGGCGGGGCGTTTATGCTGGACGAGGTACAGGGCGACCTTGCCATGCTCTTTGAACAGCAATACACCCTGACCCAGACCATTGAAACGGAAATCCGTTACCGCACGGAAACGAGGACAGACAGCGAGGGCAACGAGTACGAGGTAGAAGTCCCCTATACCTATTATATCTGCAACGTGACGCTCACCAACAACGACTTGTCCCACCTGCCTGTTTACATCATGGACGAGGAACAGTTGAGCCTGTACGCGGCCTATATGCAGACGTTAGGCAACCGGCCAGACCTCTTTCCAAACAGCAGCTATCCTCATGCCTCCACCGTCAAGGAGCCGACCTACTATGAAATCCCCCCGGAGGCTTTGGAGGATGAAACCTTTGCCGCCATGATTGCGGAGGCGGACAAGTATGTGGGCTATCCCTATGTGTGGGGCGGTTCCAGCCCGTCCACGTCTTTTGATTGTTCCGGCTTTATTAGCTGGGTACTCAATCACAGCGGATGGAGCGTCGGGCGGCAGACGGCGCAGGGGCTTTATAACCTCTGTACTCCCGTCACGGCGGGGCAGGCCAAGCCCGGCGATCTGGTGTTTTTCGTCGGCACCTACGACACCCCCGGCGTGTCCCATGTGGGGCTGTATGTGGGTAATTCCGTCATGTTGCACTGTGGCGACCCCATTTCTTACACAAGTCTAAATTCAAGTTACTGGCAATCTCACCTGTACTGTTACGGGCGTCTACCCTGACGCCAGAAAGGAGGATTTTCAATCAATATCGTTTCTTTTGGCGGCGGTACAAACAGCGCCGCCTTACTTGTTGGCCTTTATCAGCACCATATCCCTGTTGATCTGATTTTATTTGCCGATACTGGGGCCGAGCAGCCCCACACTTATCAATTTATCCGGCAAATGGACGCATGGCTGGCCGGACATGGTATGCCGCAGATCACAACCGTACAGAAGTTTGACCGTGAGGGAAACCGGCTGACGCTGGAAAAGGAATGTCTGCAATCCTGCACCCTCCCGTCAATCGCCTACGGCTACAAGCGTTGTTCCCTAAAGCACAAAGTCGGGCCGCAGGAAAAGTTCTGCAACCACTATGAGCCGTGCCGGGAAGTCTGGAAAGGCGGAGGGAAAGTCAACCGCTTTATCGGATATGACGCCGGGGAAATGAAGCGGTATCTCCGTTCCCGCAAGATTGACGAGGCCGACAAAAAATATTATAACTGTTATCCCCTGATAGAAGAATGGGGCTGGGACAGGAGCGATTGCGTCCGGGCGATTCAGGCGGCAGGCTTGCCGCAGCCGGGCAAATCCTCCTGTTTTTTCTGCCCCAGCATGAAGAAACCCGAAATCCTATATATGAAAGACCACTATCCCGCCTTGTATCAGCGGGCGCTTGCGCTGGAAGCCAACGCCCTGCCCTATCTGAAAACTGTAAAAGGATTGGGGCGCAACTACGCATGGCAGGAACGATTTGGAAAGGAGTAATCAGTTATGGCAAATAAACTTGACCGTATTGAAAAGGACATTGAGAAAACCAAGGGCAAGATCGCGGAGCTGCAAAAGCAGCTTCGGGAGCTGGAAGCGGCAAAGACCGAACAGGAAAACTTGCAGATCGTCCAGCTTGTGCGTGGCCTGAACATGACCCCGCAGGAGTTCGCCGCCTTTGTGCGCGGCGGCGCTCTGCAAGCGCCCCCGGCCCCGCAGCCGGAGTTTGAACAGGAGGGAAACGCCGATGAAGAATAAGATCATTCGCAGATTTGCCGTGACACTGGCCGCTGTGCTTTGCATGGCGGCTTTTTCCGTCACCGCCTACGCCGGAGGCGTTGACCCTGACCCGGAGCCGCTGCCGGAAACCACCGAGGCCCCTTTGCCGGAGGAAACAGAGGAACCCACCACCGGCGGCATAGAGATGGAGCCGGAGGGCGTACCCGTCACCCCGGAGGGCAACGCGGCGCTGGTGGATGATTTCTACGGGGATAAGCAGCTTATCACCGTCACCACCAAGGCCGGGAATTATTTCTATATCCTGATTGACCGGGCCAACGAGGACAAGGAAACGTCCGTCCATTTCCTCAACCAAGTGGACGACGCCGACCTGCAAGCACTGTTGGAGGACGGCAAACAGGAGCCGCAAGTTTGCACCTGCACGGCCAAGTGTGAGGCCGGGGCCGTCAACACGGCCTGCCCGGTTTGTAAGAATAGCCTGACCGCCTGCGCCGGGCCGGAGCCGGAACCCGCAGACGAGGAAGAACCGGCAGCGCCGGAGAAAGAAAGCGGCGGCATGGGCGGCCTTGTGGTGTTCCTTGTGGTAGTGCTGGCAGGCGGCGGCGCGGCCCTTTATTTCTTTAAGCTCCGTAAGCCGAAAGCGGATGTCAAGGGCGGCGATGATCTGGACGAGTACGACTTTGGCGAGGACGAGGACGAAGAAGAAGCCCCGGAGCCGGACGACGCCACCGGCGGGGACGCCCAAGAGCCGGAGGAAGATTTGTTAATGGAGGAAGAAACAGATAAGGAGGACGAGGAATGACAGCTTCACATACACTTGTAATCGCAGAAAAGCCGAGCGTCGCCCGCAGTATTGCGGGCGTGATCGGCGCGGATAAGAAACAGGACGGCTACTTTGAGGGGAACGGCTATCTGGTAAGCTGGTGTATCGGCCACCTTGTTTCCCTTGCCGACGCCGGGGCCTATGGCCCCCGCTTTAAGAAGTGGCGCTATGAGGATTTGCCGATTTTGCCGCAGGAATGGCAGTACATCATCCCGGACGACAAGAAAAAGCAGTTTGACACCCTGCGTTCCCTGATGGAGCGCCCCGACGTGGACGGCCTTGTGTGCGCTACCGACGCCGGGCGCGAGGGGGAACTCATTTTCCGTTTCGTCTATCAGATGGCAGGCTGTCAAAAGCCGTTCAAGCGCCTTTGGATTTCCAGTATGGAGGACGGGGCTATCCGGGAGGGCTTTGCCAACCTGAAACCCGGCGCGGACTATGACGCCCTCTATCAATCGGCCCTTTGCCGGGCGCAGGCGGATTGGCTGGTGGGGATAAACGCCACAAGGCTTTTCTCCATCCTCTACCACAAGACCCTGACTGTGGGCCGGGTGCAGACGCCCACCTTGAAAATGCTGGTTGACCGGGAGGCAAAAATCAGCGGTTTCAAGAAAGAGAAATATCACGTCGTCCATATCGCGGCGGGCGGCATGGAGGCGGCCAGCGACCGCTTCCTGAACCCTGACGACGCCAACGCCACCAAGACGGCCTGTGCAGGAGCACAGGCCGTTTGTGTATCAGTAAAGCGTGAGAAAAAGACGGAGCAGCCGCCCCGTCTTTACGACCTCACCACCTTGCAGCGGGAGGCCAACCGCCTGTTTGGATTTACCGCCAAGCAGACCCTTGACTATGCCCAACAGCTCTATGAAAAGAAGCTGCTGACCTATCCCCGCACCGACAGCCAGTACCTTACCGACGATATGCAGCCCACAGCGGAAAGCATCGTGTCCGGCCTGTGGCCGCTGCTTCCCTTTGCGGCGGGGCTGGACATTGCCCCGCAGTTTGGCCGGGTGCTGAACAGCAAAAAGGTGTCCGATCACCACGCCATTATCCCCACGATGGAGTTTGTGC
>DXGV01000041.1 GCA_019113745.1 Candidatus Blautia intestinavium
AAGAGAGACAGTTTTTCTAAATAAAACGTGAAAAAAATGTGAAATACGCGGGGATTTTCCTAAGGACTTTTCTTTTGAATAGTAATCTGCTATGATAATAAAATCAGCAGAGTCCTTTTTTCAGGAGGTAATCATATAGAATGAAAAAACGCATTTTGATCCTTTTAGGAATTATTATAATCGCAGGCGCTGCGGCAGGCGTATGCTGGAAACTGGGGATTTTCGGCCAGAGCGAAAGCGGCGGCCCCATGGCTTATGTGACGGAAGTAAGCGAGATCACCGGAGACGTATCCGGCGTTGCCAACCGGTATGCGGGCGTAGTAGAACCCCAGGAAACCGTTGAGATAGAACTGGAAAGCGGAAGGAATGTTAAGGAAGTTCTGGTAAAAACGGGAGAAGAGGTAAAGCAGGGACAGCTTCTTTTTGAATATGATCTGAGCAGTATTGAGGAAGATCTGGAAGAAACGCAGCTTGAGCTGGACCGTCTGGTAAATGAAGCGGCCAGCCTGACGGAACAGATCGCTACTCTGGAAAAAGAAAAACAGAAAGCTTCCCAGGACTCTCAGCTTTCTTATACGATTGAGATTGAGACGAACCGGATGAACCTGAAAAAAAATGAATATGATCAGAAGAGCAAGCAGGCCGAGATCACAAAACTTCAAAACGCTACCGGCAATACACAGGTACGCAGTACGATTGACGGTGTGATCCAGAAAATAGACACTTCAAAGCTGACCACCGACGACGGCGGCAGCCTGGATGAAGGCATGGACGATTATTCTTCTCTTTCGGACAGCGACGGCAGCGGTAATGCGTTTATTACAATTTTGAGTACCGGAGCATATAGAATCAAAGGCACTGTAAATGAAATGAATATCGACAATATTATAGAAGGAGAACCGGTGATCGTCCGTTCCCGTGTAGATGAAAATCAGACCTGGAGAGGTACTATGGGGGCTGTAGACAGGGAAAGCGCCAATTCAGATTCCAGCAGTTCCATGTATTATGGGATGATGTCGACCGGTGATTCTCAGACGACCTCCAGTACATATCCGTTCTATGTGAACCTGGATTCTTCAGAGGGACTGATGCTGGGCCAGCATGTTTATATTGAGCCGGATGAAGGTCAGGAAGATCAGAAAGACGGCCTGTGGCTCAGCGAGTATTACATTGTGGACGCTGACACCAACAGTCCCTATGTGTGGGCGGCCGATGAAAACGGAAAACTGGAAAAGCGGAGCGTGATCCTGGGCCAGTATGATGAGAATCTTGGCGAATACGAGATTGCCGACGGTCTGGAAAAGAGCGACCGTATTGCTTATCCGTCGGAGACGCTGACAGAGGGAATGTCTGTCACAACAAACAGCGCGGCTCTGAATGAAGGCGTGGACATGATGCCGGCAGAGGACGGGGCGGTTTCCGACGATATGATGATGTCAGGAGACGATGGCATGACAGGCGAGGACATAATAATGGATGACGAGGGAATGCCGGAAGACGGTATGATTATTGACGATATCGGCTCAGGTGATGAAATGATCACAGAGGACGGCTTTTCCGACGATATGACGATGTCAGGAGACGACGGTATGACAGACGGGGACATGACGCTGGACGACGAGGGAATGCCTGAGGATGGAGTGATCGCAGACGACGGAAGCACAGGCGACGTTTCGACCACAGATGACAGCGGAATGGACGAGTCCGCGGCGTTTGACGATTCGGGAATGTCGGACGGCGCGATACTGGACGATGAGCTGGTACCGCTGGAATAAGATACGGAGGCTTGTGATGATTCTTGAATTAAAGGGGATATATAAGGAATATCAGCAGGGAAAAATGACAGTGCCTGTATTAAAGGATGTGAATTTTTCCATGGAAGAGGGCGAGTATGTGGCCATTATGGGTCCGTCCGGATCAGGGAAAACAACGCTGATGAACATTATCGGATGTCTTGACCAGGCTACGGAGGGCAGCTTTGTTTTGGACGGGCAGGATATCCGTTCCTGTTCGGAAAATACTATGTCGGATATCCGGCTGAATAAAATCGGATTTGTCTTTCAGAGTTTCCATCTGCTTCCGAGACAGTCGGCTCTGGCAAATGTTGAAATGCCTCTCAATTACGCAAAAGTGCCGAGAAAAGAGAGAAAAGAGAGAGCGCTGAAGGCTCTTGGCAGAGTGGGCCTGTCTGACAGGGTGGATTTCCGTCCGAACCAGCTTTCGGGAGGTCAGATGCAGAGAGTAGCCATCGCAAGAGCCATTGTAAATAATCCAAAGCTTCTGCTGGCGGACGAACCTACCGGGGCGCTGGACAGCAGATCAGGGGCGCAGGTCATGGAGCTTTTCCAAAAGCTGAACGACGAGGGAGTCACCGTTCTGATGATCACCCACGATCCTGAGATAGCGGCCCACGCCAAAAGGGTGGTTCTGATCCGTGACGGCGTACTGACGGAAAAAGGAGTGAATCCATGAGTACAGTGAAAAAAATAATCATTGGCGTTTTGGCAGTAGTCCTTGTTTTTGGCGCTGTGGCCGGCGGGGCGGTATATTTTAAAAAATCTCACCAGGAAACAGTGCCGGTGGTCCAGGTAGGAAGCATAGCGTCCGACTATTATACAGACGATACTATGCTGGAAGGGAATATTGTCACCAATGTGACGCAGAATGTCAATGTAGATAAAGATATGATCATTCAGCAGGTGTATGTGAATGAGGGAGATTCTGTCAGCAAAGGCGACAGGCTGATATCCTTTGATATGACGCTGGTACAGATGGAGCTGAATATCGCGCGTCTGAAAAAACAGCAGCAGGAACAGGATCTTGAAAAAGCCGTCAACCGTCTGACGAGCCTGAAAAACGGCGGGCCTATTGAGGAGGAAACAGACGATGCTGTTCTGGATACCTATTCCGATACGCTGGACACCGGAGACGACACTATGGACGACGATCTGGGGGACGATGAGCTTGTCTCTTCAGATACGACGGCAGGGGACAGCTATCTGGCGGCGGCGACAGGCCCGGTCCTTGTAGCGGCAGAGATATTCGGAGACGGAACAGAGGGGCTTTCTCCTGCTGTTGAACCGGAAACGCCTGCTGAGGAAACTCCGGCGCCGGCGGCGGGAGACGGACAGAACGCACAGGAAACCGGAGAAGATCAGAATGAACCGGAAACCGGGGAAGGCCAGGAGCCGGCCGGAGGAGCGGACGATACTTTTACGGATCAGGAAGCGCCGTCACATACACAGGAGCCGTCGGAGAGTACAGGAGATGACAGCGGCATCATTGTAGACTTCGGTTCAGGGGAGGCCGGAACAGTTACGGAGACGCCCGCGCCTGCGCCCTCCGTACAGCCGGAGCCTACTCCTTCTGGTGAAGATCCGGGTCAGGATATTACAGGAGACATTGTAGACGGAGTGGAGATCATTGATACGGAGCCGTCGGAGACGACTGGCGATTTTATGGACGGGGAGCCAGTATTTTATCAGAAGCTGGACGCGGACACAGAACCTTTTACGGGAACCGGGACAGAAGAGGATCCCTTTGTATTTCTCTGCAGCTCGGCAAAAGGCAAAGTTGTGGTAACGGGAGGTTTTCTGAATAAAATGGCCGGTTTTCTGGCGGATGGAACAAAAGAATTCGGCGTGAACGGCTACTGGTACCAGCTTGAATTTCATCAGGACGATACCATTACAAATTTTGAAAACAGAAAAGAATCATGTACGGGTTATTATCTGGTAGACGGCAGCCTTCTTGAAAATATGGTCAACGAATTCGCGGAAGTGGAATTTACTCTTGCCGGGGCTTCGCAGTATGAAGACGACTATGGTTATGACGAAGGCGGAGATTACGGACAGGGAATGGATGGAGAAGCGGAATCTTCTCTGACAAGAGACGAGGCGATCAAACAGCAGGAAACCAGGATCGAAAGCCTGAAGCTGGACATAAGAGAAAGCGAGCTGAATATCGGAAAACTTGAAAAGAAAGTGCAGAACGAAGTGATCTACAGCAAGCTGGACGGTATTGTGGACAATGTGGGCGATCCTCTCACCGGCGCCTCCGAGGAAAGTTCCTTTATGAGTGTGAAGAGCAAGGACGGCTATTATGTAAGCGGAACCGTCAGTGAACTGATGCTGGATCAGGTAAAAGAAGGCACGAAACTGACCTGCAGCGGACAGAACGGAGGCTTTGAGGCGGAGGTAATAGAAGTATCTGATTATCCGGTATCCTCGGACAGCTATATGGGAAGCGGAAACCCAAATGTTTCCTATTATACATACAGCGCCTCTATTTTAGACCAGTCGGCTCCTGTTTCGGAGGACGACTGGCTGACAATCACTTTGCAGAACAGCCAGGATAATTCCAATTCGCTTGTGCTGGACAGAGCCTTTGTACGGACGGAAAACGGAGTAAACTATGTATACAAGGATGTGGACGGGGTACTGAAAAAGCAGGTTCTGACGGTAGGCGGAAATGTAAACGGCGGATACAGCGTCCTGATCACCGGAGGTCTTACCAGAGAGGACAAGATTGCCTTTCCTTATGGTGATTCCGCAAAAGAAGGTGCGAAAACAAAAGACAGTACGCTGGAAGAATTATATGGATACTAGAAAGGTGGGAATTTTATGCTTGAAAATCTGAGGATATCCATACAGGGGATCTGGTCGCATAAAATGCGTTCCTTTCTGACCATGCTGGGAATTATCATCGGCATCGCTTCCATTATCGCCATTGTCTCGACGATCAAAGGGACAAGCGAGCAGATCAAAGAGGATCTTATCGGCGCGGGAAATAATACAGTAACCATCAGCCTCTATGACGGGGACAGCACTTACGACGCGGAATATGGAATGAGCAGCAGCGGGGCGCCGCCTCTTCTTACTGCGGAGCAGAAAGAAGACGTTATGGATATGGAACATGTAGAGAACGCTACGTTTTTTTATACAAGAACCTATTCCAGCAGTGTTTATTATCAGAATACGGCTTTCCAGGGAGGGACGATCTACGGGATCGATGAGAATTATCTGGACACCTGCGGATATATGATCCAGTCCGGAAGGGGTTTTATACAGAAAGATTATGACGGCCTCAGAAAAGTAGCGCTGGTGGACAGCAACGCGGCGGAAAATCTGTTTTCCGGGGAAGATCCGCTCGGAAAGACTATTGAGATCGGAGACGATCCGTTTACTGTGGTGGGCGTTGTCCAGCAAAGTGATAATTACCAGCCTAATATCAGCGATATCAACGAGTTTTACGAGTATTATCAGTCAGTGATCGGAACAGTTATGATCCCTGATACATGCTGGCCCATTGCTTTTCAGTTTGACGAACCGGAAAATGTGATCATCAAAGCGGACTCCACAGATAATATGAGCAAGGCGGGAAACGACGCGGCAAATATCCTGAATCAGGGGATCAGCGAGAATTCCAGCTTCAAATATAAAGCGGACGATGTGATGGAACGGGTGAGAAGTCTCCAGAAACTCAGCGAAAGCACAAATCAGCAGCTTATCTGGATCGCCAGCATTTCTCTTCTTGTAGGCGGGATCGGCGTTATGAATATCATGCTGGTTTCCGTAACGGAGCGTACCAGTGAGATCGGACTGAAGAAAGCTATCGGGGCAAGGAAAAAGGTGATACTGTTCCAGTTTCTTACAGAGGCGTCCATGCTCACCAGTATCGGAGGGATTATCGGCGTGATCTCCGGAATCGCCCTTTCCAGAATGGTGGCGAAGGTATCCGGCGCGCCTACGGCGATCAGCATCCCAGCCATTATTGGATCTGTGCTGTTTTCTATGCTGATCGGGGTGATCTTCGGCCTGCTGCCTTCGGTAAAAGCGGCGAACCTGAATCCTATTGACGCGCTGAGAAGCGAGTGAGTGATAAAGGGATATATTCACACATACGGAAGATACAGTGAAAATACTGAGCCTCCTTCTGGAGCGTCAGAAACAGTAAGCGTACCCTTGTGGAGAACGGCAATTTCCCGGGCAATGCAAAGACCAAGACCGAAATGCTGTTTATCATTACGGGAAGCATCGGAGCGGTAAAAACGCTGGAATATAGATTCTTTCTCAGAATCCGGAATACCGGGACCGTTGTCAGCTACAGAGACGACAGCGGCGCCCGGTTCTTTTTTTAAACAAAGACAGATTTTTCCGCCCTCAGGCACATAGCTCATGGCGTTGTCCAGAAGTACCGCAAGGATCTGGGAAATCTTTCCGGCGTCCAGCAGGAGGGGCTTAAGAGGCGCGTCAGGAAGAGAAACAGTAAGACACAGTCCTTTCTCCTTTATAAGAGGCTCATATTTTTCGTAGGTTTCCAGAAGAAGAGTGTCAAGCTCGCAGGGAGCCGCCGTCAGCTTCCATGTGTGATTGTCCGCGTTGGACAGGGAAAGCATATCCTGTATCAGGCGGGCCATACGGTCGCATTCTTTCAGGCTCATATCTACAAAAATCCCGGCTTTCTCCGGGGTGGCTCTGGGAATGGCGGAAAGGCCCGAACGGATCACCGCAAGAGGAGAACGCAGCTCGTGGGAGGCCGCCGCTATAAAAGAGGTCTGTTCCTTCCGGCTTTTTTCCAGAGGACGGATCATTTTTTTTGTAAAAAACCATGAAAAAACGCTGACGGCCGCTATGGCGGCCAGGACGGCCCCTCCAAAAGCCAGCCTCTGCGCATTCAACTGAAGCTGAAAGTCTGAGAGAGGGTACAGAATAACAATACTCAGTATGCCGTCCGTATGGGGAACCAGAGCTGTGCAGGCATAGTAGCCGGGAAACTGAAAATCAGCGCTTTTTGTCAGCTTCTGATTCCGGCTGTAATTTTCCAGGTTCAGACCATAGGAATCTCTGGAAAGGGACAGAGCCCTGGAAAAAGCGGAGGAATCCTGTTCGAAGTCTGTAAGCTTATAAAAATAAAGAGGATCTCCATTGTCCCGGATCAGAATCCGGACATGATAATTGTTCATAATGGCCTTCAGCCAGCGGTGAGAGACGCTGGGCTGTTCTTCCAGTTGAGAGATGCAGGTCTGCGCGTTGTTTACAAAAGAAGCATAGCTGTTTTCTTTTGCGGAGGACTCCGCGATCAGGAGACAGACAAGAGCCATGATAACGAGGATCGCGCTTGTGATCGCGGCAGAAAAGACTGTCATTTGTATATGAAGTTTTCGGAACATAAAAACCTCCCGGTAAAATAAATTAGAATAGAGTTCGTATACTAACGATGAACATATTATAGCACAGGATCCTCTACAAAATCTCTAAAGATAAATAAGGGGACAGATCCCCTTAGAGGAAGTTTAAAGATTCGGCTGATATGATGGGAAAAAATAAAACAACAGGGAGGATATATTATAATGCCAAAACATCATACTTGGAAAAGAAAGTCGGCGGCAGCAGTCGCCGCAGTTCTTGCCCTGGCCGGTATCCTGGGAGCGTCCGGCTGCGGCGGGAACGGAGCGGGAACAGAAGAGACTGCTTCCGGCGGCGATACAGAAAATAAAGAAGAAACAGCTATGGGACGTTATCTGGAGGAGGATGTGAACCTGCCGGAAAACTGCCAGCAGATATGTGCGATGAGATTTCTGGAGGACGGTACTCTCCGGATCTGCTACAATGACGAAAATTTTGATTTCTTCTATGCGGATTCCAAAGATCAGGGAAACACCTGGAGCGAAGGAACCGGGTTTATGACGCTTCTCGGGCTGGATAAAAACAACTATAGCGTTTCCTATCCTCAGCTTGCAAAGGACGGGGGAATCTTTCTTAATGTGACAAACAAGGAGGAAGAGGATCTGGATCAGGAAAAATACGGCGTTCATTTTTATTATATCGATCCGGAAGGAAACTTCAGGGAGCTGACAGGCGCGTCCGCGCTGGCGGGATACATTACAGAGGCGGAATTTACTGATAACGGAACTATTATCCTGAACCTTCTAAGCGACGGACTTGCGGAATTAAGCCTGACAGACGGTACCGTGAAGCATGAATACGAAAAAGGAAACTTTGTAAATTATTTCTGTGTAGTCAAAAATCATCTTATTACAGTAACAGACACGCTGCATTACTATGATCTTGAAACAGGGGAGCCCATGGAGGACGCGTCGGCCCTGACGGAGCAGATCACTTCTAATGATAATAACCTGCAGCTTACCAGTACAACTTCCTGGCCTGTAGTATTTGCGGAGGGGGACGAGGGAGACAGTCTGTTTTTCACAGACAGCAGCGGACTTTACCGCTACTCCTTCCAGGGAAGCGTAGTAGAGCAGGTGATCGACGGAAGCCTTAACAGCATCAGTTCTCCGGATACCTATCTGGTAAGTATGGAAAGAGATAAAGACGGTAACTTTTATCTCGCCGTTACAGACGGCGTATCAGGGGAAGGAAAGCTTTTGAAGTACGTGTATTCCGCAGATACTCCCGCCACGCCGGATACAGAGCTGACAGTTTACTCCCTCAGGGACAATTCCTACATGCGCCAGATAGCGGCTCTCTTCCAGAAAAAATACCCGGACATCTATCTGAATTATGAGACGGGTATGAGTGAGGAAGACGCGGTGACAAGCACGGACGCGCTGAAAAATCTGAATACGGAGATTATGGCGGGAAACGGACCGGACGTACTGATTATGGACGGAATCCCGGAGGAGACTTATATTGAAAAGGGAATGCTGGCGGATATCAGCGATATTCTGGATGAAACTGATAAAAAGGACGGTCTTCTGGATAATATCCGGGGCGCTTATCAGAAAGAAGACGGAAGCCAGTATCTTATGCCAGTGCGTTTTGCCATTCCCATGATTCAGGGATATACGGAAGATGTGGAGGCGATCAAAGATCTGAAGACAATGGCGGATGTTGTGGAAAAGCATCAGTCAGAGTACAGCGAATCCTGTATTCCCATGACGCTGATGTTTTACGGTACGGAAGCGTTTCTGAAAAGCCTTGCGGATGTAAACGCGCCTGCCTGGATCAAGGAGGACGGAACTCTGGATGAAAAGGCGGTGACAGAATATCTGAAAGAAGCGGGAAGAATGTACCAGGCGGGAAAAGACAGTCTGGAAGCGCTGGAGAAGCAGTATGAGAATATGGGAGTGGACGTCTCTTATCTGGGCGAGGGAGATATGAACACCTTAAAAGATATCAGCGGAGGCGGATTCGAGATGCTCAGCGGAGCGACCAGGCTTTCCGCAGGAGATTTGAAATCGCCCAGCGGACTTGCCTTTATGTACAGCATGGAACAGAAAAATACAGATCTGAATGACGCGCTTTGGAATGGACAGGCGGAAAACTGCTTTATCCCCGTACAGACCGTGGGGATCAGCGCAAAGGCTTCCCAGCCGGAGGCGGCCAGAAAGCTGATCAGTTTTATGTTCAGCCAGGAAGGACAGCAGATAGGAAATGATTCCGGATTTCCGGTAAACGAGACGGTTTATGACAGCGAAGAATACTGGGCGGTAGGAGATTCTGAAGGCGGCCTGGGAACAATGGGAGGAGGAGACGCAGGCAGCGACAATTATATTGAACTGGATATTAAAAGAGCCGACAAGGAAAAGACCGAGGAGATCCGTCAGCTTGGAAAAACACTGACAACTCCTTCAAAGACAAATGAGATTATCCTGAACGCTGTGGCAGATGCGGGAAGCCGTTATCTGGACGGCGAGATCAGTCTGGAGGAGGCTGCAAAAGAGGCGATACAGCAGGTGAATCTCTATTTGTCGGAATAAGAAATGCCGTGCAGGAAGAGAAAGAAATCTCTTCCTGCAAAAGGTAAGGCAGAGCGGATTGCTGCTCTGCCTTATCTTTTGCAGGAAACTGATACCCCACTCCAGACAGCATTGTTTACCTATAAGGTGGCTGGATTTACTGAAGCACTTCAAGCTGATACCCCACTCCTCTCACTGTTTTCAGAACAAGGGCGCTGTCCACCGTTTTCAGACGACGGCGGAGAAAGTGGACATAGTTATCCAGGTTGCCGTCCTCCACATCGCTGTCCAGTCCCCACACACGGGTGAGAAGAAGAGAGCGGGGAAGCGTCTGACCGGGATTGCGCAGAAAAACCTCCAAAAGAGTACCTTCTCTGTTGGAAAGAGTACATTCCTTCTGGCGGCCGCACAGCCGCCGGGTATGGGGGTCAAAGGAAATATCCCCCAGATTCAGTACGGAAGAGGCTTCGTAGGTTCCCGGCCTCCGTAGAAGGCAGTGGATTCTTGCCAGAAGCTCTTCAAAGGCGAAGGGCTTTATCATATAATCGTCCGCTCCGCAGTTAAGCCCGGCAACTCTGTCGCCAAGCTCGCCCAGGGCGGTGAGAAAGATCACAGGCGTTTTGATCTGCCGGCTCCGGGCTTCTTTAAGAAGAGTTACGCCGTCCATATGAGGAAGCATCCGGTCCAGGATCACCAGGTCGTGGATACTTTCCTGCATATAATAAAGTCCTTCCTCTCCGTCATGGCATACATCTACAGAAAAGCCCTCCTGTTCCAGACGGAAGGCTACTGTCTCGCAGAGCTCTCTGTCATCCTCTATCATCAAAATATTCATATCTGTTTCCTTTCCGGATCAGGCTCCTGACCCTGGTATTTGACGCTGCGGAAATAAAGGGGTATCTGTCTGTCCCTGGCGCCATCCAATGATCATATCAAAATATTCTTTAAGTTGTCTCTAAAAATATGGAAGCTTTCCATCTGTATATTATCTCTTTCATATCCCTTCCGTCAATTCTGTAGATCATGATATTTCCGGATATTTAGAGATTCCCTAGAGATTTCTCTGCTATCATCCCTTTATGCAGAAAATAAGGAAGTGACATGGATTTTGAAAAGAAGAAAACGTGAATTAAAGGGACTTTTCTTTCTTATTCCCAGCTTTGCAGGGGTGGGGATTTTCTGGCTGGTTCCTTTTCTGGACGTAGTGCGCCGGTCCTTTTTCAGCGCCGTAAGCGGAACGTTTACCGGGCTGAAAAATTATCAGTCAGTTTTTGAAAATCAGGCTTTCCGGCTGGCGGCGGGAAATACCCTTCGCTTTTTTGCCGTCTGTATTCCGGCATTGGTACTGCTGTCCCTTCTGATCGCGGTACTTCTCACAAAAAGAAAAAAGGGAATGCAGCTTTTAAAAAGCATGTTCCTTCTTCCAATGGCGATACCTGTGGCGTCGGTAGTTCTTTTGTGGAAAGTACTGTTCCATGAAAACGGACTTCTGAACCATCTGTTTTCCCTGTTTTCCTTAAACGGAGTGGACTGGATGAACACGGGCGCCTCCTTCGGAGTGCTGGTAGTCAGTTATCTCTGGAGAAACTTAGGCTATGATGTGGTGCTCTGGGTAGCCGGACTGGGAGCCATTCCCTCGGCGATGTACGACGCCGCCAAAGTAGACGGGGCGGGGGAGTGGAAATGTTTTTTCTTTATTACCCTGCCGAACCTTCTTCCGTCTATGTTTACCATCGTAGTGCTTTCCCTCCTGAACGGATTCAAGGTGTTCCGGGAAGCCTATCTGGTGGCGGGAGACTATCCCCAGGACAGTATGTATCTTCTGCAGCATCTTTTCAACAACTGGTACCGGGATCTTGCCCTGGATAAAATGGCTGCGGCTGCGGTGGTGACGGGAGCCGTGATCCTTCTTCTGATCCTGGCTCTCCAGAAAGCCTGGGAGGGAGAAAAATGATAAAGAGAATCATGACAGGAAGTCTTATCTTTCTGGCCGGGATCGCGGTATTTCCGGTATTGTTCCTGGTCTGCGGCTCGCTGATGGGAGGAAGGGAGCTGAACGCTCTGCTTGCGCCTGTGCTGGGAAACACAGAAGGCTTCGCATCATGGAAGCTTCTGCCGGAATACCCTACTTTTCGCTCCTATGTGAAGATACTTCTGGATTCTCCGGAATTTTTCGTGATGTTCTGGAATTCGGTAAAGATCACCGTGCCTGTCCTGGCCGGACAGATCCTGGTGGGAGCTCCGGCGGCCTGGGGTTTTGCAAGATTCCGTTTCCCGGCAAAAAAAATGCTGTTTACGCTTTACATAGCGTTAATGATGATGCCTTTTCAGGTCATGATGCTGAGCAACTATCTGGTATTGAACAGCCTGGGGCTTTTGGATACTCTGGCAGGAATTATCCTGCCGTCAGTATTTTCAACCTTTCCGGTGTTTCTGATGTACCGTTTTTTTGAAGGTCTGCCGGAATCTCTGCTGGAGTCGGCAAGACTGGACGGGGCGGGCGAGCTTCAGATTTTTTTCAGGATCGGAATTCCTTTAGGTTCCCCGGGAATTATTTCCGCTCTGGTTCTGGGGTTTTTGGAAAACTGGAATCTTCTGGAACAGCCCATGGCGTTTTTAAAAACAAAAGAAAAGTGGCCGTTATCTTTATACCTGCCCAATATCAGCATGGATCAGGCTGGTTTTGCCTTTGCCGCCTCGGTACTGGCGCTGCTTCCGGCAGTGTTGGTATTTCTTGCAGGGCAGGATTATCTGGAACAGGGAATTGTTTCCACGGCTGTTAAGGAGTAGAGAAAATGAGACGAGAGAAATTATTAAAATGGGTTGCCGTATTTTTCTGCGCGATGCTGGTGTTTACTTTTCTGTCCCGGGCGGCGGACTCCGTAAGTGTGGCGCGGGTACAGGCGTCTACAATACAGAATCAGATGATCGCCCATCAGGTGTCCGGTAGCGGGATAATAGAAGGAACGCAGGAGGAGGCTGTGTTCACTCTGGAAAACCAGAAGGTGGCCCGGGTTCTTGTTCAGGTCGGAGAAACCGTGAAGCAGGGGCAGGCGCTTTTTACTCTCCTGGATACCTCCATCCAGGAGGCCATAGACCAGAAGGAAGACGAGATAGAGGAAAAAGAGCTGGCTCTCAGCGATCTGGAAAGCCAGAAAAGCATTGACAGCCAGAAAAAATCTTATGAGTCCAGCAGGGCTCAGCAGGATCTGGATACTGCGCTTGGAAACGGAGACGTGAACATCGCAAACGCGCAGAACGAACTGAATATCGCCATACAAAGACTGGAGGATTACAGGGCGGAAAAAGCCGCAGCTCTTAAAGCGGCGGAAGAAGAAGAGAAACGGAAGCAGAGAGAAAACGAGCTTTCCGGAACGCCGGACTTCAGCGACGGCTCAGATTTTACCGACGGAGGACAGGACGACGGGACTTCTCCATATGAGGATAATTCAACGGAACAGGCCCTGGAAGACGACGTCAGGGCAAAATGGGATGCGTTAAACCAGGTGATCATCAGCAGAAATCAGGAGGTAACGGCGGCGGACCGGGCGGTTCAGGACGCCGCGATCCCATCCGCCCAGGACAGCACTGACCAGAATTTGGAAAGGCAGCTTGAAAATCTCAGAGAAGAACTTGCGGAACTGACGACCTTAAAGGAAAATAACGGGGAAGTGCGCTCGCCTTCAGACGGAGTTGTAAAAACACTTTCCGTAAAGACTGGGGGACAGACGACGCAGGAATCGGCGGCGGTCCTTTCAAAACTTTCAGGGGAAACACAGATGACAGGAACCATTGACAGCGACGATCTGGAATATGTGGAAGTGGGAGGAAAGGTTACTCTGGAAGGCAGCGGAGGGAAAACAACAGACGCCGCCCAGGTTCAGTCTGTACAGGAGGATCCCGAGAATCCCGGCAGCTTTCTTGTAACTGTGTCGGTGCCTGACGGAAACTTTTCTATTGGAGAGAACGTGGAATTTACAATCACAAAAGAAACAGGACCCTATAAAAGCTGCGTGCCTCTCTCCGCCCTTTACGGTACGGAAGGCCAGCAGTATGTATTTGTAATAGATACCCAGTCCTCTGTATTGGGAGAGGTACAGGTGGCAAGAAAGGTGGACGTGACGGTGCAGGAGCAGAATGAGATAAGGGCGGCTCTTCAGGACGGCGTTCTGTCAGCCTCCCAGAAGGTGATCACGGATACGGACAGAGAGATCGAAGACGGCAGCCGGGTGCGGCTGCAGGAATCATGATCCGGGCGGTTCAGACGTTCCGCGTACATTATGCGAAACGGCTGATTCTTGGACTTTTTGTGCTGATCCTTTACGGAGAAAGCCTCCTGGCCTGGACAAAGATGCAGGAAGAACCGTCAGTTTCCGTGTTCCTTGCCGGTACTTACCCGGATCAGAAACAGATGAAGGAGATTCTGGATACAGCGGAAAAAGCAGAGAAAAAGATATCCGCCTGTTTTTACTGGGAGGGAGGTCTTGTGGAGCTTTCAGACGGACAGTATGGAAGAACCTCTCAGGCCCTTCTGGGAGGCTTGTATGGAGACGCCCTCCTTTATGACAGCAGGCTGAACGGATTTTCTGAAAAAGATAAAAAAGGCTGTGTGATCGACAGGAAAACCTCTGTGGAGCTTTTTGGAACAGAAGAGGCAAAAGGCCGGACGCTTGTGCTTCAGGGCAGGGAGTATCTGGTAAGAAAGGTTCTTCCCTGGAAGCAGCAGGTGATCCTTATCCGCCCGGATCAGGAGGAAAACACCGGTACCCGGCTGTTTCTGGAAAAGGGAGAGGGAAGCAGAGAAGATGCGGTCCGGCAGTTTCTTATGAGCTATGGACTTTCCGGAACGATGGCTCCGGGAGATTTCCTTAGGACATTATCCTTTGGAGGGCTTCTGCTTTTTCCGGCGGAGATTTTGCTGTGTTTGTTTGTAAGCGCCTGGAAAGAAAGAAGAAAATACGGCTTAAAAGAAGGCGGGTTCTGGATGTGGACGGCCGCTATGACATTCACCGCAGGTTTTGTGTTCTGGCTGCTCTGGAATAGAATAGACATTCCACGGGACTGGATCCCGGGGCAGTGGTCGGACTTTTCTTTCTGGCAGGAAAAGATCCAGACTGCGTGGGAGTCCGTGAAACTATATCTGATGCTGCCGAAAACAGTACTGCAGACAGAAAATATCCTGCTGTGTTTTCAAGCTCTTTTGTTTTCCTTTACCGGGTTTTTCCTTTCCTTTTTCTGGAAACGAGTTTGATTTTTCCAATTGTGATGCCGCCAAAAATGTGCTACACTATAGCCAGCGTACATTTTTCATAACTGAACAGAGAATTTTCATAAGACAAATAATAAGGAGAATGCAGTATGGGAAAAATTGCGATTGTAACAGACAGCAACAGCGGCATCACCCAGGAACGGGGACGGAAGCTCGGGATTTCTGTTCTTCCTATGCCGTTTTATATTAACGACGTAATGTATCTTGAAGGAGTCACGCTTACCCAGGAGGAATTTTATAAACGTCTGGAAAAAGATGAGCGGATATCCACCTCGCAGCCAAGTCCGGCGGAGGTCTGCGGCCTTTGGGACAATCTTCTGAAGGAATATGACGAGATCGTGCACATCCCCATGTCCAGCGGACTGAGCGCTTCCTGCGAAACCGCCATGGGACTGGCGAGAAACTACGACGGAAGAGTGCAGGTGGTGAATAACCAGAGGATTTCCGTTACCCAGACACAGTCTGTGCTGGACGCCATGGGACTGGCGGAAGCGGGAAGAACGGCGGCTGAGATTAAAGAGGTGCTGGAAAAAGAAAAAATGGAGTCCAGCATTTATATTACTCTTGAAACTCTGAAATATCTGAAAAGAGGCGGAAGGATCACTCCGGCGGCCGCGGCGATCGGCACTGTTCTGAACCTGAAGCCGGTCCTTCAGATTCAGGGGGAAAAGCTGGACGCTTATGCGAAAGTAAGAGGCAAAAAACAGGCGAAGCGTGTTCTGATAAAGGCCATGCAGGAAGATTTTGAAAAGAGATTTCCCGATTATGTGAAAGAAGGCCTGATGAGACTGGACGTTGTTTACGGCGGAAACCTGGAGGAAGCAAAAGAGTTTCATAAAGAAGTCCAGGAAGCCTTTCCCGGATTTGATATCGGCCTGGAACCTATGGCGCTGAGCATTGCCTGTCATATCGGGCAGGGAGCTCTTGCCGTTGCCTGTGCGAAAAAGGTGAAAATCTGAGTATCAGACAGAATTTATATGAGGAGTCAGTAGAAAATGAAAAAATTAATGGAAATCATGGCAGGGGAATTATCCTCTGCCTTTGAAAAGGCCGGATACGATCCGGAATATGGAAAGGTGACAGTATCCAACCGCCCGGATCTCTGCGAATTTCAGTGCAACGGCGCTATGGCGGGAGCCAAAGCCTACAAAAAAGCCCCCTTTATGATCGCGGAGGATGTAGTAAAATATCTGGAGGACAGCCCTGTCTTTGCGAAAGCGGAGGTGGTAAAGCCCGGATTCATTAATCTTGATGTGAAAACAGAGTTTCTGGCATCCTATCTGAGAGAAATGGAAAAGGATCCGAAATTCTCTGTAAATCAGGCGGCGGAGCCCAAAACTGTCATTATTGATTACGGCGGTCCGAATGTGGCGAAGCCTCTTCATGTCGGACATCTGCGCTCTGCAATTATCGGAGAGAGTATCAAGCGTATCGGCAGATATGTGGGGCATAAGGTGATCGGGGACGTACATCTGGGAGACTGGGGGCTTCAGATGGGGCTGATCATCACGGAACTGAAACACAGGAAGCCGGAGCTGGTATATTTTGACGACAGCTATCAGGGAGAATATCCTTCAGAGGCTCCCTTTACCATCAGCGAGCTGGAAGAGATTTATCCCTGCGCCAGCGCGAAATCAAAGGAAGACGAGGCTTACCGCAACGAGGCTCTGGAAGCCACTCATCTTCTTCAGCAGGGAAAACCGGGCTATATGGCTCTCTGGAACCATATTATGCAGGTTTCTGTGACAGATTTAAAGAGAAATTATGATAATCTGAACGTTTCCTTTGACCTGTGGAAAAAGGAATCCGACGCACAGCCTTATATCCCGGATATGGTTCAGGCCATGAAAGATCAGGGATATGCCTATGAAGACCAGGGCGCTCTTGTGGTAGACGTAAAGGAAGACACGGATACAAAAGAGATTCCGCCCTGTATGCTTCTGAAATCCGACGGCGCGTCTCTGTATACCACAACTGACCTGGCGACAATCGTAGAGAGGATGAAGCTTTATCATCCGGATGAGATCCTTTATGTGGTGGACAAGCGTCAGGAGCTTCATTTTATCCAGGTATTCCGCTGCGCAAGAAAGACCGGCCTGGTAGAAAAAGATACCAGACTTTCCTTCCTGGGCTTCGGGACCATGAACGGCAAGGACGGAAAGCCCTTTAAGACAAGAGAGGGCGGCGTTATGCGTCTGGAAAATCTGATCGCGGATATTGATGAGGAAATGTACCGGAAGATCGTGGAGAACAGAAGCGTCCGTGATAAAGACGCCAGAGAGACGGCAGAGATCGTCGGGCTTTCCGCTATCAAATACGGAGATCTTTCCAATCAGGCCACAAAGGACTACATTTTTGATATCGACCGTTTCACCTCTTTCGAGGGAAATACAGGGCCTTATATCCTTTACACCATCGTCCGGATCAAGTCTATCCTGAACCGGTACGCACAGGAGGGCGGAACGATGGAAGGCGCTGAGATCCTGGCGGCGTCCAACCCAAGCGAAAAGAACCTGATGCTGGAGCTGACAAAATTCGGAAGCACGGTGGAAAGCGCCTATGAAGAAAAGGCTCCTCATAAGATCTGCGCATATATTTATGAAGTGTCCAATGCTTTCAACAGTTTCTACCATGAAACAAAGATATTAAGCGAGGAAAACCCGGATCAGAAGAAATCGTTCCTGAAGCTTCTGGAGCTGACCAGGAATATTCTGGAGACAGCTATCGATCTTCTGGGATTTTCAGCGCCGGAAAGAATGTAGAGATTACTTTACCGGGACAGCCATGGCAAAAGCCGTGCTGTCCCGTATATTTTCTGCAGGGCGGGCAGGAAATTAAGAAAAAGTTTAGAAACAAAAAGAACATTCTGTGCTATAATCAAAACAGCATATCATTTGTGACCGGAGTTCTTCCGGAACATTTCCCATACATTTTGTTTGATCTTATATCTTTTATCAGGAATCCAGGAGAGCATACTGGGAGGGGATTTTATCAGTTTAACCGGAATTATTATAAAGGGCCGCTACTGTATTATAAATCAGATCGGAAAAGGCGGCGAAGGCGCCCTCTATCTGGCGAAGGATCTGGAACTGGGGATTTACCGGGCTGTGAAGGAGCTTCCGCTGACGAAAAAAAGAGAGGCAAAGCTTGTGAGACTTCTGGATCATCCCTTTCTCCCGGGAATGATCGACTATGCGGAGCGGGGAGAATACTGTTATCTTGTGATGGAATACATCCAGGGGAAATCTCTGGGGGAATATTTAAAGAAAGGAAGACAGTTTACCCCGGAAGAAATCCTGAGGATCGGAAACAGGGTACTGCAGATTCTTATATATCTCCATGCCAGGAAACTGGCCGTTTATTATGGGGATCTGAAGCCGGATAATCTGATGATGAATGAGGAGGGCGAGGTCTATCTTGTGGATTTTGGAAGCGCGGTACTGGGCTATGAAAGACAGGGATTTGACTGTACAGGCACTATAGGATACGCCGCGCCGGAACAGTATCAGGGCCGTGTCAGCTCTTCCAGCGACATTTACGCGCTGGGAAAAACACTGGAAAGACTTTGCGGGAAGAAAAAGATCCGATACTATATCCTTTATCCAGGACTTGGCCTTTTTATCAGAAAATGCTGCTGCGGTCGGGAGGACAAAAGATGGCGGACAGCAAAAGAGGCGGAGGAAGCCTTCGCCGGAATACATCCTGTTTCCCTGAAGCTTAAGAACGTGCTGATCCCGACGGCGCTTATTCTCCTGACGGCCATAGCGGCGGGAAGGTCACAGACAGAAGAGAAGAAGCTTCCCCCATTTGATTCCGCCCTGTCGGGAGTGACGGCATGGTATTACTCCATGCCTTACCGGAGCAGCGGAACGGGAGTCAGTGAAGAAATTTCTTTTTTAATAGAAGAAGCGCTGCAGAGGCTGGCGAAGCAGTACACGGACAGAAAAGATCAGATACTGCTTCTCCTGGCTAGGAACAGTGAACTTAAGGGGGACGAAGCGAAAGCGGAAATGTACTACAGAGAGTGCAAAGAAGAGGCGGAAGCGTTTTCAGCCTATGGACTGTTCCTGATAAGGCAGGGGCGTGTGGAAGAAAGCAGGGATATCTATGAGGCCTGTCTGGAAGAGAACGGCGAAGAAGTCCCGGAGGCTTATACAATGAAAATGTGGCGTGAAAAACTGGAAATCGAAGAGAAGAAAGGAAACAGATAATTGAAAGAAAAGATCACAGAGCTTCTGATATCTGGAGTATGCCTCCTGGCCGTAGAGATGGGCGGTTTTGATATTCAGGTGGAACCCGGAGAGATGCAGGAGCCGCCGTCCGGATGGGAACAGGACGGTACAGACGGCGGGATGCTTGAGGCTGAAGAAGGAACCAACGGCGGAATTTCAGGAGATCAGGTCAGTGAATCTTTGTGGAACAGTTCCCAAAACAAAGGGGAGCAGGATGGAACACAGGAACAAAGCCCGGGAGAGACGGAAAGCTTTGGGGACGTCTGGAACACTTCAGAGGAAGATGGGGATTCCGGATATGAAGAGGAAAATATTTCCGGGGAATCCTCCCCGGACTGGAATCCAGGAGAGAGTTCCGCTGATAGCGGCAGGTCTGTTTACGACGAATATGACGATACAGAACCAGAACAGGACGATGAAAGTAACCGGAACAACGGAGGAGAAAGCGGGAGCATCCAGGGAAATCCACATGCCGGAACCGAACCGTCCGGGGAGCAGATACAGGAAGAGGCAAAAAAGGAAAAAACCCCGGAACCTTCTTTCAGTCCGACTCCATTCTCTCCAACGCCCGTTCTTTCTAACCCGGCGGGAACCAGATGTGCAAAAGAAAACAGGAGCGGTAAGGCTGATTCCGGGGAGAAAGCAGCGGCTCCCGATATTTTGTATCTGACCGGGAGAACGGAAAAAACTGCAAGGCTTCGCCTGCGTTTAAATACAAAAGGAGAAGTACAGGTTCTGTCCTTCCGTGTGAACGGAAAGGAACAGACATGGGGCTGGCAGGGAGACTGTCTTACGACTGATACAGATACGGAAAAGGGAAGCCTGGTCGAGCTTGCTCTTTTCACCGATTGTTCATGGACGCTGCCGGAAAACCGTGCTATACTATCCTGTAATACGGGGATTTCCTGAGAACTTTAGAAAAATCGGAGGAATATATGTATAAAGCGATTCTATTTGATCTGGACGGAACACTTACTGAGTCAGGAGAAGGTATAACAAAATCGGTGCAGTACGCTCTTGATAAAATCGGAAAGCCTGAGGAAAACCTGGAGAATTTAAAAGTGTTTGTGGGTCCGCCTCTTCTGGAACAGTTTATGAAATATGCAAAGATTGATGAGGAAACGGCGCGCCGGGCAGTTGCATATTACAGAGAACGGTATGCAGATGTGGGAATTTATGAAAACCAGGTGTATCCCGGGGTGGAAAACATGCTGAAAACTCTGAAAAACAGGGGATACCGGATGGCAGTCGCATCCTCAAAACCGGAATATTTTGTGACAAAGGTGCTTGAATATTTTCACCTGACAGGATATTTTGACGAGATCGTGGGGAGCGAAATGAACGGAGCCCGGACCAGCAAAGCTGAAGTGATCGGGGAAACTTTAAAGAGAATGAACCTGTCTGCCAACAGACGGGAAGTAGTGATGGTCGGAGACAGAGAGCATGACGTCCTGGGCGCCCGTGCCTGCGGACTGGACTGTGTTGCCGTATCTTACGGATATGGAACAGAAGAAGAACTCCGGGAAGCCGGGGCTTTGAAAATAACAGATTCCGCAGACGGGCTTCTGGATTTTTTTATCTGACCCCTCTGCGCAGACAGCCTGTTTCGCAGCAGTTGTGGAGGGTCTTTTATCCATGCGGGATACATTTGCTGATCAGTCAGATCGTCGTCTGGGCAGCTATCAATTTCCTGGCGTTTACAGGAGGAGATATTCAGGATTATCAGAGCCAGGTTGTGATGCTTACAGGTCTGACAGGACTTCTGACGATGCTCCCCTGTGTCTGTTTTTACAAAAAAGACAAAAAGGCGCGTATTGCCGGCGGACTGCTTCCGGAAAGAAGAGAAAAGAACCTGAATTTTGCAGAGGGCGTTCTGATCTTCTTTATCGGAACCGGTTTCTCCCAGTTTGTAAACATTCTGGCGACGCTTTTACGCGACGTTATAAATTACCAGCAGTATCAGGAAACCATAGATGAGATCACTCTGGGGAAAAATCTTCTGACAATGATTTTATGGGCGGGGATTGTTGCGCCGCTGGCGGAGGAAATTGTTTTTCGATGGCTGATATTTCTGAGACTGCGCGACTATGTGAGGAGAGAGGCGGCTATTATCATATCCGCCGTGTTTTTCGGAGTCTATCATATGAATCTTGTTCAGGCAGTCTACGCAGGCATCCTTGGAGCCGTGTTCGCATATTTTCTGGATATCACCGGAAGTATCTGGGCCAGCGTCCTTCTCCATATGGGGAGCAATATCTGGTCGCTGGTATTTGAGGAAGTCTCGCCCTGGCTGCTGGAAAAAAATCCGTCCTGGATCCTTCTGATTTACGGAGCGCTGCTTTGCGTTATAGTTGCGGGAACCGGATATTTTCAGAAACGACGGAAAGATCATTTTTAATGAAAAAAGGAAAAACAGATAATGGAAAAAATGGTAAGACTGGATAAATTTCTGGCAGATGCAGGAAAGGGCACCAGAAGCGAGGTAAAGAAAGAGATAAAAAAGGGGCTTGTCCTGGTAAACGGTACAACGGTAAAAAGCCCGGAGCAGAAGATATCTCCCGGTACGGATCTTGTTCTTCTGAGAGGGGAGCCTGTACTGCAGGAGCCGGAGTTTGCCTATTATCTTCTATATAAGCCGGCAGGCTGGATCAGCGCCACAGAGGACAGGAGAGAAAAGACGGTAATGGAGCTTGTACCGTCAGGAAGGAAAGGGCTTTTTCCTGTAGGAAGACTTGATAAAGATACAGAGGGGCTGCTGCTGATCACAAACGATGGAATGCTGGCCCACGAGCTTCTTTCTCCGGCAAGGCATGTGGAGAAAACTTATTTTGTCAGAGTCCGCGGGGCAGTATCTGAAGAAGACAGGATCAGGCTGGAGCAGGGCGTTGATATCGGAGAGGACAGGCTGACGCTTCCTGCGAAAGCGGAAATCCTCGGAAGCTGCCGTAAAGACGGGATATTTAGTACCGGGGAGACTGAGGACGACAATAGAGCGGTTCTTTATCGGGAAGAGCCGCCGGAAGAATACACCGAGCTTCTTCTGACGATCTGCGAGGGAAAGTTCCATCAGGTAAAAAGAATGATGGAAGCAGTGGGAAAAAAGGTAGTGTACCTGAAACGGATTTCCATGGGGCCGCTGAAACTTCCTGAAGATCTGAAAAAAGGAGAATGTCGTCCCCTGACAGAAAAAGAAGTGCAGGAACTGAAACAGACGGGAAAGAGATAGGGGTAGTAGACAAGGGCCGACGCGCCCCAAACCGTAAAACTGGAAAAAATCAGGAAAAGATCCCATAAAAATGCAGAAAACCCTCTTTACACATAGGGTTTTTCTATGCTATAACCCGAGTTTGCCACTTTATAGAAAGCAAATCTTCCAGAAATGTCGTATTTATCAGCATTTCTGGAAGATTTGCTTAAAATAATGTAACGTACGTAAACGTACTTAGAATGTCGTGATCTGTTTTTTCATCC
>DXGV01000042.1 GCA_019113745.1 Candidatus Blautia intestinavium
ATGTTTTTGCGAAACAATAGAACGCCATCTGTTAGTATTTTTATCCCATTGGCTTTCATTTGTAGGAATAGGAACACATACTATCTGGTTCTTTTCCATTTCAATACAAAAATCCAGAGCTATCGCATCCACTTTTGACGTGATAGAATTTCTTACCCTTGTATATGGGATATTAGACTTGCAATTAAGTGTTCCTACTGGAAATCTACAACCAAAAGAAATTACCGATTTACAAGTCGGAAGTATATCTAAAGGATGATAGCCATTCGGTGCATTATCAAACCTATCTATACTTGCTATACCACACAAATCTGCACCTAACGCAAACATTGTTTCCTTTATCCTTTTACTATCCAAAATACAATACCCCCTCCGTAAATTCCAAGTTATTTTAGTCTATTATAACACCCTCCATATTTCCCTGTCATTCTATTTTTCACTCACACGGAAAGCATACGAAAAGAGAGTGGAAAATCATCTGATCTGACCACTCCCTTTAAAATATTCTACGTGTTCTATCAGCCTGTCCGATATCACCCGCAGCTGGGACAAACATCCTTATTTATGATACGGTTCGTGATTCATGATCCTGTAACTCCTGTAGATCTGCTCCAGGAGGATCATCTGCATCATCTGATGAGGGAAAGTCATTCTGGAAAAGCTGAGACGATAGTCCGCTCTTTTCAGGACTTCATCGCTCATCCCCAGGGAGCCGCCGATCACAAAAGCGACAGAGCTTTTCCCTTCCACGCCCAGTCTCTCCAGCTTTTGGGAAAGTTCCACGGAATCCAGCATCTTTCCGTCGATCGCCAGCGCGATCACATAGTCCCGGTCCCGGATATACTTCATAAGCCTTTGGCCTTCTATGTTTTTGATCTGCTCATTGAGAGCTTCAGAAGCTCCGTCAGGAGTCTTTTCATCGGCTGCCTGACAAAACGTAAGCTTACAGTACCTGCTGAGACGTTTGGAATATTCCGCGATACCGTCGTTCAGGTATTTTTCTTTAATTTTCCCTACAGAAATGATACGGATTTCCATTACTCTTCATAGTCCAGACAAATACGGTTACAGGTAACAGACTTAATAAATCCTGCGGCTTTCACATGCTCCGGATGTACCTGGTATCCGCTCAGAGCCTCTTCTGATTCAAGCTCACAGAACAGGCCGATATCATGAGAACTGGAAGGAAGAACCTCCGTTACCACTTTAAGAGAAATAAGACCCGGAACGATTCCCACCAACTGAGCCAGATCATTTTTAATCTTCGCAATCGCTTCCTGCTTTGCTCCCTCGCTTAATTCTTTCTGAAAAGACCACATTACGATATGTTTTACCATTTTTATAATCTCCTTACATTTTGATCTTTAAGATCCGGGCAGGGACTGTTCCTCAATCTCCCGGATCTTTTGATTCTTTTTCGTTTCTGTTTTCCCTCGCTTCTACAGCGACTCTTCAATATAGTTCTGGAACTCTTCCATCGTCATCAGAACTTTTCTTGGTTTCGTCCCCTCTTCCGGTCCTACCACTCCGGCGTCGCAAAGCTGATCCATAATACGGGCGGCTCTGTTAAACCCGATCTTAAACATCCTCTGCAGCATTCCAATAGACGCTTTGTCCTTGTCGATGATAAATTTTCCAGCCTCCTCAAAATAAACGTCCCTCTCCTCTTTTCCGGAACCTCCTCCAAGAGAAGCCGCGGTATTCACCTGCTGCTCAATCTGGGCGCTGTACTGCGTTCCCGGATTTTTGTCGGAAAGGAAGTTTACGATACTGCTGACTTCTTCGTCAGATACGAAGGCTCCCTGCACCCTGGCCGGTTTCTGATATCCCTGAGGATAAAACAGCATATCTCCTTTTCCAAGGAGCTTTTCCGCCCCGTTCATATCCAGGATCGTTCTGGAATCTACGCCGGAAGATACGGAAAAAGCCACTCTGGACGGCATATTTGCTTTGATAAGGCCCGTGATAACATTTACCGAAGGTCTCTGGGTAGCAATGATCAAATGGATGCCCGCAGCCCTGGCAAGCTGTGCCAGACGACAGATCGCATCCTCCACTTCTCCCGGGGCCACCATCATAAGATCCGCCAGCTCGTCTACAATAATTACAATCTGGGGAATATGTTCCGGCGGAGTCTCTCCCTCCGGGATCTTCATTCCCTCTATCTTGTGATTGTATTCTTCAAGATTCCGCACATGAAATTCCGCAAAAGTGTTGTAGCGGCTCATCATCTCTGAAACCGCCCAGTTCAGCGCGCCTGCCGCTTTCTTCGGATCCGTTACTACAGGAATGAACAGATGTGGGATGCCGTTGTAAACGCTCAGCTCTACAACCTTTGGATCGATCATGATCAGCTTTACATCCTCCGGAGACGCCTTATACAGAATACTTATGATCAGTGTATTAATACACACTGATTTACCTGATCCCGTAGCTCCCGCGATCAAAAGATGAGGCATCTTGGCAATATCCGCCACTACCGGTTTTCCGGCGATATCCTTCCCCACCGCGAAAGAGAGTTTTGATTTTGCGCCCTGGAACTCCTGAGACTGGATCAGATCACGCAGCATTACCGGACGGTTCTCTTTATTGGGAACCTCGATTCCCACCGCGGCTTTTCCGGGAATCGGAGCTTCGATCCGTATATCCGGCGTCGCAAGATTCAGTTTAATATCGTCCGCCAGCCCCACTATACGGCTGACCTTGACTCCCATTTCCGGCTGTAGCTCATAACGTGTCACTGTGGGGCCGCAGCTTACATTTGTTACCGTAACATTTACGCCGAAGTTATGGAGGGTTTCCTGAAGCTTCTGGGCTGTCTTTTTTAGATGGGCGTCTGAATCCCCCCTGGATGAACCGTTTCCTTTTTTCAAAAGTCTGATGGGAGGAAAATGATACTGCTTCTGTTGTTTTTCCTCCTGCTGTCCGATTTCCTTTTGGATATTCTGAATCCCGCTTTCGATTTCTCCTTTTGAGGAACGGGGATTTTTTTTATGGTTTTCGGAAATTCTCCTGTCCGCCCGCTCCTCCGGCATCGGCTCCGCAGTCTTATCTTCCCCGGAATACATCTGCGATATGATCTTTTCCTCCAGATCATCCTCCGGAAGATTTTCCACGCCGGAGGAAAAAGATTCATCGTCCGATGAAAACAGATCGTCGGAATTATCCGGCATTTCTTCCCTTTCTTCCGGAGAATCCGATCTGTGGATCTTAAACTCAAACTGCCCCTGCATATTTTCGCTTGTCTCTACAGAAGATTTGACAGCATCCTGCACAGTCGTTTTTGTTTCGCCTTTTTCCTCTTTCGGACGGGTAAGTTTCGTCCCTTCCAAAAATCCCCGTTTTGGAGCTTTCACTTTCTCAGATGAACCCTGTTCGTCCTCTTTTTCTTCCTCTGCAAGAGCCGCTTCCAGTTCCTGGATACGCTGGGCCTGACGGGCTTCTCTTTTTTTGCGTTTTTCTTTCTGGCGCAGTTCCTTTTTCAGCTCGCGCTCCGGCTGTCCCTCCATATAGCGTTCATGTCCATTTCGCGCGGCTCCCGCAATACTGTCCCATATCTTAAATATAAATCCGAAAAAAGATCTCTGTGTGATCAGAATAAAAGTGATCAGCAGTACTAAAATGATAATGATATACCCTCCGGCCACACCGAAAGCAGAAGTGGAAGAAATGCAGACGGCTCCGCCTATCACGCCGCCGCCTGTCCTGTAATCAGAACAAAGGGTATAATAATCTGTCAGCGTAGTACTCTTCATATAGCCTTCGGTCAAAAGCTGCACCAGGCCGCACAAGAATACAAAAAATACGGTACCTGCCAGAATTTTTTTATATGCCAGCGGATTTTTTTTATTGGATACCAGAAATACTGCTCCCAGAAACAAGAGCACCGGAAAGATATAGGCCAGAAGTCCAACGACCCCAAAGGAAACCGTACTGATCATATCTCCTACGGATCCGCCCATTCCAAGATTGCTGATCACAAGGATCATGGACGCCGCCAGAACAATCAGCAGAATGATTTCTGTCTGGAATCCACTGGATACGCTCTTCTTTTTTGCAGCGTTTTTTCTTCCTGACGACGTGCTTCTTGATGTGGTTCTTGCGGTTCCTTTTTTGCTTCTCTGATTTTTTGATGCTGCCATGTTCAGGCGTCCCTCCTACTACTTATACTGCCGTCCTTTTCCCGGCTTCTGGCTGCAGGTTACGAGTTCCACTCGCACTCAGGAACAGGAATACGCCTCTTACATGCAAGCATGACGCTGCGTATTCCTGTTCCTGAGCACGGTGTAAACTGTAACGGCTACAGAACAAGATAACTCAACGCAAGTGAAACAAATCCGGCAAAAAAGCAATAATAGGCAAAATGACGGAGTTTACCCTTCTGAACTATTTTCAGGAGAAAACGGATCACAAAACATCCTGTCACGCCGGAAATGATCATCCCGAAAATATAGGCAAAGCCCATTCCTACCGTCATTTCCGGAGCGGCAAACTCACCCAGTTCCATGACAAGGGCGCCTGTCACCGCCGGAATCGAAAGAATATACGAATATTTTACCGCAAAAGTGCGGCTGAAACCGCCCATGAGACCTGTTGAGATCGTCAGTCCGCTTCTGGAAAGACCTGGAAACACTGAAAGGCCCTGGCAGATCCCAATCCACATAGCGCTACCGTAATCCGCGTCTCTGGCCGCTTTGTTTCCTCCCAGTCTGCTTAAATCCGCTACCAGAAGAACAACCCCTGTGATCAGTATGCCGGCTCCCGGGATCAGACGGGACGCTGCCGCAAGCGGAACAAGTCTGTGCGCAGTAAAGCCGATCGCTACAGTAGGGATCATGGACAGAAGAAGCATTACAGCAAACTTCCGGTATGTATTGCTGATAAGTTTTGCATAGTGAAGTTTGTCTCCCGTTCTGCGGTTATGGATATAAAGTGAAATATTTCCGATGATATCCAGAATCATTTCCAGAGTCTCTGCAAGAAGATGTACAAGATCCTTCCGGAAAGTCAGAACAATAGCCGCAAGTGTTCCGAAATGCAGCATAACCTCCAAAAGCACACCAGGCCCCCGTTCCATTCCCAGAAGCTTTTGTATCACGCAGAGATGCCCGAAGCTGCTCACAGGCAGAAACTCCAGAATTCCCTGAATGAACGCCAGTAAAATCACATATAAAACAAACATGCCTTTTTCCTTTTCCCAGCGTCAATGTTCAAGGAACAATACACTCCAAACCGTGCGATTTTCCTTTTTACGCCGACGCTAATATTTTTTAACAAAACATTTTCATTGCTCTGCATCTGTACAGGGATTTTCCCTGAATCTTAAACAGTATATCATATTTTCAGGAAAGTTACAAGCAATCGCCAGAAAAAACCGAACATTTGTTTCAAATCAATGCGGAATATTGCATCCAGACGTGAGCTTCTCGCCGGACGTTTTTATTTACAGCAAAAAAGACACCGGTTTCTGTAAGTCAGGCACATTCGTCTGTTTACAAAAACCGGTGTTCTTTCAGAGAGTCCTAAACGGATCCTCTGTTTTTTATTTCAGATCAGGCAAATCTTCCTTTATTATTTTGCGTGAGGAAGTCTATCGTCGATCATATTCATCAGATGATCTGTGCAGTGAAGCGGAGCGACAAATTCTCCGTCCGCAGCGGCTACAAGCTTAGCGTCCTTACATTCAAGAACTCCGCCGTAGATCTCGCCCATTTCCGCATAGCGGTAAACAGGAAGCTTATCATTCATCTCATCGGAGATATCCTCTACGTCGTCGAACGGCATTTCCACTTCGTATACATGAGCAAGCTCAGCGGCAACTTCCCAGTTGGAAAATACAACATCCTCTTCAATAGCCTGTTCCACAACCTGCAGTCTGCGCTCTGTATTGGTAAAGGTTCCGTAAGTGGATGCAAATCCAGTTCCCGGAATCACAACGTCTGCCAGCCTGGCTGTCTCTGTCATATGAGTATCGCATACCATCAGGAATACAAGATTCTTCAGAAGCTCGGCGTCCGGATCCTCGCCGAATACCAGGAGGGCTTTTACGCCTTCAAGAGCTTCTGCGCCTACTGTGATGCCAAGATCGATGATACCCTGGCTGTTGTTCTTGGCCTTCAGCATCAGGACGCCGTCGCGGGCTTTTCCGATGTGGCCGGAAACAACTGCGATATCACCCAGAAGAACGGCAGCTTCTGTGCTTACAACATTCTGCTGGAATACGATCATTGCTTTCTTCGCGTTTGCATAGAGTTCTGCAACAGCCTTTGCCTCGTCAGATACAGCGGCAGTCTCTACAGAAGCCTTGAATTCATCATAGCCCTCTGTTCCAGCTCCCTTGCCCATATCAACAAGAGCTTTGGCAACACCCTTAAGGAATCCGAGAGTGTTGTCTGTCTCAACAGTCTGATATACGAAGCTCATATGATCCTGAGCGTATCCTTCCGGATTGATGAGGATCACTTTCGCGCCGTTCTTCGCAGCTTCTTTCAGTTTCAGGCGGATTACCTGATTCTCTTTTGCGATGAAGCCTGCGCAGAGAATCACTTCAGCGGAAAGCAGCTCGTCGATGGTGTTCGGAGATGCGTTTACGCCGAGAACTTTCTCCAAACCGTTTTCTCTGTTATTGAAACAGAGTGTCTTAGCGCCGATAGCGTCAGCGAATTTCTTAATCACATAAGCCTCTTCGTTGGTGTATCTGTCGGATACTGCCACTGCCACAGCGTCCTTGCCGTACTTCGCCGCAAGAGCCTCTGCTTTCTTGGCAGTAAGCATGAATGCCTCGTGATAGTCAACCTCTGTAAGCTTGCCTTCTTTTCTTGCCATTGGCTCCAGAAGCTTGCCTTCCATTACGGAGCAGTCGAAGCCGAATTTGCCTCTGCCGCAGAGAAGTCCTCTGTTCACAGCGCCCTCTCTGTCCGGAACAGCTTTCACAAGCATATCTCCGTATGTCTCAAGATGCATGGAGCATCCTACAGAGCAGTAAGCGCAGGTGGTATCGGTAACCTCTGTATCCAGCGGAACGGATTTTTCCAGAGAAAGATTTTCCTGCAGAGCACCTGTGGGGCATACGCTTACGCACTGGCCGCAGGAAATACATCCTGTCTCGGTAAGCGGCTGCTCAAGAGCCGGCATTACAACTGTATCAAATCCACGTTTCACAAGGCCGAGTGCTCCTACGCCCATAACCTCGTCGCAGGCACGTACGCAGAGTCCGCAGAGGATACACTTGTTGGGATCTCTCAGGATGAACGGATGCTCGTCATGGAATTCCACTTCATTGATATCTCCTGCAAAGCGATCCGGCTCTACGTTATACATATTCGCGTAAGAGATCAGCTTACACTCGAAGTAATCTTTACATCCGCATTCCAGACAGCGGTGAGCTTCCTCTACTGCCTGATCCTCGTCGTATCCGAAAACAACCTCGGTGAAATTATCTTTTCTCTCTTCCGCGTTAAGCTGTTCCATAGTCGGACGGCACATTCTCTCACGGTCCTCAAAGGTAGCCGGAGTAACGTCCTTCTTTGTCACATAGTAGTTGGGCTCATATTTGATCTCTTCGCCGCGGAGATAAGCGTCTACGATCAGATAGCTCTTCTTCGCGTCGCCGATGGACTCAACAGCGATGGATATCTTGTCGTTACCGCAGTCGCCGCCGGCGAATACGCCCGGGATAGCGGTCATATAGGTATCCTTATCGTATACAAGGCCGCCCTTCCTGGTAAGCTCCACGCCGTCGATGCCTTCCGCGTTTACTCTCTGTCCGATAGCCAGGATAACGGTGTCGACGTCGATGGTCTCTGTCTTGCCCTCTACCGGGATGGGCGCGCGTCTTCCGGATGCATCCGGCTCGCCCAGTTCCATAACCTGAAGAACCATCTGGCGGCAGTGTCCGTTCTCGTCTGAAATGATCTCAAGAGGATTCGTCAGGTTCAGGAAGATAACGCCCTCTTCCTCTGCCTCTTCAATTTCGATCATATCTGCAGGCATTTCGTCTTTTGTTCTTCTGTAGATATTGTAAACCTTGTCAGCGCCCAGACGTACTGCTGTACGGCAGGCGTCCATAGCGGTGTTACCGCCGCCGACGATGGCAACCTTCTTGCCCAGGTCGATGGGCTCATTGCGTACAACCTTACGCAGGAAGTCGATACCGCCGATCACGCCTTCGGCGTCTTCGCCCTTGCAGCGAACGCCTGTGGAAACCCATGCGCCGATACCAACGCATACTGCGTCGAAATCTCTGCGGATAGTCTCAAAGGAAATGTCCTCGCCGATCTTGGTGTTGGTAACCATAGTCACGCCCATTTTCTCCAGAACGGCAATCTCTTCGTCAAGAACCTCTTTTGGAAGACGGTACTCCGGAATACCATAGCGGAGCATACCGCCAAGCTTTGGCATTGCCTCGTAGATCGTTACGTCATGGCCAAGCTGGCGAAGGAAATATGCCATGGAAAGGCCGTAAGGACCGCCGCCGATAACAGCAACGTTCTTTCCTGTATCCGGCTCGCACTCCGGAACGAAGGGATCTTCGCCGAACTCGTCTGTATCAGCGGCGAATCTCTTCAGGTTCGCGATCGCGATGGGCTCGTCCACCATACCGCGGCGGCATGCTGTCTCGCAGGGATGCGGACATACACGTCCGATGGAACCCGGAAGGGGAATATTCTCTCTGATCAGCTTGATGGCTTCCTCGTACTGTCCGTTGGCGATCAGGCCCACATAGCCCTGGCAGTCTGTGCCTGCAGGACATGCCAGCATACACGGCGGGCGGCAGTCTCCCTTATGGTTGGAAAGAAGAAGCTCAAGGTTCGTCTTTCTGGATTCGATGACACGGGGCGTATTGGTATGTATGATCATATTAGGAGCGATCTCTGTCGCGCAGGCTTTCCAGAGCTTCGGATTGCCTTCCTGTTCTACCACGCACAGACCGCACGCGCCGTAAATTTCTGTTCTTTCATCATAGCAGAGAGTAGGAATAAAGATGTCGTTCTCTCTGCAGACTTCAAGGATGGTCTGGCCGGGAAGTCCGTAGACCTCTTTGCCGTCGATGTTTAATCTGTATTTATTCACGTCTACACCTCCTATTAAACTCTCTTTACTGCACCAAATTTACAGGATTCTTCACACTTGCCGCACTTAATGCAGAGCGCCGGATCGATCTTGTGCTGTTTCTTCTTTTCGCCGCTGATCGCGCCTACCGGGCAGTGTCTTGCACAGGCTGTACAGCCCTTGCAGTCCTCTGTAATCTCATAGTGGATGAGAGCCTTGCAGGATTTAGCAGTACATTTATGGTTGTAAATATGATCTTCATATTCGTTGCGGAAATAACGGAGAGTGGTGAGTACCGGGTTGGGAGCTGTCTGGCCCAAACCGCACATAGCGCCGTCCTTGATCTTCGCCGCCAGCTCTTCCAGAAGCTCGATGTCGCCGTCTTTTCCTTCGCCTCTGGTGATCCTCTCCAGGATTTCAAGCATTCTCTTGGTACCGATACGGCAGTAGTTGCATTTTCCGCAGGATTCCTTTTTGGTGAAATCCAGGAAGAAACGCGCCATATCTACCATACATGTATCTTCGTCCATAACGATCATACCGCCGGAACCCACAATCGCGCCTGTCTTGTTGATATCCTCATAAGTAACCGGGGTATCAATAAGATCTGCCGGGATACATCCGCCGGAAGGACCGCCCATCTGAACGGCCTTGAACTTCTTGTCGTTCTTGATTCCGCCGCCGATATCATAGATAACCTGGCGGAGAGTCATGCCCATAGGCACTTCCACAAGACCGCCCTTCTTGATCTTTCCGGCCAGGGCGAATACCTTGGAACCGTTTGACTTCTCTGAACCTTTTGCTGCGAAGGCCGCTCCGCCGTTGGAAATGATCCATGCCACGTTTGCGTAGGTTTCCACGTTATTGATATTGGTCGGAAGCTTCCAGTATCCTTTTGCTGCCGGGAACGGAGGTTTCAGACGAGGCATTCCTCTTTCACCTTCCAGGGAAGCGATAAGAGCCGTTTCCTCGCCGCAGACAAAAGCGCCCGCGCCTGCTTTGATACGGATATCAAAATTGAAATCTGTTCCGAAAAGGTTCTTTCCAAGGAAGCCTTTTTCTCTGGCCTGCTCCATGGCGATTTCCAGACGGGCGATTGCCAGCGGATACTCTGCACGGCAGTAGATGATTCCTTCTGTAGCGCCTGCGGCGAAACCGCCGATGATCATTCCTTCCAGTACGGAATGGGGATCGCCTTCCAGTACGGAACGGTCCATGAATGCTCCCGGGTCACCCTCGTCCGCGTTGCAGACCATGTACTTCTGCGCGCCTTTGTTTGACTTGATCGCGTTCCATTTAAACCAGGTGGGGAATCCGGCTCCGCCTCGTCCGCGGAGTCCGGAAATTTTGATCTCCTCGATCACCTCGTCCGGAGTCATGGAGGTAACTACCTTTCTGGCCGCCTCATATCCGCCTACTGCTATGTACTCTTCAATTCTCTCAGGATTGATCTGACCGCAGTGACGGAGAACGATTCTCTGCTGCTGGGAAAGGAACGCCTGATCCTCTTCCGGGATCATGTACTTTTCAACAGGCTTTCCGCCGATGAGATGCTCGTTTACGATTTCTTCTACTTTATCTGTAGTACATTTGACATATCTTGCTTCCAGATTTCCTTCGTCGTTATATACGTCAACGATAGGTTCCAGATAGCAGGTTCCGATACATCCTGTCTTGTCAATGACAACATTTGTCAGATTCTTTTCTGCTGTGATGCGCTCAAACTCATTAGAGGTCTTTTTCGCTCCGGTAGCAATACCACAGCTTCCCTGTCCTACAACAACCTTCATATCTCTGCCTCCTATGCGTTCTTTGCTTTATAATCGTCAAGGATCTTCGTAACGGAAGACTTTGTCAGGTTTCCGTATGTTTCCTCTCCGTCTGCTGATTTCACCATCATTACGGGAGCCAGGGAGCAGCATCCAAGACAGGCTACGTTGTTTAAGGTAAACAGTCCGTCTTCTGTTGTCTCTCCGTCTTTGATCCCCAGATGTTCGCAGACAGCCTCCTCGATCATATCAGATCCGTTTACATGACAGGCCGTACCTTTGCAGAGCATGATCAGGTATTTGCCTACCGGCTGTAAACGGAACTGAGCATAAAATGTTGCAACGCCATAAATCTTCGCCGGCATGATTCCCGTTCTTTCCGCGATGTAGTTAATGGCATCCAGGGAAAGATAGCCGTAGATATCCTGGGTCTGCTGAAGAATGGTAATCAGGCTTCCTGGCACTTTCGCGTATTTGTCCAGTACCGGGGCCAATTCAGCGAACTCTGCGTTTCCGCTGTTCTGACATCCACACGTATTGCTCATATGTTTTGTCCCTCCTGTATAAATAATCTAAGCGTATCTGTTCAGTATCCTCACAGGTCTACCACTCTGAACAGTTTATAAAAATACTACCGCTCATTCTATAGCATTATACCACAATTAGAGGGACAGTCAAAGAAAAAAGTAGGGTATTTTGAAGAAAATCGTTAAAAATTCAACTAACTTTTCCTCATTTTTCCTTTTTCCCCGAGTTTGCCACTTTATAGAAAGCAAATCTTCCAGAAATGTCGTATTTATCAGCATTTCTGGAAGATTTGCTTAAAATAATGTAACGTACGTAAACGTACTTAGAATGTCGTGATCTGTTTTTTCATCC
>DXGV01000007.1 GCA_019113745.1 Candidatus Blautia intestinavium
ACTAATCGGTCGAGGGCTTGACCAAAAACACTTAGCGAAGGCGAGGCAAAGCCGAAGGCTGAGTTTAGTGTTTTGGTCGTTCCATGGAACGGAGTGAGATGGAACTTCCGAAGCACAGCTGAGAAAGCGGATATTTGCAAAGCAAAAGGCATCGAATGACGAGCGGAGCGAGTCATGAGGTGACCGCTGACGCAGAGACTGCTTATCGAAGCGACGCGAGGTCAGAGAGATTCATCATAAAATGTCAGCATGTGTGCAGTTTTGAAGGTACAACTAAGTATCTTATATGAAAAGTGACTAGCAATAGTCACATTTTCTTATATATAGGGGATTGGTCAAATGGTATGATAGGGGTCTCCAAAACCTTTGGTGGGAGTTCGATTCTCTCATCCCCTGCTCTCTAAGAGTCGGAAATGTTTGTAAAATCAGACATTTCCGTTTTTTTATGTCATTCATAAAAAAACACTGGCAAATTCTCTGTTCCTGTTATATAATAACCTCTGTCTTTCGAACATAAGTATGAGAAGAATAAAGATCCCTTTTAACGGGGCGGATAGGAGCAGATATGAATACGAACAAAAAAAGCAGTCCGTCGGTTTCACGCCTGATCCTCCAGGTTTTCCAGGGGGCGCTGATCGGACTGGGAGCCGTGCTTCCGGGAATTTCAGGCGGAGTACTCTGTGTTGTCTTTGGAATCTATAAACCCGTGATGGAACTTTTGTCCCATCCCTTTAAGAACTTTAAAACCCATGTGCCGAGGCTGATCCCTGTGATCATCGGAATGGGCATCGGTTTTCTCGGAATCGCCAATCTTCTGGCGTATTTCCTGAACAGGTATCCGGATACGTCGGTATGTCTTTTCGTAGGTCTGATCGGCGGAATGCTTCCTTCACTTTTCCGCGAAGCGGGAGAACAGGGAAGAACGAAAGGATCCTTTATTTCCATGGGAATCGCCATGGTGGTTATTTTTGTACTTCTGGGAACATTAAATATACTGTCTGTGAAGATTGAACCCAGCTTTGCATGGCTTTTATTCTGCGGATTCTGTCTTGCGCTGAGTGTGATCGCACCGGGAATGAGTTTTTCCACGCTGCTGATGCCTCTGGGACTATATACTCCCTTTGTAGACGGTATCGGTCATCTTGATATGTCCGTGCTGGTTCCCGGCGGTATTGGAGCCATTGTTACAGTAATCTGTCTGGCGAAGGCAGTGAACTCGCTGTTTGATCATCATTATAATCTGGCTTTTCATGCCATCGTGGGAATTGTGATCGCGGCTACGATCATGATTATTCCTTTTGGAAGCTTTGCTTCTTCTGCAGGACAGTTTGCCATTAATCTGATCTGGCTTATCATAGGCGTTGTGGCGGCGCTCGTACTGGATTACTTTAATCAGAAAGTTCCGGTAGAAAAATAATTTACGGGTCTGAATGGATTCGGGACAATTAAAAATGACAACATAAAATCAGAGAAAACGATCCGGCGTGCGAATATGCTCCCGGATCGTTTTTCTGCTTTTCGGACAGATGTAAATGTAGTACAATAATATGAAGATGTACACTGACGCTGGCATAAACCTGAGTACAGGCATTACATTTATGGGTGAGGCAGAAAAACTGCTCATTCCTGATAATATGTATCAACATTGGATAAAAAGGAGAAACATGACGAAAAAGAAAGAGAACACAGCACAGGAAAATGCTGAGAGGGAAATAACAGAAAAGCAGAAGGACGGCAGGATTGAAGTCTCCTGTGAGATGGAGGTTACGCTGAAGATCATAGGGGGAAATGGAAACTTCTTATCATCCATTACCTTCTGGATGAGGGACCGAAGCGCTATAATGAAATCCTCCGTTTCCTCAAGACCGCACATAAGAGGACGCTGACGACCCAGCTCAGGGAGCTTGAGGAGGACGGGATCGTTTCAAGGACCGTATATCCCACGGTTCCTCCACAGGTGGAGTACGCCATGACAGAACATGGAAAGACCCTTCAGCCGATTGTGGAGCTGATGTGCGACTGGGGATATAAGAACGCAGGGGATAAATATATCATGACAAATGCCTACTGTACAGACAACTAGGGTGTGCGTGGGATCAGCTCTTTATCGACCGTATTGTCCCCTGCGCATTGGCGATTAGGGGAAGTGAAGGTGCCCTGGTACAAAAAAGGTTCCTTCTTGTGGTAAAAATATACGGGTTTTATAATATGAATGTGACGGAAAATTCGTTGCAGGAAGTCATAAGAACAGAAGAAAGAAGGTATTTATATTATGGACAATTTTACATTCTACGCTCCTACATATTTTGTGTTTGGAAAAGATACGGAGAATGAAACGGGAAAATATGTGAAGAAATTCGGGGGAAGCAGAGTCCTTCTTCATTACGGCGGCGGTTCGGTAGTACGGTCCGGTCTCCTTGACAGAGTAAAGAAATCTCTGGAAAAAGAAGGTCTCACCTATGTGGAGCTGGGAGGAGTCAAGCCGAATCCCAGAAGCGGACTTGTATACGAAGGAATCGATCTCTGCAGAAAAGAAAAGGTGGATTTTATCCTTGCCATCGGCGGAGGAAGCACCATCGACTCTTCCAAGGCGATTGCGGCGGGAGCTGTCTATGACGGTGATTTCTGGGATTACTATCAGGGAGGAATTGTGGAAGAAGCGCTTCCCATCGGAACGATCACCACGATTTCCGCGGCAGGAAGCGAGGGTTCTCCGGATTCTGTTATCACCAAAGAAGAGGGCATGTTTAAGAGATCTACTACAGGAGAAGCGCTCCGTCCGAAATTCACGATCATGAATCCGGCTCTGACCGAGACCCTTCCCGCTTTCCAGACAGCCTGCGGGATCACGGATATCATAGCTCATCTTTATGAGCGGTATCTTACCAATACAGAAGAAGTGGAAGTTACAGACCGCCTGATCGAAGGGCTGATGCTGACCATGATCCATGAAGGCCCAAGAGTGATCGCGGATCCTCATAACTACCAGGCAAGAGCCAATATTATGTGGGCCGGTATGATGGCTCATAATAACTCCTGCGGCGTAGGAAGGACGCAGGACTGGGCGAGCCATGACATTGAACATGAACTTTCCGCTCAGTATGACTGCGCTCACGGCGCCGGTCTGGCTGTAGTGATGCCGGCGGTGTTCACTTATAATCTGAAACATAATGTAATGCGTTTCGCTCAGGCCGCAGTCCGCGTTTGGGGCTGCCAGATGAACTTCGAAAATCCGGAGGAAACGGCAAAAGAGGGCATCGAGTGTCTGCGCCGGTTCCTGAAATCCATCGGAATGCCCGGTAACTTTGCAGAGCTGGGCGCGAAAGAGGAAGACATTGAGAAAATGGCTCACACCGCATGCTACGGCGATGCCAGAACAGGATCCCTGGGCGGTTTTGTTGAACTTCACGAAGAGGATGTTGCCAATATTTACCGGCTGATGCTGTAATGACGGGGAGGTAGATCATGAGTGAGCAGAAGACGAAGTTCGCGTCTGATACCTCAGGCAGAAGCATAAAAGACTGGGCGGTCGCCCTGATCGTGCTGCTGATCGGCCTGACGGTAGCGCATCTGGGAGTAACGCTGTTTCTTTTATCTGCTCTGGGTACAGATACTTTTACCGTCTTTATCCAGGGTCTGTCGGTGGTCTTCGGCCTGACCGTTGGAACGGTCCATGTGATCGTTCTCTGCATCCTGATGGTAGTGATGCTTTTCACTACGAAAGGATATGTGAAACCGGGAACAGTTGTCTGCGCGTTCTGCGGCGGACCGATCATTGATTTCTTTACATGGCTTTTCGGGGGATACATAAACGGAGACGCTTCCATGGTCGTCAGAGTGGCGAGCATGCTGATCGGATGTGTGATCCTGGCGGCCGGAATGTCTATTGTGATCAACAGTAACGCAGGTACCGGCCCAAACGATCTTGTGGCGGTGATCCTGTCCGATAAGATCGAGAAAGTAGAATTCCGCTGGGTGAGAGTGGGATGCGACCTTTTCTTCGTAGTCCTGGGCTTTTTCCTGGGAGGAACCGTGGGAGTGGGAACCATTGTGGCGGTATGTCTTACAGGGCCGCTGGTACAGTTCTGGCTTCCTATTACAAAAAAGCTTGTAAATGCTGTTGGAGTGTATTAATCTATAGAATAGCGGCAGTGTACAAGGGAACAATATGGTCGACAATGAGACGTAAAACAGATGTCCGCCGGGCATCTGTTTTGCATTGAGAAGAGAAAAATAAAAACAGGTGATTGCGATGACAGATTACATTATAATAAACGGACTGATTGTAAATGGAAAAAATGAACCGCCTTTTCCGGGAAATATTGTGATTGAAAATGGAGCGATAGGCGAGATTACAAAACCGGAAGCAATTCCGAAGAACTTCCCTCCGGAGCAGATCCTGGACGCGAAAGGCGGATATGTGACGCCGGGATTTATCGACATACACAGACATGGAGACTGGAAGGCTCTGTGCGGCGGAGACGATGAACTTCTGAACCGCCAGGGAATCACGTCGGTGGTAAATGGAAACTGCGGCCTGTCGGTGGCTCCTGTAGGAAAAAAATATGCCGGTGAGATTCTGGACTTTTTAAGCAGCGTTACCGGAGATCTGCCGGGGGAATATCTGGAAGAAGACAGAGAGGGAAAGCGTTTCTGTCCTGTGGCGGAATCTTTTGCCTCCTATATGGACGCTCTTGCAGCTACGAAGAGAAGCGTGAACACAGGAATGCTTGCAGGCAACGGAACTATCCGGGCGGCGGCAGCCGGCTACGCTCCGGGAAGACTGACAAAGGAGGAGCTTCACCTTGTATGGAAAAATCTGGAAGAGTCATTGAGCGCAGGCGCTCTTGGCGTCAGTCTGGGAGTGGCTTATGCGCCGGAATTTGAATATGACGTCCGGGGCTTTACAGAGGCTCTGATGCCTTTAAAGAATATGGATATTCCCATTACCACCCATGTGCGCAGCGAGGGGGACGGTTTCCTGGAATCTGTCAGGGAAGTGATAGAAGTGGCGAAATCCCTGCATATTCCCCTTCATGTCAGTCATGTGAAATGTATCGGAAAGAAAAACTGGCGTGTCCGCCGCCGGGAAATTCTGGAGCTTTTCCGGCAGGCCAGAGAGGAAGGCGTGTCCCTGGACTTTGATTTATATCCATATCTTACAGGCTCCACGCAACTGGTCCATCTTCTTCCGCCTGAAAGCCAGGAGGGAGGAGCGGAAGCGATACTGGAGAGACTTGGGGATTCTGTATATCGCTGGCATCTGACGCAGATTCTCAGAAAACCGTCCAGACATTTTGAAAACATTGTGGAGCTTGCCGGATTTGACCAGATTTATGCCAGCACGCTCCATTCTGAAGAATATAAAGAAATGACGGGGAAATCTATTGCGGAGATTGCAAAGATCTGTAAGGAAGATCCCTATGACACGCTTTATGATATCCTGATCGCTGAAAAATGTCAGGCAACTATGCTGGATACTATTGCTTCAGAGGAGGATATGCTGCATTTTCTGAAGGATCCATATGCCAATGTGATCTCAGACGCTACCTATCCTACAGGCGGGAAATATCATCCGAGAGTCTACGCCGCGTTTCCAAAAGTTCTTGTGGATTATGTACGGGAAAAGAAGATTTTTTCTATCGAGGAGGCTGTCTATAAGATGACCGGGAAACCGGCGCAGGTTTTAAAGCTGGCGCAGGGAATCCTGGAGAAGGGAAGGCCGGCGGATATTAATATCTTCCGTCTGGAAAATCTGAAAGCTCCCGCCGATTTTGACAATCCCGCGCAGCTCTGCCGGGGATTTGACTATGTACTGGTAGGAGGAGCGGTGGCAGTAAAGAACGACTGCTGGAAAAATACCGGGAGCGGAAAGCTTTTAAGAAGGAAAAAATGAACCCTCGGAAGGAAATATCCTGCCGAAGGTTCATCTGCCGGATTCTTATTTTGTTGTAGATCTACGGATAAGAATAGGTGTGATAACTTTGTGGATCGGTTCCTTTAAAGGAACCGGTTTTCTTTTTTTTCGCTCGTCCATAAGGGAGGATAAAAGGCTCATGGCTTCCCCGGCGATGACGGGAATCTGCTGCCCTACCGTACTGATAGGAACAACGGCTTCTTCAGATATGGGAGAGTTGTCAAAACCGATAATCTGATATGTGTCGGGAAGCTTTCCATATTTTTGGATCAGGATATTAAGAAGAACGTTGGCGTGAGTGTCGTTGGGCATGAAAATCCCCTTTTTTTTGTCCGGATATTTCTGCTCCCAGCAGTCTACCAGCTCCATAATATTCTCACGGTTTTCCCTGAAAGTGTTGCCAAGATCTGTAAGCGTAAGATCATAAGGGAGATTGTTTTCCCTGCAGATGTCCGTAAACCCCTGAATACGTCCGAAAGCAGGAGTGGTTTCCGGCATTCTGGCATTGACGTGGATCAGAATGTCGCAGCAGCTTTTTTTCAGAAGGCTGGCAGCCTGCATTCCGCCCATATAATTATCTGTGTTGACGCTGCAGATATACTGATCCTCCCGTTCGATTCCGACCACGGGAAGATTATAGGATGCAAGCTCTTCAGAACTCAGTGTAGGACTTAAAATGATCATCCCTTCAATGTTGTAGGCGAGAAGCTCCCGGATATATTTCCGTTCCACATCTGCCATATCATTTCCTGCAAATACAAGGAATTTATAGCCATAAGTCTCATAGGTAGCAAGAATCTGGTTCAGCATTTCTGAATAGTAATGCATGTAAAGATTTGGTATAATGATCCCCACAAATTCGGTACGGCCGCTTGCGAGGATCCGTCCTACTTTATTTTCCTTATAATCAAGAGCAACCAGGGCGTCTGCGATTTTCTGCTGGTTTTCCAGGGTGAGGGAATCAGGATTATTAAAATACCGGGATATTGTGGTTTTGGAAAAATGGGTATATGCCGCGATATCTGCAAAGGTTACTTTTTGTTTTTTCATAGATCATGACTCCTTTTCCATAGTCTCTTCCGGCTCTTTTTATCCGGACGGCAGGCAGGCTGCCGGGAGACGCTGCTTTAAGTATACCAGAGGAAAAGATGAAAAATCAATGAGTAACCGGTTACAAAACCGGTTTTATAACATGTGCACAGAATTGAAGCAAAGAAAATGTAACAAATGACGAAATCAAAAAAAACCATTGACATTATAAAGTCTTTATAATATTCTTTTTGTAAAGGAACCGGTTACTTTACCGGTTACACAAACAAAATGCAAAAAGGAGGAGAGGGAATGAGAAAACGACTGCTGTGTCTGACAGGGGTGATTCTGGCTTCTGTCTGCCTTTCGGGATGTCAGCAGAAAGATCCGGAACCCGGAGAACTTGCCGGATATGATGAAGGGGAAGAATACCTGTCCATATGGGTCCATTCAATTGAGGATACGGAAGAAGGACAGGCATACCGGGAATCAGTAGACAGTTTCAACGAAGCTTTTGACGGAAAGTACTTTGCGGATATTGAATTTGTACCCCGTAATGACAGCGGAGGGGGATATTCAGACAAAGTCAACGCTTCCGTAATGGCGGGAGGACTGCCTGACGTGCTGACGGTAGACGGACCAAATATTTCAGCCTATGCGGCGAACGGGATCATACAGCCTCTTGCAGAAATGACGGAGGAGGAAAAAAGCCAATACCTGCCGTCTATCATAGAGCAGGGGACTGTGAATGATAAACTGTACGCTCTGGGCGTTATGGAGTCCAGCGTAGGCCTTTACTATAACCGGGATATATTGGAAGAGGCCGGGATACAGGTGCCTGACGCGGATCATCCATGGACCTGGACGGAATTTTCTGATATCCTTGAGAAGCTGAAGCCTCTTATGGAGGAAAAAGACGGATACCCGCTTGATATGACATTTCCGGTTGGAGAAACCAGCATCTATTATTTTGCTCCCTTCGTCTGGTCGGGAGGCGGAGAGTTAGTAAGCGACGACGGACTGACAGTAGACGGTTATTTCAATTCCGGGCAGACTGCGGCCGCCATGAATTTCTTCCGTTCTGTGGTAGAAAAGGAATACATGTCCGAGGCGCCTATCGACCATCTGTTTGAGAGCGGAAGAGCCGCGTTCAAATTTGACGGAGCATGGGAGGTCAATACGGTTTATACCAGTTATCCGGATATCGATCTGGGCGTCGCTCCTTACGTTGTAAGCGACGACTGGGACGGCGGGACTTATACGCCTACAGGTTCCTGGGCTTTTGCCGCGTCCTCCGAGACAGAAAATATAGAAGGAGCTACGGAACTTGTCAAATGGATGAGCGGAGAGGAAAGTGGGATCCGAATCTGGGAGATGGCAAAAAGCTTTCCGTCTACATATGGAGCATTTGAAAACATTGACGTTTTCCAGACTGATGAAAATTATAAAGCTTTATACGAGCAGCTCAGTAATTACGGACATCCAAGACCGAAGACGCCTGTTTATCCCCAGGTCAGCACCTCTTTCCAGGAGGTTCTGGAGAGCGTCGCCCTGGGCGGAAAGGACACGGACACCGAGCTTGACAAAGCTGTGGAACGAATCAATGCGAAACTGGAACGATACACGAGGGAATAAAGAATGAAAAGAAAAAATTCAATAATGGGAATGGCGTTTTTCGGGCCTGCGCTGGTGCTGCTGACGCTGTTTTTGTTCCTGCCGATGCTTCTTACTCTGGGATTCAGTTTTACAGACTATTTTGCGCTGAATCCGGAATTAACTCATTTCGTCGGCTTGGAAAACTACATAAATATTTTTAAAGACGATCTGTTTGTACAGTCATTTTTAAATACGGTAAAATTTGTGATCATTATTGTGCCGCTGCAGTGCGGAGGAGCTTTGCTTCTGGCGCTTGCCATCAACAGGGCGGCACATTGCAAGAAATATTTTAAGGTGGCCTTCTTTGTACCGGTGGTCATGTCTCTTGCGGTAGTTTCTACACTCTGGATGCAGATTTATAGTCCGGAGGGAATTCTGAATACTTTGCTGGCGCATATCGGAATCGACACGCAGCCGTTTATTCACAGCGCCGGTCAGGCTCTTCCCTCCATAGCCATTATGAGCGTATGGCAGGGTGTGGGATATCAGATGATCATTTTTCTCGGCGGTCTGCAGAATATCAATCCTGCTCTTTATGAAGCCGCGGAGATGGATCACGCCAGTGCATGGCAGAAATTTAAGGATATCACACTTCCGGAACTGAAGCCTTTATGTGTCTTTGTATTTATTACAGTTACGATCGGAGCCTTCCGTATGCTGGTGCAGCCAATGGTTATGACCGGCGGAGGTCCGGATCATTCCACATACACCATTGTATATGATATTTATGAGACAGGTACCGTTAACTGGGAGATGGGACTGGCGTCCACAATGGCGATCGTATTTACGATATTTGTAGTTATTCTGACGATCATACAGAACACACTGACGAAAGACAAGGAGGGAAGAAAACATGTTCACAAAAAAGCAAAGACGGATTAACTGGATTCTGGTGGCTGTGCTGCTGGTTCTCTCCATTTTCTTTCTGTTTCCGGTGATCTGGATGCTTGCGAACTCCTTTAAGCCGGATGCGGCCATTACGGCAGACATGAATTCCATTGCGGCTTTTATACCTCCGGCGCCTGGCGGAAGCTTTTTTGATAACTATGTATCAATCATCACAGATACAAATTTTCTGCGCTACATGGCGAACACGCTTTTATATGCGGCGATCCTGATTGTATTGAGTGTAATTGTAAATGGCCTTGCCGGGTATGCGCTGGCGAAAATCAGATTTCCTTTCCGGGATCAATGGCTGATGCTGATCGTAATGCTTCTGATCGTTCCTACAGAGACAGTTATCACCATTCACTTTCTGATCATAGCCAAAGCGGGGCTTTTGAACACCGTCATCGGATATATTCTTCCGCTGATCGTAAATCCGTTCAATATTTTTCTGTTCCGGCAGGTGTTTGTAAGTCTTCCGGACGATGTATATGAAGCTGCCCAGCTGGACTACTGCGGACCGGTAAAATATTTCTTTACCATGGTCCTTCCGATGTCAAAGACCGTTGTGGCAACAGTCAGCGTATTTACATTCCTGAACGTATGGAACGACTATCTCTGGCCTTCACTGGTATTTACCTCCAGTGATCTTCTGACAGCTCAGATCGGCCTGAATTCCATTACATCGAACGAAAATACAACAATGGGACAGACTCTTGCGGTTATCACTCTTGTCACCATACCGGTGATCATCATTTACTCGCTGTTTTCCAAACAGATAGTGGAAGGCGTAACATCAACAGGATCAAAGGAAGGATAAAAAATGAGCTTTATAGAATTTAAAAACGTATGTAAAATGTACCCTGGTTCAAAAGTGAACACAGTGGACAACTTTAATCTGAATATTGAGGAAAAAGAATTCATTGCTTTTGTCGGTCCCTCCGGCTGCGGAAAATCTACTACTCTCCGTATGATCGCGGGGTTTGAGGAAATTACAGGGGGAGAACTTTTTATAGACGGAAAAAAAGTCAACGACGTCGCTCCCAGAGACAGGGGAATCGCTATGGTTTTTCAGAACTACGCATTGTATCCTCATATGACTGTGGAAAAGAATATCGGGTATGGACTGAAAAATATGAAAATGCCTGCGTCTGAGATTAAGAAAAAAGTGGACTGGGCGATTAAGATTCTCGGGCTGGAAGAATACCGTAACCGGAAACCGAAAAATCTTTCCGGAGGCCAGCGTCAGAGAGTGGCCCTTGGACGTGCTATTGTAAAAAATCAGAAGCTGTTTCTTATGGACGAACCACTTTCCAATCTTGACGCGAAGCTCCGCGTAAGTATGAGAACAGAGATCAGTAAACTGCATCGTGAGCTTGGAGCCACTACGATATATGTTACTCACGATCAGGTAGAAGCCATGACAATGGCGGACAGGATCGTGATCATGAAAGACGGCGTTATCCAGCAGGTAGGGAAACCAATGGAACTTTATGATCATCCGGTAAACCAGTTTGTGGCGGGATTTATCGGATCTCCGCAGATGAACTTCTTCGATGTGACTGTGGAAGGCGATACAGTCCGGTTTGCAGACGGCGGAAGTCTTAGTCTGCCAGACGAAATCGTGAAAAAGCTGAGAGGACGTAAAGGGGAAATGACACTGGGTATCCGTGGAGAGGATATTAAAATTGCAGGACGCGGAGAAGAAAAAGATAAAGCGAACCGGCAGACGGCGGTGATCACAGATACAGAAGTTATGGGAAATGAAAACAATCTGTATTTTACTTTCGGAAAGAGCCAGGCGGTGGCCCGTGTATCGAAATATGAGATCGCTCAGATCGGAGATCAGATCAGCTTTGAATTTATTCCGTCAAAGATCCATTTCTTTGATAAGGATACAGGTGTTAATTATATGGAACAGTAATCACGGAGGCAGAATGAAGAGGCAGAAATTACATTTAAAAGCACCGGACAACTGGGTAAACGATCCAAACGGATTTATCTATTACAAAGGTTATTATCATTTATTTTATCAGTATTTTCCTTATGCTCCCCGCTGGGGGACCATGCATTGGGGACATGCGGTGAGCAAAGATCTGGTATCCTGGGAGCACAAAGGACTGGCTCTTTACCCTACTTTGAAGGAGGACAGGAACGGATGCTTTTCCGGAAGCGCTGTAGAGGACGGAGGGAAAATGTACCTGGTCTATACGGGGGTAAGATATGAGGCGGTAAATCCCGACGATCCGCATCTATGTCTGGACGATCAGTTTGAAGCTTCCCAGCTTATGATTTCTTCGGAAAATGGATTGACCTTTGACAATGAAAATGGAAAAGAAGTGATCATCCCGGCGCTTCAGGATCCGGAAATCGGCGACAGAACTCATACGAGAGATCCTAAGGTATGGAAGGGAAGAAACGGATGGATGCTGATTTTGGGAAGTACTGTTCATGGAAAGTATGGAGAGGCTCTGCTTTATCATAGTACAGATCTTCATAACTGGAAGTATCTGAACAAAGTCTCAAAAGGTCCCCGGTATGGATGGATGTGGGAGTGCCCGGACTATTTTGAGACGGAAGGCGGCGGTGTTTTTCTTGTATCGGCCATGGGATTTTCAAAAAACAATGAGAATGAAAAAAACCATGCCATTTGTTTCCGGGCGGCTCTCAGGCAAGAAGACGGACAGATGGAACTTTCTGACGACTATCAGTTTCTGGATTACGGAATGGATCTGTATGCTCCTCAGACAACGCCGGACGCGGAAGGCAGAAGGACAATGATAGCCTGGGTAAGGATGCCAAAGGTCACAGAAGAGGGGTGGATCGGGATGTTCTGTTCACCCCGTGTAGTAGAAATAAAGAGGGGCCACATTTATTTCAGACTGCATCCGGAAATAAGGAAGGCCTATTCACGGAAAATAACGGACGCAGGAGAAGCTTCGGAAAATGGGTATATGGCCAGATTCAGTCTGGAGAACGGAGAAAGTGTGGATATCGGCGGTTATGTGATCAAAAGAGAGGATAACAGGCTCATAACTGACCGCACCGCAGTATTCCCGAATTTTGAGGGAGCGCACCTGAAATCCGAGACACCGGAATTGAAGGAAGGATGCCGGCTGGAAGTGCTGGTGGACAAAAATCTGATAGAGATTTTTGTAAATGACGGCGAATATGTGGTGAGCAGCGCTGTATATGGACTGAAAAACAGGTTTATCCACAGAATTCAGGGCAGCGTGGAGCTGTATACGTCAGAATCATAACACAAATATTTAATGTTCCCGGCGGAAAATCGCCGGGAATTTTTTCTAAAAATTTAAGAAAGACATTGAAAATCGTACAGAAATATCTTTTCAGAACGACAGGGAGGCGTTATACTTATAACCGGAGAAAAAAAGATATCTGAGGTTTTAAAGATGAACATACAGGAAACAGTAACATTTCTTATGGAAATGATCGGAACGGTGGCCTTTGCCGCCTCCGGCGCCATGGTAGGCGCAGGAAGAGGAATGGATATCTTCGGCGTCTGTGTGCTTGGAGTAGTGACCTCCGTAGGGGGAGGAATGATCCGGGATCTGGTCCTCGGTATTATTCCGCCAAATATGTTTCAGCATCCGGTGTATACCATTGTGGCAACGATCACTTCCTGCATTGTGTTTTTCGTGCTGAGTGTAAAAAAAGAGCTTCTGGAAGGCCATGTCAGAGAAACTTACGACCGTGTAATGCTGGTAATGGATTCCATAGGACTTGGAATCTTTACAGTTGTGGGCGTGAATACCGGGATCAACAGCGGATATATGGATCAGACTTTTCTCCTGGTGTTCCTCGGTACGATCACCGGAGTGGGAGGAGGACTTTTAAGAGATATGATGGCCGGAGTACCGCCCTATATTTTTGTCCGCCACATATATGCCTGCGCGTCCATTGTGGGGGCCGTTGCCTGCGTTTATATCTACAGAGGATTCGGCGCTGTGGAGGCCATGGTAGGAGCTTCGGCGGCAGTGATCATGATCCGGTATCTTGCGGCCCGTTATCACTGGAATCTTCCAAGACTGACGCACTAAATAAAAAAGCCTCCGGTTAAGGAGGCGTATATGTAAAACAGGGAATATCCGGGGTGATAAAACCATATCCCCTGCCGTGTTTCCACAGCAGATAAAGGGAACATTTGAAAAAGGTATGGATAAGGAAATCAATAATGAATTTATGAGTGGCTTATGATCTGCGGATATTCCCTGTGTTTACCATTTTATACAGGAACTCTGTCTATACCGGAACAGCAGTTACGCTGCGCCGGTACAGACCTGTTCTTAAACAGAAAACAGAAGGGCTCCGTATGTAGGATACGGAAGGATGGATTCCGGAATCAGAAGCTCGGCGGCGTCTGCAGACTTGCGGAGCTTTTCCATATCCGCCAGTACTTCTTTCTGATAAAGTTTTGCCTTTTCCAGAAGATCTTCACAGCCTTCCGCTTTTGCTGTATCTGTCTTCAGCGTTTCCAGATCAGCAGTCATGGCGTCTTCCAGGGAAGTGAGTTTCTTTAAAAGACCGGCTTCGCTGGATACAGAAATATCCGGAACAACGGACTTTTTCAGACTGGCTGTCTGCGCGATCTGTTCCATGTAGGCAGTAACGCTGGGCAGCAGTTCTTTCTGAATGATCTCAGCCATAGTACAGGCTTCAATATGAAGAGTCTTCACATAGTTTTCAAGTTTCACTTCATAACGGGAATAAAGTTCCGCCTTTGTAAAAATCTTATGCTCTGTGAGAAGTTTTTCATTTTTCTCAGAGATATAGTAGGGCAGAGCGTCCGGAGTGGAAACCAGATTGTAAAGCCCACGCTTTTCTGCTTCCTTTACCCATTCGTCAGTGTATCCGTTTCCGTTGAAAATAATCCTTTTGTGAGCGATGATCGTTTCCTTCAGAAGCTTGTGGACTGCCGCTTCCATATTCTCTTCCGGAACGTTTTCCAACTGATCGGAAAACTGGCGCAGAGCCTCGGCGACTGCTGTGTTGAGGATAATGTTGGGGTTTGCCACAGAAGCAGAGGAGCCAAGCATACGGAATTCAAATTTATTTCCCGTAAAAGCAAAGGGTGAAGTACGGTTTCTGTCTGTATTGTCCTTCAGGAAATGAGGCAGAACCTTCGCGCCGATATCCATCTGTACTGCGTCATGGCTGCTGAAATACTGATCGTTTTCAATGGCCTTCAGTACCTCTGTCAGTTCGTCTCCAAGGAAAATGGACACAATGGCCGGCGGCGCTTCGTTGGCTCCAAGACGGTGGTCGTTTCCGGCGTCCGCCACAGAGATACGGAGAAGATCCGCGTAATCGTCCACAGCTTTAATGACAGCTACCAGGAATACCAGGAACTGAGTGTTTTCCGCAGGAGTTTTGCCGGGATCGAGAAGGTTGACGCCCGTATTGGTGCACATGGACCAGTTGTTGTGCTTGCCGCTTCCGTTGATTCCCTCAAAGGGTTTTTCGTGGAGGAGGCAGACCATGTTGTGCTTTGCGGCAACCTTTTTCATAATCTCCATAGTGAGCTGGTTATGGTCTACTGCCACGTTGGTGGTGTCGAATACAGGCGCAAGCTCGTGCTGAGCCGGAGCTACCTCGTTATGTTTTGTCTTGGCCGGAATGCCAAGTTTCCAGAGTTCTTCGTCCAGATCGTGCATATAGGCGGCCACCCGGGGCTTCAGGGTTCCAAAATAGTGATCCTCCATTTCCTGGCCCTTGGGAGCAGGGGCGCCGATAAGGGTGCGGCCGCAGAAGATCAGGTCTTTTCTTTTTTTGTAGAGATCTCTGTCAACCAGAAAATATTCCTGTTCCGGTCCCACTGTTGTGGATACGTGCCGGACCTCTTTATTTCCAAGTATATGAAGAATCCTTACCGCCTGTTTGTTCAGAGTATCCATGGAACGGAGAAGAGGAGTCTTTTTGTCCAGCGCTTCTCCACTGTAGGAGCAGAATGCCGTAGGTATGTAAAGAGTTCTGTCTTTGATAAACGCAGGAGAGGTAGGATCCCAGGCAGTGTAGCCCCTTGCCTCGAAGGTGGCCCGCAGGCCTCCGGACGGAAAACTGGATGCGTCGGGCTCGCCTTTTACCAGCTCTTTTCCGGAGAAATCCATAATGATCTGTCCGTCTCCGGTAGGAGAAATGAAGCTGTCATGTTTTTCCGCTGTGAAATTTGTCATGGGCTGGAACCAGTGGGTATAATGAGTAGCTCCGTTTTCAATAGCCCATTCCTTCATAGCCACAGCTACGGAATTGGCTACGTCCAGCTCCAGGTGCGTGCCGTTTTCAATAGTTTTTCGCAGTGCCTTGTACATGTCCTTTGGCAGCTTGCTGCGCATGATCTTATCGTTAAAAACCAGACTGCCGTAAAGTTCGGGAATATTCTGTGCCATAATAGTTCTCCTTTCGATGGAAAATAAAAAAGGCGCTCTGGATTTCCTCCAAAGCGCCGTTGCTTTATGTGATGTAGTATACACAAAAAAAAAGAGTTGTCAATAATTTTTTTTGAAAAAAATCAAATTTTTCCAAAAGGGAGAGGGGTTGACAAAATCGGTTCTTCTATTATAATTGCAATGTAAGCAAAGGCGCTTCGGTCCTGTCCGGAGTGTCTCTTTTTTTGCGCGATCAGAAAAAGGAGGACAAGGAACATATGGCGGATTTAAAGGAAGCCTGCGGCGTATTTGGAATTTACGATCTTGACGGGGGAAATGTAGTTCCCTCTGTGTATTACGGCCTGACCGCCCTGCAGCACCGGGGGCAGGAGTCCTGCGGACTGGCGGTATCAAAGACAGACGGAGAAATCGGAAATATACAGTTTCATAAAGACCTGGGACTGGTCAGCGAAGTTTTCAGGAAGGATACCCTGGAAAAAATGTCCGGAGACATCGGCATCGGCCATGTCCGTTATTCTACTACCGGAGCGTCTGTAGCGGAGAATGCTCAGCCTCTGGTGTTGTCTTATATCAAGGGAACCCTTGCGCTGGCCCATAATGGAAACCTGGTCAATACCCGGGAACTGAAGTGGGAGCTGATCCAGAACGGAGCGATTTTTCATACGACTACGGATTCGGAAGTAATTGCTTTTCACATTGCCCGGGAGCGTGTACATTCCAAATCTGTGGAAGAAGCCATACTGAAAACAGCCAGGAAACTGAGAGGCGCCTACGGGCTGGTGGTCATGAGCCCGAGAAAGCTGATCGGTCTTCGCGATCCATTTGGATTAAAACCTCTCTGTCTTGGCAGGAGGGGAAATACTTATGTGCTGGCTTCGGAAAGCTGTGCTCTCGCTTCGGTGGGCGCAGAGTTCATCCGTGATGTGGAGCCAGGAGAAATGGTGACGATTTCCAGAAACGGAGTGGAATCCAATAAAGAGCTGAGTACGGAAAAACATGCTCACTGCGTTTTTGAATACATTTATTTTGCCCGTCTGGACAGCGTTCTGGATGGAGTAGGCGTTTATGACGCCAGGATCCGTGGAGGAAAGTCTCTGGCAAAATCCTATCCGGTAGAGGCGGATCTGGTGACAGGCGTACCGGAGTCCGGCATTCCGGCGGCAAAGGGCTTTTCTGAAGCCTCGGGCATTCCCTTCGGTCTTGCCTTTTATAAAAACAGCTATATCGGAAGAACCTTTATCAAGCCTACCCAGAAGGAGCGGGAATCCAGCGTTCATATGAAGCTCAGTGTTCTGGATTCCGTGGTAAAGGGGAAAAGGATCGTTCTGGTAGACGATTCCATTGTAAGGGGAACGACTATTGCCAATCTGATCCATATGCTGAAAAAGGCCGGGGCACTGGAAGTACATGTGAGAATCTGCTCGCCGCCTTTTCTGTATCCCTGCTATTTCGGGACAGACGTTCCCTCCAACGATCAGCTCATCGCTTCCAGCCATACCACGGAGGAGATACGGCAGATGATCGGCGCAGATTCCCTCGGATATATGAAAATAGATTATCTGGAAGGCATGGCAGGCGGACTTCCTTTGTGCAAGGCATGTTTTGACGGAAAATATCCCATGGATGTAGAGTAAAATTGGAGAAATTTCATATTTACAAATGAAAAAAAATAGGTTATAGTATTGGACATATTGAAGATCGTGCTGAACTGACAAGGGCGTCAGAAACCGGAGAAGGGATTTTTTCCGGATTTCTGGCGCCTTTTTCTATTTTTAGGGAAAAACAGATCAGCAGGACGCAGAGTTTTCTGCAAGCATAATGTTACATGGAGGAGGAAATCGGTAATGGCAGTAAAGTATGTTTTTGTGACGGGAGGAGTTGTCTCCGGTCTGGGAAAGGGGATCACGGCGGCCTCCCTGGGAAGACTTCTGAAGGCCAGAGGCTATCAGGTGACCATGCAGAAATTCGACCCCTATATCAACATCGACCCGGGCACCATGAACCCTATACAGCATGGCGAAGTTTTCGTAACAGACGACGGGACGGAGACAGATCTGGATCTGGGACATTATGAACGTTTTATTGATGAAAGCCTGGATAAAAATTCCAATGTGACAACAGGGAAAATATACTGGTCCGTTCTTCAGAAAGAGCGTCATGGAGATTTCGGGGGAGGCACTGTTCAGGTGATCCCTCATATCACAAATGAGATCAAAAGCCGGTTTTACCGGGCAAAATCTCCGGATGAAGAGAGAATCGCCATTATTGAGGTAGGAGGAACAGTAGGAGATATTGAAAGCCAGCCCTTTCTGGAGGCGATCCGGCAGTTTCAGCACGAAGTAGGACAGGACAACGCGGCACTGATCCATGTGACGCTGATCCCATATCTGAAAGCATCCGGCGAAATGAAAACAAAGCCTACCCAGGCCAGTGTAAAAGAACTGCAGGGAATGGGGATCCAGCCGGATGTGCTTGTATGCAGGAGCGAATATCCGCTGACCGAGGAGATCAGAGAAAAGATTGCTCTGTTCTGCAATGTTCCGGTTACCCATGTCCTTCAGAATCTGGATGTGGAATATCTTTACGAGGCGCCTCTTGCCATGGAGAGGGAAAAGCTGGCGGATGTAGTTCTGGAAACCCTCCGTCTGGAAAACAGAAAACCGGATCTTACAGACTGGCAGGAAATGGTAAAGAACCTGAGAAACCCGGAAGGCTCTGTAAATATTGCCATGGTAGGGAAATACACACAGCTTCACGACGCTTATTTAAGCGTAGTGGAGGCATTGAAACACGGAGGAATCTCCTGCAGGGCAAAAGTGGAGATCACCTGGGTGGACTCCGAGGAACTGAACGAGAAAAACCTGGATCAGGTCCTTCACGCGGCGGATGGAATCCTTGTTCCGGGCGGATTTGGAAACCGGGGAACAGAGGGAATGATCCTGGCAGCCCAGTATGCCAGAACACATAAGATCCCTTACCTTGGAATCTGCCTGGGAATGCAGATGGCCATTGTGGAATTCGCCCGACATGTGCTGGGATATGAAGACGCCAACAGCATAGAACTGGATCCGTCTACAAAGCATCCGGTGATCGCTCTGATGCCGGATCAGGAAAGCGTGGAGGATCTGGGAGGAACCCTGAGACTGGGAAGCTATCCCTGTGTCCTTACAGACGGCTCCAGAGCATATGAGCTTTTCGGGAAAAAAGAGATAGAGGAGCGCCACAGACATCGCTATGAGGTTAATAATGCTTTTCGGGGAGAGCTTTCCCAGAAGGGCATGAACATAGCGGGCACATCTCCGGACGGACACATTGTGGAGATGATAGAGATCAAAGATCACCCGTTTTACGAGGGAACCCAGGGGCATCCGGAATTTAAGTCCCGCCCCAACCATGCGCACCCTCTGTTTCGGGGATTTGTATGTGCTGCTGTGACATATCGGAGAGAGAGATCAGGAGAGAAAGGATGAAAAGGATGAAAGAAGCGAGAAGAGAAGCCCGGGGACTTTACCGTCCCGAATTTGAGCATGATAACTGCGGTATTGGAGCAGTTGTGAATATTAAAGGCAAAAAAACCCACGAAACAGTTGCAAACGCTTTGAGAATCGTAGAGCATCTGGAACACAGAGCCGGAAAAGACGCGGAGGGAAAGACCGGAGACGGAGTGGGGATCCTTCTCCAGATCTCTCATAAATTCTTCAAAAAAGCCTGCAAAAAGGAAGGCTTTGATATCGGTCAGGAAAGGGAATATGGAATCGCCCAGTTTTTCTTTCCCCAGCACGAGATAAGAAGAGCCCAGGCGAAAAAGATGTTCGAGATCATTATCCAGAAGGAAGGGCTGAAACTTCTGGGCTGGAGAACAGTTCCTGTGATCCCGGAAGTTCTGGGCCATAAGGCAAGAGAATGTATGCCCTATATCATGCAGGCGTTTATCGAAAAGCCCCAGGATGTGGAAAAAGGAATTGATTTTGACCGCCGGCTGTATATCGCCCGCCGTGAATTCGAGCAGAGCAACGACAATACCTATGTGGTATCTATGAGCAGCAGGACTATCGTCTATAAAGGAATGTTTCTGGTAGGCCAGCTCCGTACCTTCTTTGAAGATCTTCAGAACCCGGATTATGAATCAGCCATTGCCATGGTACACTCCCGGTTCAGCACCAATACCAATCCAAGCTGGGAGAGAGCGCATCCCAACCGCTTTATCGTTCACAACGGCGAGATCAATACGATCCGGGGAAACGCGGACAAAATGCTGGCAAGGGAAGAAAATATGGAATCTCCTTATCTGAAGGGGCAGCTTCATAAAGTCCTTCCCGTAGTCAACCGGAGCGGTTCCGACTCCGCGATGCTTGACAATACTCTGGAATTTCTTGTGATGAGCGGCATGGATCTGCCGCTGGCGGTGATGATCACCATTCCGGAGCCCTGGGCCAACAACGATACCATTTCCCAGGAAAAAAGAGATTTTTATCAGTATTACGCTACAATGATGGAACCCTGGGACGGTCCGGCGTCTATTCTGTTCTCTGACGGAGACGTAATGGGAGCGGTACTGGACAGAAACGGCCTTCGTCCTTCCCGATACTATATCACTTCGGACGGCTATGTGATCCTTTCCTCGGAAGTAGGGGTGCTGCCGGTGCCGGAAGAGAAAATCGTCCTGAAGGAACGCCTCCATCCAGGCAAAATGCTTCTGGTGGATACGGTTCAGGGAAAAGTGATCGACGATAACGAACTGAAAGAAAAATATGCCCGGATGCAGCCATATGGAGAATGGCTGAACAGCAACCTGGTATGTCTGAAAGACATTAAAATCCCGAATATCCGTATGGAGGAATACACCGAGGAGCAGCGGGCACGTCTGCAGAAGGCGTTTGGATACACTTATGAACAGTACAGGACGTCTATCCGCAACATGGCCTTAAATGGAAGCGAAAGCATCGGAGCCATGGGTATCGACACTCCTCTGGCAGTGCTTTCTCATCAGCATCGCCCGTTGTTTGATTATTTTAAGCAGCTTTTCGCACAGGTAACGAATCCTCCTATTGATTCCATCCGTGAAGAAATCGTTACCTCTACCAGCGTCTATGCGGGAAAGGACGGAAACCTTCTTGTTCAGAAGCCGGAAAACTGTAAGGTCCTGAAAATTGTTCATCCGATTCTGACCAATACGGATATGCTGAAAATCAAGAACATGAAGCAGGACGGCTTCCAGGTGGCGGTGGTTTCCACTCTGTATTATAAGAGCACCAAATTGGAAAGAGCTATCGACCGGCTTTTTGTAGAGGTCGACAAAGCCTTCCGGGAAGGAGCGAATATTCTTGTTCTTTCCGACAGAGGGGTTGACGAGAATCATATGCCTATCCCGTCGCTGCTGGCCGTGTCGGCAGTGCACCAGCACCTTGTAAAAACAAAGAAGAGCACTTCCCTCGCCATTATCCTGGAATCCGGAGAGCCCAGAGAAGTCCATCACTTCGCAACGCTTCTGGGATACGGCGCAAGCGCGATCAATCCGTATCTGGCGCTGGAAACGATCCGGGAACTGATCGATAATCACATGCTGGATAAAGATTATTATGCGGCTGTAGAGGATTATAATCATGCGGTCTTAAGCGGAATTACAAAGATCGCATCCAAGATGGGAATTTCTACGATACAGTCTTATCAGGGATCGCAGATTTTTGAAGCTATCGGTATTTCCCAGGACGTGATCGATAAATACTTTACAGGCACGGTCAGCCGTGTGGGCGGAATTACCCTGGAAGACATTGAAGATAATGTGGAGAAGCTTCATTCTGAGGCGTTCGACCCTCTGGGTCTGGCAACAGATCTTACCCTGGACAGCGTAGGCGCCCACAAAATGAGAAGCCAGGGAGAAGAACATAAATATAATCCGCAGACGATTCATCTTCTTCAGGAGTCTACAAAGCAGGGAAATTACGAAATGTTTAAAGAATATACCCGCCTTGTGGATGAAGAGAGCAGAGGAAGCTTAAGAGGGCTGATGGATTTCCGGTACGCAAAGACCCCGGTTCCGCTGGAAGAAGTAGAAAGTGTAGATGAGATCGTAAAAAGATTTAAAACAGGAGCCATGTCCTACGGATCGATTTCCCAGGAAGCCCATGAAACTCTGGCTATTGCCATGAATCATCTGCACGGTAAGTCAAACACAGGAGAGGGCGGGGAAAGTGATGAAAGAATCGACTCTGCCGGAACAGAAAACGACCGCTGTTCCGCGATTAAACAGGTAGCCAGCGGACGGTTCGGAGTGACCAGCCGCTATCTGGTGTCTGCACGGGAGATCCAGATTAAGATGGCGCAGGGAGCAAAACCTGGCGAAGGCGGACATCTTCCGGCAAAAAAAGTATATCCCTGGATCGCAAAAACCCGTCACTCCACTCCGGGAGTCAGCCTGATCTCCCCGCCGCCGCACCATGATATTTATTCTATCGAGGATCTGGCGCAGCTTATCTACGATCTGAAGAACGCCAACAAGTACGCGGATATTTCGGTAAAGCTTGTTTCCGAAGCAGGGGTGGGAACAGTTGCCGCCGGCGTTGCCAAGGCCGGCGCACAGACGGTTCTGATTTCCGGCTATGACGGAGGCACGGGAGCCGCTCCAAGGAGTTCCATCCATAATGCAGGACTTCCCTGGGAGCTGGGACTTTCCGAAACCCACCAGACTCTTCTGATGAACGGACTGAGAAACCGTGTCCGCATCGAGACAGACGGAAAGCTGATGAGCGGACGGGACGTTGCCATTGCGGCGCTTCTTGGAGCCGAGGAATTCGGATTTGCCACAGCGCCTCTTGTAACCATGGGATGCGTGATGATGCGTGTCTGCAATCTGGATACCTGCCCGGTGGGCGTGGCTACCCAGAATCCGGAACTTCGGAAGCGTTTTCGCGGAAAACCGGAGTATGTGGAGAACTTTATGAGATTTATCGCCCAGGAGCTGAGAGAATATATGGCAAAGCTGGGAGTGCGCACGGTAGACGAGATGGTAGGGCGTACCGATCTTCTGAAGGCTTCAGACAGAGAAGAGCCTCATAAGGGGAAGGTGGATCTTGGCGCGATCCTGAATAATCCCTATGCCGGAAAGGGGCAGAAAGTGACTTTTGATCCAAAAGCGGAATATCATTTCGGTCTGGAGAAGACCCTGGATGAAAAGGTTCTGCTGAAGAAATGTGAGAAGGCCATTTCCAGTGGAGAGCATGTGGAGATCAGTGTGGACGTAACAAATACAGACAGAACCTTCGGAACGATTCTGGGAGCGGAGATCACACGGAAAACAAAAACAGGGCTTCCGGAAGATACGATTGTTGTAAACTGCAAAGGCGCAGGCGGGCAGAGTTTCGGCGCTTTTATCCCCAAAGGGCTTACCCTGAAGCTGACAGGCGACAGCAACGATTACTTCGGCAAGGGACTTTCCGGAGGAAAGCTGATCGTGCGGGTGCCGGAAAAATCCCGGTTTAAGGCAGAAGACAATATTATCATCGGAAACGTGGCTCTTTACGGCGCTACCAGCGGAACCGCTTTTATCAACGGCGTGGCGGGCGAACGATTCGCAGTCCGCAATTCCGGAGCCAACGCGGTTGTGGAAGGCGTCGGCGAGCATGGCTGTGAATATATGACCGGAGGACGGGTGGTCGTCCTTGGAAGAACCGGCAAAAACTTCGCGGCAGGAATGAGCGGCGGAATCGCCTATGTACTGGATCCTCACAACAATCTGTATAAAAACCTGAACAAAGCGATGATCTCCATTGAAAAAGTGGAAAATAAATATGACAGGAAAGAACTTAAGGATCTCATCGAAGCTCATGTAGAGGCAACCGGCTCCAGCCTGGGCAAAGAGATACTGGATGATTTTGAAAATTATCTGCCCCACTTTAAGAAACTGATTCCCTACGAGTATAAAAGAATGCTTACCTTAAGCGCCAAACTGGAGGAAAAGGGCCTGACGACAGAGCAGGCGCAGATGGAAGCCTTTTATGAAAGCATTGGAGCAAAACAGTAAGGAGGAAGAAAGGAATGGGAAAACCAACAGGATTTTTAGAATATAAAAGAGAAACTGCGAAAGTGCTTGATCCCAAAGTCAGGATCGCTGATTTTCATGAATTCCGGACTCCAATGAGCAGGGAAAAACAAAGGCTCCAGGGGGCCCGCTGCATGGCCTGCGGCGTTCCCTTCTGCCAGTCGGGCATGATGATCGGAGGAATGGCCTCCGGATGTCCGCTGCACAATCTGGTGCCGGAAACAAACGATCTTGTGTATACGGGAAACTGGAAGCAGGCATATCTCCGTTTAAGCAAAACCCACAGCTTTCCGGAATTTACCAGCAGGGTCTGCCCGGCTCTCTGCGAGGCCGCATGCACCTGCAACCTGAACGGCGAGCCTGTGGCTACGAAGGATAATGAGCGGGCGATTATTGAGACGGCCTTTGAGAAAGGCTGGGTACAGCCTCGGAAGCCCAAGGTGCGCACAGGAAAAAAGATCGCGGTGATCGGCAGCGGGCCTTCCGGGCTGGCTGCGGCACAGCAGTTAAACCGCAGAGGGCACAGCGTGACAGTGTATGAAAGAAGCGACCGTCCCGGCGGGCTTCTCCGCTACGGCATTCCCAATATGAAACTGGAAAAATCAGTTATTGACAGAAGAATAAAGCTCATGGAGGAAGAGGGCGTACAGTTTGTCCTGAATACAAATGTAGGGAAGGATATCACGGCGGAAGAGCTTCTGAAAAAATACGACCGGGTGCTTCTTGCCTGCGGCGCTTCCAATCCCAGAGACATTCAGGTGCCGGGAAGAGAGGCGAAAGGAATTTATTTCGCGGTAGACTTTCTTGGAAAGGTGACAAAAACTCTTCTGGACAGTAATTTTGAAAAGGTTCCCTATGAGATGGCAAAGGATAAGAATGTCGTTGTCATCGGAGGCGGAGACACAGGAAACGACTGTGTGGGAACAGCAATCCGCCTGGGAGCAAAATCTGTCACCCAGCTTGAGATGATGCCCAAGCCTCCGGTACAGAGAACAGAAAGTAATCCCTGGCCCCAGTGGCCGAGAGTGCTGAAAACGGACTACGGCCAGGAGGAAGCCATTGCTGTTTTCGGCCATGATCCCAGAGTATACCAGACTACAGTAAAGGAATTTCTTGCGGATAAAAAAGGAAATGTGTGCAAAGCTAAGCTTATAAAACTGAAAAGCCAGAAGGACGAAAAAACCGGACGTATGGCAATGGTGCCTGTGGAAGGAAGCGAGGAAGTGATCCCGGCGGATCTTGTGCTGATCGCGGCAGGATTTCTGGGAAGCCAGAAGTATGTGACAGACGCTTTTAAGGTGGCGGTAAACGCCCGAACCAACGTGGACACAAAGCCGGAGGGATACGAGACTTCCGTACCCCGGGTATTTGCCGCGGGAGATATGAGAAGAGGCCAGTCCCTGGTAGTATGGGCGATACGCGAAGGAAGAGAAGCCGCCAGAGCAGTAGACGAATCTCTGATGGGATATACAAACCTGTAGCTAGGTATACGCCTGCCTCTGTTCTAATGACGGGGAACGACCAGTATCCGAATGAAACATCGCCGAAAAAGCCGTTGACAAAGAGAAAAACGGTTGCTATAATACCTGCATGAACAAGGGCGTTCTTCTGACGGGTTCTGTCAGAAGTGCGCCTTTTTCTTTTTGGAAAGATTAAGGAGAGAATGACATGGGGAATTATACCAGAGAAGAAATCTTACAGATGGCTGAGGAGGAAGACGTAGAGTTTGTCCGTCTTCAGTTTACCGATATGTTCGGTGTGATCAAAAATATCGCGGTAACGTCCAGAGAGCTTCCGAGAGCTCTGGACAACAAATGTACAGTGGACTGGACGCTGATCGCCGGGGAGGCCGGGGAAGATGAAACAGATCTTTATCTTCATCCGGATCCGGATACCTTCACGCTTCTTCCCTGGAGGCCGCAGCAGGGAAAAGTGGCGCGTATGATCTGCGATTTGTTCTGTCCCGACGGAACGCCTTATAAAAACAGTTCCCGCTACATTCTTAAGCGCACCGCAAAAAAGGCGGAAAAAGAAGGATATACCTGTTACATTGATCCGGAATGTGAATTTTTCCTGTTTCACACAGACGACAACGGGATTCCCACAACCGTTACTCATGAGCAGGCAGGATATCTGGATGTAAGTCCGCTGGATCTGGGAGAAAACGCAAGGCGGGATATGGTCCTCACTCTTGAGGATATGGGTATGGAAGTGGAATCCTCTCATCACGAGAAGGCTCCGGCCCAGCACGAAATAGATTTCCGTTACGGAGAGATCAGCAGGATCGCGGATTATATCATGACCTTCCGGATGGCAGTGCGTACGGTGGCAAAACGTCACGGGCTCCACGCCACTTTTATGCCTAAGCCCAGATCAGAGACAGCAGGCTCCGGAATGCATCTTCATTTTTCTCTGTTCCGGCAGGGAAAAAATATTTTTGACAAAACAGATGAGCCCGGCAGACTCAGCGACGAGGCATATTATTTCGTAGGCGGTCTTCTTGCCCACAGCAGGGAAATGGCGCTGATCACCAATCCTTTGGTAAATTCCTACAAACGTCTTGTACCCGGCTACGGCGCTCCTACTGAGCTTACCTGGACGGAAAACAACCAGAATTCTCTGGTAAGGATACCTGTAGGAAGAGGAGAGGAAACCAGGATCGAACTGAGAAGTCCGGACTCGGCGGCAAATCCCTATCTCGTTCTGGCAGTGTGTCTGGCGGCAGGTCTGGACGGGATCAAAAACAAGATAGCGCCGGTAAAATCGGCAAACTGCGGCGCGGAAAACCTGCCGGCGGAGAATCTTCCGGAAACTCTGAAAGAGGCCATAGATCTATTTGAGGGAAGCAGTTGGATCCGGGAGGTCCTGGGAGAAGATTTCTGCCGTCAATACGCATCGGCGAAGAAAAAAGAATGGCTGAGATACACCAGGCAGGTAACGGACTGGGAGGTTGAAGAATACCTGTACCGTCTGTAAAAGCCGGGACAAAAGACAGCCGGGAGAGAAACAAGGGGAAAGAGGAGAACGGTCTTTATGAGCAGCATTGTCATCGCATTACCGAAAATTGAAGACGCAAAGAAAATCCGCACGATTCTGGAAAGACACGGATTTTCGGTGGCTTCTGTCTGCTCTGCCGCCTCCAATGCCCTGGCAAGCGCTTCCGAGCTGGAAAGCGGAGTACTGATCTGCGGATACCGGCTGCCGGATATGAACTATCTGGATCTTTCCGAGTGTCTGCCGGGAGGATTTGAAATGCTTCTTCTGGCGTCAGAGCGGGTGATCTGCGAGGTGCCGGATTCTATTCTTTCTCTTCAGATGCCTCTGAAGACAAGCGATCTGATCAATACGGTCCATATGATCCTGTCCAAGCAGGAGCGGCGGAGAAAGAAGGAAAAAAAGAGGCCGAAGCCCCGGAGCTGGAAGGAGCAGAATTATATTTCAAACGCGAAAATGATTCTGATGCAGAGAAACCATCTCAGCGAGGAGGAGGCGTACCGCTATATCCAGAAAAGCAGCATGGACTCCGGGACGAATATGGTGGAAACAGCCCAGATGATCCTGATGCTGTTTTTTGAAGAGTAAAGAAAGAACAAACATATATATGCAACTATAAAAAGCCAAACAACATAATATGGAGGATAAGAAATGGAATTTTTGGACGGAAGATGGGAGAAAAAAGTAAATACATGGGAAGAGCTTCTGGGAAATTCCCTGCTGAATCAGGAAGCTGTTCTGGAGGGAGCCGTTCACAGTATCCGAAATATGGGTGATGTGGCTTTTCTTATTTTAAGGAGAAGAGAGGGACTCTTTCAGACAGTTTATGAAAGCGGAAAAGTAAATCTGCCGCTCCATGATCTGAAAGAAGGGATGACGCTGCAGGTAAAGGGCTGCCTGCAAAGTGAAGAACGGGCGCCTCACGGAAGAGAACTCCATATCCGGGAGATCACGGTGCTTTCCTGCCCGGCGGAGCCTCTTCCTCTGGCGATAGATAAATGGAAGCTGGATACCTCTCTGGAAGCAAAACTGAATTTCAGACCCATTGCCCTCAGAAATATCCGGGAACGGTCCAAATTCAAGATCCAGGAGGGAATCGTGCGGGCGTTCCGGGATTATCTTTACAGTCAGGGCTTTACAGAAATACACACGCCGAAGATCGGCGCGAGAGGAGCGGAAGGGGGAGCCAATCTTTTCAAATTCAGCTACTTTCACAAACCGGCTGTCCTGGCCCAGAGTCCGCAGTTTTATAAACAGATGATGGTAGGCGTTTTTGACAGAGTATTTGAGACGGGACCTGTTTTCCGGGCGGAAAAACATAATACAAAGCGCCATCTGAATGAATATACCAGCCTTGATTTCGAGATGGGATATATTGACAGCTTTGAAGAGATCATGGCTATGGAAACAGGATTCCTGCAGTATGCGGCAGCCCTTCTGAAAAAAGAATATGCGAAAGAACTGTCGGTTTTAAAAATAGAGCTTCCGGAAACGGACAGGATACCGGCTGTACGTTTTGACAGGGCAAAAGAACTTGTATCTAAGAAATACAACAGAAAGATACGCAATCCTTATGATCTGGAGCCGGAAGAAGAAGCGTTGATCGGACGGTACTTCAAGGAAGAGTATGATGCGGATTTTGTCTTTGTTACTCACTACCCGTCGAAAAAGCGTCCTTTTTACGCCATGGACGATCCAGAGGACAACCGATTTACACTGAGCTTTGACCTTCTGTTCCATGGCCTTGAGGTGACGACAGGAGGGCAGAGGATCCATGACTATGCCATGCTGAAAGAAAAGATCGCCGCAAGAGGAATGGAAGAAGAGGGAATGGAGCAGTATCTGGATACCTTCAAACATGGAATGCCTCCCCACGGCGGTCTTGGGATCGGCCTTGAGAGGCTTACCATGCAGCTTTTGGGAGAAGACAACGTAAGGGAGGCATGCCTGTTCCCGAGAGATATGAACCGGCTGGAGCCGTAAGGGCATACGCCGACTGAGAATGACATGGAAAATCGCTGAAATTCCGCGGTTTGGAGTTGTATTATCAAGAAAAAGAAAAGGACAGAACTGCCGGGAAAGGCGGCCTGACAAAAAAGGGAGGATGCAGGATGGCGAAACTTATAGATGATGAAACACTGGATAATGTATGTATCCTGGCCAAGCTTTCTCTGAATGAAAAAACCAGGGAGAAAGCAAGAGAGGATATGCAGAAAATGCTGGACTATGTGGAAAAGCTCAATGAGCTGGACACAGAAGGAACGGAACCTCTGACGCATCTTTTCGGGGATGAGAACGTATTCCGGGAAGATGTGGTGACAAACGGCGACGACAGGGAAGAAATGCTTGCCAATGCGCCGAAGATGAAAGAGGGGCAGTATCAGGTCCCGAAGACGATTGGATAGATGTGTGTGGAATGAATCAGAAAGTGCAGAGAGACAGTAAAATGGATTTGGAAAAAATGACTGCCCTTGAACTGGCAGAGAAGATAAAGCAGCGTCAGATCAGCGTGCTGGACGGTGTAAAAACTGTGTTTGCGGAAATTGAAAAAAAGGAAAACCGGATACACGCTTATCTTGATATTTATAAAAAAGAGGCCTATGCGAGAGCCAGACAGGTAGAAAAAGGCATTGCGGAGGGAATTTACACAGGACCTCTGGCCGGGGTGCCTGTAGCGGTAAAGGATAATATCTGCGTAAAAGGAAAAAAGACTACCTGCGCTTCCAGAATGCTGGAAAATTTTGTGCCGCCCTATCAGGCGGAGGCGGTCAGCCGTCTGGAACAGGCAGGAATGATAGTAATCGGAAAAACAAATATGGACGAGTTCGCCATGGGAAGCACTACGGAAACTTCTGCTTACGGGATTACCAGGAATCCCTGGAATACGGATCATGTTCCGGGAGGCTCCTCAGGAGGTTCCTGCGCGGCTGTGGCGGCGGGAGAGGCGTATCTTGCCCTGGGATCAGATACCGGTGGTTCCATACGACAGCCAAGCTCGTTCTGCGGCGTGACAGGAGTAAAGCCCACCTATGGAACGGTTTCCCGCTACGGCCTGATCGCTTACGCCTCTTCCCTGGACCAGATCGGCCCTATAGGAAAGAATACTGCAGACTGCGCCGCTCTCCTGGAGGTGATCGCGGGCCGGGATCCGAAAGACAGCACGTCCCTTGACAGGAAAGATCTTGATTTTTCCGAAGCTATGGATCAGAAAATCACAGGTATGAAATTTGGCATACCGAAGGAATACCTTGCAAAAGGGCTTGACGGAGAAGTAAAAAACAGTTTTATGGAGGCTCTGAAGATTCTTACCGGACAGGGGGCGATCGTGGAGTTTTTCTCTGTCGATACAATGGAATATATGATCCCCGCCTACTATATTATCGCCAGCGCGGAAGCCAGTTCCAATCTGGAACGCTTCGACGGAGTGAAATACGGGTATCGGGCGGCTGATTATGAGGGGCTTCACGATATGTATTACAGGACAAGGACAGAGGGCTTCGGCGAAGAGGTAAAGCGCAGGATCATGCTGGGCTCCTTTGTACTGAGCTCCGGGTATTACGACGCCTATTATCTGAAGGCTCTCCGTGCCAAAGCGCTGATCTGTCAGGAATTTGACCGCGCTTTTGAAAAGTACGATGTGATCCTGGCTCCGGCGGCTCCCCATACAGCTCCGAAGATCGGGGAAAGCCTGAAGGATCCGCTTTCCATGTATCTGGGAGATATCTATACGGTGGCGGTAAATCTCTGCGGGCTTCCGGCAATTTCCGTTCCCTGCGGGATGGACAGCAAAGGCCTTCCCATAGGAATACAGATGATCGGAAACCGTTTTGAGGAAAAAAAGATTTTCCGCAGCGCCGCAGCTTTTGAGAGAGGAGGCCGGGACTGATGAAACAGTATGAAACAGTGATTGGTCTGGAAGTCCATGTAGAGCTTGCCACAAAGACGAAAATTTTCTGCGGATGCTCCACAGAATTCGGCGGCGCGCCCAATACCCACACCTGTCCGGTGTGTACGGGAATGCCCGGTTCCCTTCCTGTTCTGAACCGACAGGTGGTGGAATTCGCCCTGAAAGCCGGAATCGCGGCGAACTGCAAGATCCATCAGATGTGCAAATTTGACAGGAAAAATTATTTTTATCCGGATAATCCCCAGAACTATCAGATATCTCAGCTCTACCTGCCGATCTGCTACGACGGCTGGGTGGAAATTGAAACGTCCTCCGGAAAAAAGAAAATCCGTATCCACGAAATGCATATGGAGGAGGACGCCGGAAAGCTGATCCATGACGAATGGGAGGACTGTTCCCTTGTGGACTATAACCGGAGCGGAGTTCCCCTTATCGAAATCGTATCAGAGCCGGATATGAGAAGCTCCGAGGAAGTGATCGCCTATCTGGAGAAACTGCGCTTTATGATGCAGTATCTGGGCGTTTCAGACTGTAAGCTCCAGGAGGGCTCCATGCGTGCGGACGTGAATCTTTCTGTCAGAGAGGCAGGAAGCGAAACATTCGGTACAAGAACGGAGATGAAAAACCTGAACTCCTTTAAAGCGATCGCCCGGGCGATCGAGGGCGAACGGGAACGTCAGATCGAACTTCTGGAAGCCGGAAAAAAAGTGATCCAGGAAACAAGGAGATGGGATGACAACAAAGAATCTTCCCATGCCATGCGCTCCAAAGAGGACGCGAAAGATTACCGCTATTTCCCGGATCCGGATCTGCCGCCTGTCCATATCTCCGATCAGTGGATCGCGAGACTGAAAGAAAGCCAGCCGGAGCTTCGGGAAGAAAAAATGCTCCGTTATCAGAAGGAATACGGATTATCCGAATATGATTCGGGGATACTGACAGAGACAAGACATCTCGCAAAGCTTTTTGAGGAGACGGCTGTTCTCTGCGGAAGTCCGAAGAAAGCCGCCAACTGGTTTATGGGAGAAGTGCTGCGTCTGGCAAGGGAAAAGGGAAGAGAGCCGGAAAAGGTATCCTTTTCGCCGGAACATCTATCCAGCCTGATCGTTATGGTGGAGAAAAAGGAAGTCAGTCCCCAGAATGCAAAGAAAGTTTTTGAAAAAGTCTTTGACCAGGATATTGATCCTGTAGTATATATAGAAGAGAAGGGTCTGAAAATCGTGGAGGACACCGGACTTCTGGCCAGTACACTGGAAAGAATCCTGGAAGAAAATCCGGGACCTCTGAACGAACTTCTCGGCGGAAAGGAAAAAGTGTTCGGCTTCTTTGTCGGCAAAATGATGAGAGAGCTGAAAGGAAAGGCAAGTCCTGACGCCGTAAGAGAGGCTCTGACGAAAGAAATAGAAAGCAGGCGAAAACAATATGGTGACAATTAACAGAAATTATCTGAAATTGCCGGGAAGCTATCTTTTTTCAACAATCGCGAAAAAAGTGGCGGACTATCAGGCAGCGCATCCGGAGGAAAAGATCGTGCGCCTGGGTATCGGAGATGTGACCCAGCCGCTGGCGCCGGCTATTATTGACGCGCTTCATAAAGCGGTAGATGAAATGGCTCATGCGGAAACCTTTCACGGTTATGCGCCGGATCTTGGATATGAATTTTTAAGATCAGCAATTGCAAAAAATGATTATCAGGACAGAGGATGCCAGATCAGCGCAGACGAGATTTTTGTTTCCGACGGAGCAAAAAGCGATTCCGGAAACATCCAGGAGATCTTCGGGACAGACAATAAGGTGGCTGTCTGCGACCCGGTATATCCGGTATATGTGGACACCAACGTAATGGCGGGCCGTACCGGGGAATATAACAAAGAACGGGAAAATTTCGACGGCGTGATCTATATGCCCTGTCTGGAAGAAAACGGATTCCTGCCGGAGCTGCCGAAGGAAACGCCGGATCTGATCTATCTGTGTTTTCCCAATAATCCAAGTGGAGCAGCTATTACGAAAGACAAGCTTCAGGAATGGGTGGATTATGCAAACAGAACGGGAGCTGTGATCATTTATGACGCGGCATACGAGGCTTATATTACAGAAGAAGGAGTTCCTCACAGCATTTATGAGTGTGAAGGAGCCCGCACCTGCGCCATAGAGCTTCGCAGTTTTTCCAAAAACGCCGGATTTACCGGAGTCCGTCTCGGCTTTGCTGTAGTCCCCAGGGAACTGAAAAGGGAAGGCGTTTCTCTTCATGACCTTTGGGCGAGACGTCACGGTACAAAATTCAACGGGGCTCCATATATTGTCCAGAGGGCAGGGGAGGCTGTCTATTCTCCGGAAGGAAAGGCGCAGCTTAAGGAACAGGTGGCATACTATATGCGCAACGCCCATTATATATACAACGGACTGAAAGACGCGGGATATTCCGTATCCGGCGGCGTCAATGCTCCGTATATCTGGCTGAAGACACCAAAGGGCATGACTTCCTGGGAGTTTTTTGATTATCTTCTGGAAACCGCCCATGTGGTAGGTACTCCCGGCTCCGGCTTCGGCGCCCACGGCGAAGGATATTTCCGTCTGACGGCGTTCGGAACCTTTGAAAACACCCGGGAAGCAATCAGGAGGATCCAGGCTCTGTAAAAAGTGTGATGAAAATGGTCTGTTAAACATAGACGGCCCGGCTTATGGCTTGGCCGTCTCTTTGTACGTAAGAATGTATTTGCCTTAACGAAAAATATAACGTATAATAAACAGGAAACAGGAAGACAGCATTATCAGGTGTTTCTACGCTTTGAAAACCGGAAAAAGACAGGCGGCATCTGATGAATAGCAGAAAGACAGAAGAGGAAAAATGGATAAAAAAGCAGTATTTTTCGACGCGGACGGAACGGTCTGCGATATAAAGAAAGGCGTGCCGGAAAGCGCCATAGAAGCGATCTGCCGCCTTGTGGACAATGGACATGAAGCGTGGCTCTGTACCGGACGCAGCCGGGCTTTTGTACCGTGGTACCTGGAACAGATTCCTTTTACCGGGATGATCAGCGCCTGCGGAGCTACGATCGAGAAAGACGGCCAGAGACTTTTTAATAAGGAGATGCCGGAAGAAGTAGCGGAAAAATCCGTAGAGATCCTGCGCAGGTACGGTCTTGTGCCGGTAATGGAGGGCGCGGATTTTATGTACTACGATATGGAGGAATATACTACGGAAGTAAACTGGTACAGGGATCTGATCACAGAGGCTCTGGGCGATAAATGGAAGCCTATCCGTGGGAATGAGAAACAGATGCACATCAACAAGATCAGCGCGAAGATGCAGGAAGGCTGCGACGACGAGAAGGCCTGCCGGGAGCTGTCCGAATATTATGACGTTATCCGCCATGAAAATAATTCTTTTGTGGGAACTACCATAGAATTTGTGCCAAAGGGATACAATAAGGCAGTAGGAATCGCAGCGGTATGCAGGATTTTTGATATTCCATGGGAAAATACAGTTGTGTTCGGGGACAGCAACAACGATCTGTCCATGTTTGAATACGCGGCTGTAAAAGTAGCTATGGGAAACGCTTCAAAGGCGATCATTGATCTTGCCGATTATGTGACGGAGGACATGTTTCACGACGGGATCAAAAAGGGACTGGAGGAACTGCGCCTGATATAAGGTTTTTGTATACGAGCGCTATGGCGGAACGGGTAAGACGCATAAAAAAACAGAACAAAAAGAAAGAGAGGGACGATTATGAAAACACTGGAACTGAGAGACGGATTTTACTGGGCAGGTATTGTTGACGATAACCTTCGGGTGTTTGACATCATCATGTACACGGAGTTCGGCACGACCTACAATTCCTATGTATGGAAAACAGGCGGAAAGACCGTACTGTTTGAAACTGCCAAAGAGAAATTCTTTGACGAATATCTGGACAAGCTGAAAGAGATCATAGATGTGACGAAGATTGATTATCTGATCGTGGATCATACAGAGCCGGATCATGCGGGAAGTATTGAAAAGCTTCTGGAATACAGCCCTCAGATGAAGATTGTGGCTACAGGCTGCGCCATCGGCTTTCTGAAAGAGATCGTCAACGGCGATTTCACCTCCATTGCCGTAAAAGACAATCAGACAATGGAAATCGGCGGAAAGACTCTGCGGTTCCTGGTGGTGCCGAACCTTCACTGGCCGGATACCATGTATACCTATATCGAGGAAGAACAGATCCTTGTGACCTGCGATTCCTTTGGCTCTCACTATGGGTTCCATGATGTTCTGGCCAGCAAGGTTACAGACCATGAGGGCTATATGCGGGCTACAAAATATTATTTCGACTGTATCATAGGGCCTTTTAAGCCATATATGCTGAAGGCTCTTGCCCGGGTAAGAGAACTGGACGTTTCCATGATCTGTCCCGGACATGGACCTGTGATCGATGAAAAGATCGACTTTATGTACAATACCTATGAGGAATGGTGTACCGTAGTCAATCCCAACAAGAAAAAAACAGTGATCATTCCTTATGTAAGCGCCTATGGATATACGAAACAGATTGCCGGGGAGATCGAACGGGGAATCAAAGACAGCGGCGATATTGACGTCAGAAGCTACGACATGGTGGAGGCGGATCAGGCTAAAGTCCTGGAAGAGCTGGGATTTGCGGACGGTATCCTGTTCGGTACGCCTACTATCGTGGGAGAGGCGCTGAAGCCTATCTGGGATCTTACCACAGCTATCTTTGCAGGGACCCATGGCGGCAAGCTGGCCAGCGCTTTCGGAAGCTACGGATGGAGCGGCGAGGGCGTGCCTCACATTCTGGAAAGGCTGAAACAGCTTCGCATGAAGGTGGTGGACGGCCTGAAGATCCGTTTCAAGCCTTCAGAAAATAATCTTCTGGACGCGTATGAGTACGGGTATAATTTCGGGTGTATCCTTCAGGAAAAAGAGAATCCAAAGAAGGCAAAAGGAGCCCGCACTCTGGTGAAGTGTCTCGTATGCGGAGAAATTTTTGATTCTTCTCTGGAAATCTGCCCGGTTTGCGGCGTGGGAAAAGAAAACTTTGTTCCGGTAGATATGGAAGAGAGCAGCTTCCGCAACGATACAGAGAATTTCTATGTGATCATAGGAAACGGAGCGGCTGGCTTAAGCGCGGCGAAAGCGATCAGGGAAAGAGATCTGACAGGTTCCATTATCATGATCTCCAACGAGCCTTATGTTACTTATAACCGTCCGATGCTGACAAAATCCATGGTTGCGGAGCTGAATGCCGAACAGATCCAGGTAGAGCCGAAGGACTGGTATGAGGAAAACAATATACACCTGCTTCTGGACAGGGAAGTGACTGCTGTAAATACAGAAGAAAAGGAAGTGGAGCTTTCTGACGGAACAAAGCTGAAATATACAAAGCTTGTTTACGCGCTTGGATCTGAATGCTTCATTCCGCCTATTCCGGGAACGGATAAGCCGGAGGTGATCGCTATCCGCCGTATGTCGGATATTGAAAAGCTGGAATCCATGCTGGACAGAGTAAACAACGTGGTAGTGATCGGAGGAGGAGTTCTTGGACTTGAAGCGGCCTGGGAGATGAAAAAAGCAAGAAAACAGGTAGTGGTTCTGGAGGCGGCTCCGCAGATCATGGGACGCCAGTTAGACGCTTCCGCAAGTGAAATGCTGACTGCTGTCAGCCAGAGCTGCGGAATTGATATCCATGCCGGCGTGCAGATCGCGTCCATAGAAGGAGATACCTCTGTCTCTTCTGTAAAACTGGGTGACGGCAGAGAATTCCCGGCAGACCTGGTGATCGTTTCCGCCGGAGTGCGGGCAAATGCGGCGATTGCGCAGAATGCGGGCCTTAAGATCAACAGAGGCGTAGTGGTAAATGAAGAAATGATGACAAGCTGCAGCGACATTTATGCCTGTGGAGACTGCGCAGAGTATGAGGGCGTCAATTACGCGATCTGGCCCCAGGCTCTGGAACAGGGCAAGGTGGCAGGCGCCAACGCGGCGGGAGATCATCTTACCTATACGACTGTTTCCGCCGGCCTTTCTTTCCATGGAATGAATACCGGGCTTTATGCCATTGGCGACAACGGAAAGAATCCGAATCTCATCTACCGCACTGTGGAATTTAAGGATATGGGACGCAAACAGTATGAAAAATATTATTTCCTGAACAACCGTCTCTGCGGAGCGATCCTCATCGGAGATACATCAAAGATGGCGGCAGTCACAGAGGCTGTCGAGCGGAAGAAAACATTTAAGGAAATGTTTCACGCATAAATAAAATCAGAAACAAAAAGGAGCTTTTGCAATATGGAAAGAACATGGTGGAAAGAAGCCGTAGTATACCAGATTTATCCAAGGAGTTTTAACGACAGCAACGGAGACGGGATCGGCGATCTGAACGGTATCACAGAAAAAATGGATTATCTGAAAAAACTGGGAATTGATGTGATATGGCTTTCTCCGGTTTATGAATCTCCCAATGACGACAACGGATATGACATCAGCAATTACCGCGGGATCATGAAGGATTTTGGAACCATGGAGGATTTCGACAGAATGCTGGCGGCGGCCCATGAGAGAGGAATCCGCATTGTCATGGATCTTGTGGTAAACCACACCTCAGACGAGCATCCCTGGTTTGTGGAAAGCCGCAAATCAAAGGATAACCCGTACAGAGACTACTATATCTGGAGAGAAGGGAAAAACGGAAAAGAACCCAATAACTGGGGCTCCTGTTTCTCCGGCCCGGCATGGGAATACGACGGGCAGACCGATATGTATTATCTGCACCTGTTTTCCAGAAAACAGCCGGATCTGAACTGGGACAATCCAAAAGTACGGGACGAGGTCTTCGATATGATGGACTGGTGGTGCCAGAAAGGAATCGACGGTTTCCGCATGGACGTGATCTCTCTGATCTCCAAGGTTCCGGAGCTTCCGGACGGAAAAGTGGGAAAGAACGGATATGGGGATTACGGCCCCTATGTGTGCAACGGTCCTCATGTCCATGAATATCTGCAGGAAATGAACCGCCGCGTGCTTTCCAGATACGATCTTCTGACAGTTGGCGAATGTTCCGGAGTGACTGTGGAGGAGGCAAAAAAATACGCTTCTCTTGACGGAAAAGAACTGAATATGGTTTTCCAGTTTGAGCACATGGATCTGGACGGAGGGGAAACCTTCAAATGGAATGAAAGAAAGATCAAACTGACGGAATTAAAACAGGTATTGACGAAATGGCAGACTTCTCTTATGGGAAAAGCATGGAACAGCCTTTACTGGTGCAACCATGACCAGCCCAGGATGCTGTCAAGGCTTGGAAACGATTCCCCGCAGTACCGGGAGGTATCGGCGAAGATGCTGGCTACCTGTCTTCATATGATGCAGGGAACTCCCTATGTTTATCAGGGAGAGGAACTTGGAATGACGAACGTGCCTTTCCAGACATTAGAAGATTTCCGGGACATCGAAAGCATTAACGCTTATCATGAACTGGTGGGACAGGGCGTTATTGACGGCGATACCATGATGCGGTATCTGCGCTACAAAAGCCGCGACAACGCCAGGACCCCCATGCAGTGGAATGACAGCGAAAACGCCGGATTTACAGAGGGCACGCCCTGGATCATGGTAAATCCCAACTATAAAGAGATCAACGCGGAAGAAGAGCTGGCAAGAGAAGACTCTGTATTCTATTATTATCAGAAGCTGATCCGCCTTCGCCACGAAAACCCTGTGATCGTGTACGGCGATTACAAACTGCTTCTGCCGGAGCACGAGGCTCTTTATGCGTACACAAGAGAGCTGGATGGGGAGACGCTTCTTGTGATCTGCAATTTCAGCAGTGAAGAACAGAAAATGGATCTTCCGGAAGAATTTTCCGGAAAAGAGGGAACTGTCCTGATTTCAAACTATGAAGATTCCAGACCGGAGGAACATATGACGCTCCGGGCATACGAAGCGGCAGTATACAGATTCTGAACCGCAGGAGGGAAGAGTTGTGAAATATGGAAAAATAAGAATTGAGGACGGGAATCTGATCTTTACCAAGCATATGATGGCGAATTACCTTCCCTGCCGCGATATCCTGTGGGCATATAAAAGACGGGAGGGCGTAGAGGGAGGAGTTCAGAAGCAGATCAGTACCAGTTATCTTGTGATCGTTACGAGAAGGAGAAAACGATACAAATTTGATATGACGGAGCAGGAGATCAGCGACTGCATACAGCTTCTGAAAGCTCTGAATCCCGGGATTGTCACAGGGTTTCCCAAGGGAAGCAGGCTCCATCTCAAGAGTCTGCCGAATACAAGGGATCTGGGCGCGCTTTCTACCGAGGACGGGAGACTGATCCTTCCAAAACGGCTGATACGCAGCGGCAGTCTGTACCATGCGTCTCTGTCGGACCAGGATGTGCTTCAGAATGAATATCATCTTAAGGAAGTCATTGATTTCCGCACGAAAGCGGAGATACTGGAAAAACCGGATATTGTGATGGAGGGTGTAAAATATACGGAAATTCCCATTCTGGACGAGGAGACAATGGGAATTTCCCAGTCGGGAAGCCTTCCGGAAATGATCATCAAATTTGACCAGGTGCCGGATACATTTATACATAAACAGTACCAGAACTTTATCAGAGATCCATTTTGCGTCAAGCAGTACGCGCTGTTCATTGACACCCTTCTCCATCACGAAGACGGGTCTGTTCTCTGGCACTGCAGCGCCGGGAAAGACAGGGCGGGAGTGGGAACGGCTATTCTTTTGTCCGCCCTGGGAGTTCCCAGGAAAACGATCCGCGAAGACTTTTTGAAAACAAACCTCTATATGGAAGAAGAGATGCAGCATATGGTCCGCTATCTGGAAACAATGACGATCGTAGACAGCAGGATCATGGACAAGGTACGTCTTCTCTATAAAGTAAAAGGGGAATACCTGGACACAGTATTCGAGACTATTGAACAGGATTACGGAACTGTGGAACGGTTCCTGAAAAAAGCTCTCTATCTGACTCCAAAAGCCGTCGAGGCGCTGAGAAATAAATATCTGGTGTAAAAAAATGACGAAAAGTACAAACATAAAAAAAGCATTTAAGGCGGCGTTTCCTTATACGATTCCCATATTTGCCGGATTCTGGTTCCTGGGACTTACATATGGGATTTATATGAATGTTTCCGGTTTCAGTTTTCTCTACCCTATGCTGATGAGTATTACCATATTTGCCGGTTCCATGGAATTTATCACGGCAAATATGCTTCTGGGAAGCTTTAATCCTGTTCAGGCGTTTCTGATGACCCTGATGATCAACGCAAGGCATCTTTTCTATGGGATTTCCATGCTGGACAGATTCAGGGGTACAGGTCTAAAAAAACTGTATCTGATCTTCGGAATGTGCGACGAAACCTTTTCCATCAATTATACGGCACAGATCCCGCCGGATGTGGACAGAGGATGGTTTATGTTTTTCGTAACGCTTCTGAACCATTTTTACTGGTTTTCCGGTTCTACATTGGGCGGCATTTTCGGCTCATTTATCCACTTTGATACAGAAGGCCTTGATTTTGTTATGACGGCTATGTTTGTGGTGATCTTTATGGAACAATGGCTGAAAGACAAACAGCATATCAGCGCTCTTCTTGGCCTGGGAATCTCAGTTCTCTGTCTTTTGATCTTCGGAGCGGATAACTTTATCATTCCGTCTATGGCCGCCATGCTGCTGATGCTGACTGGAATGAGAAAACCTATAGAACAGAGGGAGGAGACGGCAGGGAGATGACGGTAATACAACAGATCATTACAGTGGCTGTGGTGGTGGCAGGAACGATGCTGACAAGATTTCTTCCATTCCTTTTATTTCCCGCAGGCAAAGCCACGCCGAAATATATCCAGTATCTTGGAAAAGTACTGCCTCCGGCCGTATTTGGGCTTCTTGTGATCTACTGTCTGAGAAATGTCAGCATTTTTAAGGGAAGCCACGGTATTCCGGAGCTGATCTCTATTGCGGCGGTGATCGTGCTGCACATATGGAAAAGGCAGATGCTTTTATCTATTGCAGGGGGAACAGTTCTTTACATGGTGCTTGTGCAGACAGTATTTTAAAAAATGGAATCAAAGATTTTGACATTGACAAACCGGTGAATGTTGTTATAATGATACTCATGTAGATGTTTTACATATTACAAGATTAAAGTGGTGAAAGCAGGTGGGGTATGCAAAAGAGGATTTTATCCTTGCTGGTAGATAATACCGCTGGTGTCTTAAGCCGGATTTCCGGACTTTTCAGCAGGAGAGGATATAATATCGACAGTCTTTCCGCAGGGGTGACCGCTGACGAGAGATTTTCCAGAATGACGGTCGTGTGCAGCGGAGACGCGTTGATACTGGAACAGATCACAAAACAGCTTGCAAAGCTGGTGGATGTAAGAGATATCAAGATTCTGGAGCCGGAAAACAGTGTAAGCCGCGAGCTGGTGCTTGTAAAAGTAGCGGCAAAGCCGACTGAAAGAGAAGGCGTAATGACGATCGCAAATATTTTCCGGGCCAATATTATCGACGTAGGCAAAGAGTCCATGGTAATCGAGCTGACAGGAAGCAAAAGTAAACTGAGCGCTTTCATTGATCTTTTGGATGAATATGAGATCCTGGAGCTGGCGAGAACCGGTATCACCGGACTTTCCAGAGGAGCAGACGACGTAAGATATTTTTAACGGCTTGCTAGGGGAGATCACTCCCTTAACGATAAATTATTATGAAAAAATTTACAGCACAGGAGGAAACAAAAATGGCAAACAGGATTTTTTATCAGGAAGACTGTAATTTAAGTTTACTGGATGGCAAGACCATTGCTATTATCGGTTACGGCAGCCAGGGACATGCTCACGCACTGAACTTAAAAGAGTCAGGGTGCCATGTGATCATTGGCCTGTATGAAGGCAGCAGATCATGGAAAAAAGCGGAAGATCAGGGCTTTGAAGTGTTTACAGCAGCCGAAGCTGCAAAGCAGGCGGATATCATCATGATCCTGATCAACGATGAGAAGCAGGCGGATCTTTATAAAAAGGACATCGAGCCAAATCTGGAAGAAGGAAATATGCTGATGTTCGCTCATGGCTTTAATATTCATTTCGGATGCATCGTACCTCCGAAGAATGTAGACGTTACAATGATCGCTCCCAAAGCTCCGGGCCATACAGTAAGAAGCGAGTATCAAGCTGGAAAAGGAACTCCCTGTCTGGTAGCTGTAGAACAGGATTATACTGGAAAAGCTCTTGACAAAGCTCTGGCATACGGTCTTGCTATCGGCGGAGCAAGAGCAGGTCTTCTGGAGACTACCTTCCGTACGGAGACTGAAACAGACCTGTTCGGCGAGCAGGCAGTTCTCTGCGGCGGTGTATGCGCTCTGATGCAGGCAGGCTTTGAGACTCTCTGCGAGGCAGGATACGATCCGAGAAATGCGTACTTCGAGTGCATCCATGAGATGAAACTGATCGTAGATCTGATCTATCAGTCCGGATTCTCAGGAATGAGATACTCCATCTCCAATACTGCTGAATACGGCGACTATATCACAGGACCGAAGATCATCACAGAAGATACAAAGAAAGCAATGAAACAGATCCTGAAAGACATCCAGGACGGTACTTTCGCAAAAGACTTCTTGCTTGACATGTCCTCCGCAGGCGGCCAGGTTCATTTCAAAGCTATGAGAAAACTTGCGGCTGAGCATCCGTCAGAAATCGTCGGAGAAGAAATCCGTAAGCTCTATAGCTGGAACGGCGAAGACAAACTTATCAATAACTAAGCAAAAATTTGAGCTTGTTCAAATTTTTGCGATACTCAAACGCAGCGAAGCGGAGCTTGAGGTTTTAAAAAAGTTTAAAATGTGTCTGCCGCACTGGTTATCAGTGCGGCAGTTTAGATTGCAGGCAAAATCCGAGGCTTACGTTTCGGATTTCGGTTTAGGTTTTATGCTGGATTTTGGGGTGGGATTCTTAGAATTCCGCCCTGTTTTGTGTTACAGGCCAGGAGATTCTTCCTGTAGAGAGTTTTTTATCTGATCTTGAAATGGGAATCTGGAGGTGAATCAACTCCTTAATCAACTATTTAATAGATATGTTGTCTGTCAGGCAGAAAATGAGAGTAATAAAGCTGTCTGCATAGATGGAAACATACCCAGAAATGCCACGAATTCCGGAGATGACGGACTAATACAGATTGTTACGGCTGAAATCAGAGAAACTGGGAAAGCATCCGTAGAAAGGTGGTAGGATTTACGGCTGAAATCGGAAATTTAGGAATCCTATCATTTCTGACAGACCTCAGAAGGAGAAAAGAAAGATTTCAGCAGAGGCAGTTTTTCATCACCTTTCCGGCATACAAAGCCAATTTCCCTGTCAGGAAAGGCAAAACCTACCGGAACCTCCACAAGAGTTCCTTCTCGAAGCTCCGTCTCGACAAATTGCCGTACTACTCCGGCAACGCCAAGGCCAATAATGGCGAACTGGATCAGAAGATCCATGGATGTGACCTCCAGAATGTGATTCAGCTCAATCCGATGCTCTTTTAACCGGGCGTCGATGGTCTGACGTGTAATATTCTTCTCATCCAACATCATAAAAGTGGCTGTCTGATAAAGAGAACCGCCGGAATAAAGCTTCTGTTGATTTTTGAGATACTGCTTTGTGGCTACAAAAGTGTCGTTAATGTGGAGCAGAGGATAAAAATAGTAGCCCTGAAGCTTACCGGGTCGTCCGATCAGCCCAAGATCCAGCTTATCCTCATCCAGAAGCTGAAGCGTCTGATAGGTAGACTGACAGGAAATATTGACGCGAACCTGGGGATGAGCGGATATATAAGGCTTCAGATAGGAAAGAAGCACATATCTGCACAGTGTGGAGCTGGTCCCAAGACGGAGATGAGGAACAGCATGAGAGCTGCTGTGGAGTAGAAGCTCTTCACCTTCAGATATAAGAGAAAAAGCCCCCTTAAGCTTTTGAAAAAGAAGCTCCCCGTCAGGAGTCAGTATGACGCCCCTGGAGCTTCTTTTAAAAAGGGAGACATTCAGACTGGCCTCCAGTTTCTGAACGGCTCTGCTCACAGCAGGCTGACTGATAAAAAGCTCTTTGGCAGCTTTTGAGATATTTCCTGTTTTTCCTACGACATAAAAAACATGATATAAAGACAGATTTTCCTGCATAAATTCCTCCGTGATAAAATGATATCTTTTATTATTTATTATTTTATGGCATTTTGCGGATCAGGCCGATATACTTTTTCATACAGGCATGAAAGGTATTCCTATTTGTATCTTGTATACTGACTATAGATATAACTATAAAACATAATAAATATGATTAATATGTATTAGCATTATATCAATAAATGTGCTATACTGACAACAGTGAAAGAAAATTTAATAACGTATACAGGAAATCCTGTTGCGTTTCAAACTGCCGTATCAAAAACGTCAGGAAAAGAATATAGCGTTAATGTCCCTTGTATATTAACGTTACGGAAAATAAGGAGGAAATCGACCATGGGAATGACAATGACACAGAAAATCCTGGCAGCTCACGCAGGCCTGGATCATGTGGAGGCCGGACAGTTGATCGAAGCAGATCTGGATCTGGTTCTTGGAAACGACATCACCTCTCCGGTGGCAATTCACGAAATGGATAAAATGACAGTAAAATCTGTCTTTGATAAGGACAAGATTGCTCTGGTAATGGATCATTTTATTCCAAATAAAGATATCAAATCTGCAGAGCACTGTAAATGTGTGAGAGAATTTGCCTGCCGCCACGATATCACCAATTATTTTGACGTAGGACAAATGGGAATTGAACACGCCCTTCTGCCGGAAAAAGGTCTGACTGTGGCAGGAGACGTGATCATCGGCGCAGATTCCCATACCTGTACTTACGGCGCTCTGGGCGCGTTTTCTACCGGAGTGGGAAGTACCGATATGGCGGCCGGAATGGCGACAGGAAAAGCATGGTTCAAGGTTCCGGGAGCTATCAGGTTCAATATCGTAGGCAAACCGAAAAAATGGGTTAGCGGAAAGGATGTGATCCTTCACATCATCGGCATGATCGGCGTGGACGGAGCGCTTTATAAATCTATGGAATTTGTCGGCGAAGGAATCAAAAATCTTACGATGGACGACCGTTTTACGATTGCGAACATGGCTATTGAGGCAGGCGGAAAAAATGGAATCTTTCCTGTTGACGAGCTGACAGAAGCTTACATGAAGGAACATTCCAAACGTCCTTATAAGGTTTACGAGGCAGACGAGGACGCAGTTTACGATGCAGAGTATACGATCGATCTCGGTGCTCTGGAACCGACTATAGCATTTCCTCATCTTCCGGAAAATACAAAAACGATCAGCGAGATTAAGGAAGATATCGTGGTGGATCAGTCAGTGATCGGTTCCTGTACGAACGGACGGATTGATGATCTGAGGATTGCGGCGGAAATCATGAAGGGGCGCAAAGTACACAAAGGAGTGCGCTGTATTGTGATCCCGGCTACGCAGGCAGTTTACCTTCAGGCTATGGAGGAGGGACTTCTGAAAATTTTTATTGAGGCGGGAGCTGTTGTCAGCACGCCTACCTGCGGTCCGTGTCTGGGCGGATATATGGGAATCCTGGCCGCAGGCGAGAGATGCATTTCTACTACTAACCGCAATTTTGTAGGAAGAATGGGACATGTGGATTCAGAAGTTTATCTTGCAAGTCCGGCAGTTGCGGCTGCCAGCGCGGTAACCGGAAAAATTTCCGCACCGGAAGAACTGGGATTATAAGGAGGAGAAGATTTATGCAGGCAAAAGGCAGAGTATTCAAATATGGAGACAATGTAGACACAGATGTGATCATTCCTGCCCGTTATCTGAACTCCTCAGATCCGGCGGAACTGGCCACCCACTGTATGGAAGATATTGATAAAGAATTTGTCCATAAGGTAAACAAAGGAGATATCATCGTGGCGGACAAGAATTTTGGCTGTGGCTCTTCCAGAGAACATGCGCCTATCGCCATCAAAGCGGCGGGAGTGAGCTGTGTGATCGCGGAAACCTTTGCGAGAATTTTTTACAGAAACGCCATCAACATCGGACTTCCTATTATAGAGTGTCCTGAGGCAAGCAGGGGAATCGAGGACGGTGATGAGGTGGAAGTTGACTTTGATACAGGAATGATCTATAACCGCACCAAAGGTACAGAGTTTAAAGGTCAGGCATTTCCGGAGTTTATGCAGAAGATCATCCAGGCAGGAGGTCTTGTAAACTATATCAACAGTAAAAACTGATATTGACAGCCAAAATTAAATCCCGGATTTTGTTTCTCTGAAAAGGAGACATAGAATCTTAAATATGACAGGGAGCAGTTACCGTCTGAAGAATCCGGCGGTGGCTGCTCCCTGCGTTATTATTTTTATTATAAATCGTAAATAATTCTTGTGTTGACTGTCATCATAATGAGAAAATAATGTTAATAATTTTCAGATAAGAGAAAAATACTGGTTTCGTGAAGTATTCTGCTTCACGAAATTGTTCGTAAATATTTCTGGATTTTCATTTTTTTAATTAGATTTTCCCCTGAAAAAGATATGTGATATTGTTTTTCTCGCTGCTTTGGAAAAGAAAACATGATTGATTTTGTCAGAACCGACAAATATACGGTAAACATTGCATGATTAAAGTCATATATGTGACTTTACATTAATGATTTGCTATGCTAGAATGAGTTTGTTGAAATGCAAATTTCGTGAAGCAGAATACTCCACGAAAAAATACTGAGGTTTTCTGATGGAAAAAACAGCATATTATTCAGTGACTGTAAGGAAGTTCAGTGTACTTTCCAGACACAGAGCGCAAATGGAAAAAACTCAGAAGCTGTACAACGATATTCTGGGATTTTATTACAGATTGTATCTGGATACTTTTTCAGAAAACAGTACAGGGACAATGGAAACTCTCCGGAGCCTTGAAAAAATAACAATCGTTGGCAGAAACCGGGAACCAGTACCCTATCCTCTTCCCTGGAAAAAAGTTCCTCTTTATTTCAGGAGAGCAGCAATTAATGGAGCTGTGGCGGCGGCCCGGAGCTATCTTGCCAGAGACGTACAGAAAGACAGAAGCCAGGAATTCAATGAATCCGTGACCTTTTATAAAGGAATGTACCGTGATTTCACAGAGACCGGGATATCGCTGAAGCTCTGGGACGGAGATTCCTGGAGGTGGCTGCGTATAAGACTGCGAGGAAACAAAATTCCCCAGGATGGCCAGATGATGTCTCCAGCACTTGTCCTGCGAGATAAAAGGATAGAGCTTCATGTTCCATGGAAAACCCCGGTCAGCGATGGGAGAACCGCGAAAGAGCGTATAAAAGCAGGTGAAAATATATGTTCTCTTGTCTTTACAAACAGAGACGCCTGTCTTGTATGCTGCATTTTAGATTCACATGGAAAAATGACAGACAGCCTTTTTTTGAGGGGCGGGGCAGAATATGCCCACAATTGTCATGTCGTTTTGGAAAGACTGAAAAAATCCCAGGACTCCGGCGGAGGAAAAGACAATCCCCGGGGAAATATAAAGTACTGGAAAAAGCTAAAAAACATCAGTGACCATTATGCCCATCAGTTCAGCCGTCAGGTTATTAATTACTGCAGAGAAAATCATGCCGGAATTTTAGTCCTTCCGGTTTTTGATGATTGCCACAGAAAAATAATTATACGCTCTTCCGGAAGATATTCACCTATTTATTTAAGTACATCCATTCGTGAAAAACTGAAATATAAGGCATGGCAGGCAGGTATTGTGGTTTTGGAAACACAACAGCATAAAATCAGTTCTGTGTGCAGTATCTGTGGATCGAGCATAAAGAAAAACAATTCGGAATTTGTTTGTGAGAAAGGACACAGAGGAAATCGGTATCTGAATACGGCAAAAAATCTTGGATTAAAGTGTCTGAGCGGCTTCCAGAAGAAGCTGCTTTAAGATAAGAAGCAGTATTTTTCAGCAAGAAACTGATTCCCGAAAAAGAAACCTTGGATAGCATCTCTTTTTTGCCACATAAAGAAAATTATGTATAAAAGATAAATTGAAATATGACGAAAACAAGTGATTAAGTCACTGTTTTCATAGATTTCAGCGGGAAACTGCAAAAAGGGCAGAACCCATCGGGCTTTGCCTTTGGGCCTGAGCACCGCCCGCCGGAGTCCGCAAAGACCCCGGGAAGACAGCGGCTTTATGCTGCGGGAGTGCTTGAAGTTATAAAAAGAAAAAGCCTTACGGAATCCGGATCCGGCAGATCAGGACAAAAGGCAAAGAAAATGCAGAAGAGTCTCAGCAGAAACGCGGGACAATAATTTAGGAGGATCAGAGCATGGGCAGTGAGAAAAAAGAAACAGAGAAATTGCGGATTGCCATGCTCGGTCATAAACGCATCCCGTCCCGGGAAGGCGGAATAGAAGTAGTGGTAGAGGAACTTGCGACACGCATGGCGGCAAAAGGCCATGCAGTAACCTGCTACAACCGCAGGGGACATAATGTGGCAGGAGCCGAATATGACGAAAAGAAAATGAAAAATTTCAGAGGGGTAAAACTAAAGGAAGTGTTTACCGTCAACCTTCCGGGGCTGGCGGCTATGAGCGCTTCGGTTTCTGCTTCTCTGGCAGCAGCTGTCGGGAAATACGATGTGGTTCATATCCACGCGGAGGGCCCGGCATTTATGTGCTGGCTTCCCAAGATGCTGGGGAAAAGGGTGGTTGTTACGGTGCATGGACTGGATCACCAAAGGGCAAAATGGGGCAAGCTGGCTTCGGCCTACATAATGATGGGTGAGAAAAACGCTGTGCGGTTTGCAGACGATATTATCGTTCTTTCATCCGGTGTACAGCAGTATTTTAAGAACCAATATCAGAGAAAGACTTTATTTATTCCGAATGGAGTAAAGGAACCGAAACTGAGAAAAGCAGATCAGATTACGGAAAGATGGGGTCTGGAAAAGGACGGCTACATTCTTTATCTTGGCAGACTTGTCCCGGAAAAAGGAGAAAAATATCTAATCAAAGCCTTTAAACAGGTAAAGACTGATAAAAAACTTGTGATTGCGGGAGGAAGCTCTGATACAGAGACCTATATGAAAGAGCTGAAGAAGCTGGCAGAGGACGACCCTCGTATCCTTTTCACAGGATTTGTCCAGAAAAGAATCAAGCATGAATTATACAGTAATCCTTATATTTATACCCTGCCTTCTGATCTGGAGGGAATGCCTCTAAGCCTGCTGGAAGCAATGAGCTACGGAAACTGCTGCCTGACGTCCGATATCCCAGAATGTGCGGAGGTTGTAGAAGATAAAGCGGTACTTTTCCAGAAAGGCAATATAGATGACCTGAAGGATAAGCTGCAGATGCTGTGCGATCATCCGGAAATAGTTCAGCAATATAAAAATAAAGCCCAGGATTTTATATTGAAAAAATATGGATGGGACGATGTGGTGGAAAGAACACTGGACGTATACCGGGGGTAGAAGATGGGGATAGCGATGATCGGTATCAGGGTCTGTTCGAGAAAATGAGTGCTACATATCAAGGGTGATGAGTACCAGAAATGATGTACTTCTGGCATTTTAAGGCGGTTGATTACCGGATGAGCTGTCCGAATGGCATATCAAGAGGAACGAGTACCAGGTGATATGTACAGTCTGGCAGGTTAAGTGGATTGAGTATCAGGCTGGGGTTAGTGAGAGGGAGACAAATTAGGAAAATTCGAGGCTCAGATGAGCAGTTGATTATAGAAGAAATAGAACATGAGCCTTTTTCCTCTATCCAGGGGAACTTATCAAGATTAAATAATTATCAATATGAATGATTGCTTTTTGATGCTGCTTTAAATGAAAAGTATATTTGATTACAGCAATGATAAGAAGCAGAATATCGCAATTAATGCTAAATGGGAGATTAAAGATGAAAGGTATAATTCTTGCCGGAGGCTCCGGCACAAGACTATATCCATTGACAAAAGTGACATCTAAACAGCTTTTGCCTGTCTATGACAAGCCGATGATTTATTACCCGATGTCCGTTCTTATGAACGCTGGCATCCGGGATATTTTGCTCATCTCCACCCCGCAGGACACCCCTCGCTTTGAGGACTTGCTGGGTGATGGCCATCAGTTTGGCGTCAACCTCACTTACGAGGTACAGCCCTCCCCGGATGGACTTGCACAGGCATTTATTATTGGCGCTGATTTTATTGGGAATGAGCCTGTGGCGATGGTCTTGGGCGACAATATTTTCGCTGGCCACGGGTTGAAGAAAAGACTGCGAGCTGCCGTTGCCAATGCGGAATCTGGTAAAGGTGCAACGGTATTTGGATACTATGTGGATGATCCCGAGCGTTTCGGCATCGTGGAGTTTGATCAAAGTGGGAAGGCTATCAGTATCGAGGAAAAACCGGAACATCCCAAGAGCAACTATTGCGTAACTGGCCTCTACTTCTATGACAATCAGGTCGTGGACTATGCAAAGAGCTTAAAACCCTCTGCTCGCGGCGAATTGGAAATTACAGACCTCAACCGCATCTACTTGGAAGCTGGGAAACTGAATGTGGAACTGTTGGGACAGGGCTTCACCTGGCTGGATACCGGTACGCATGAGAGCCTGGTAGACGCTACCAATTTTGTTAAGACAATGGAGCAACACCAGCACCGCAAGATCGCCTGTCTGGAAGAGATCACATATTTGAACGGCTGGATCACGAAAGAGGATGTCTTGGCCGTCTATGAGGTGCTGAAGAAAAACCAGTACGGTCAGTATCTAAAGGATGTTTTAGACGGTAAATACCTGGACGTGCTGCACTGAATATATGCGAGGAGAAAAGAGAGAATGAAGAGGTATCTGATCACTGGCTGTGCCGGCTTTATTGGTTCCAACTTTGTTTACTATATGCTGAAAAAATATCAGGACATTCTGCTGGTCAATCTGGATAAGTTGACCTATGCCGGCAACCTTGAAAATCTGAAAGACGTAGAGGAAGATCCCCGCCATATATTCGTGCAGGGGGATATTTGCGATAAAGAACTGGTCGCCAGCCTGTTTGAAAAATATGACTTTGATTATGCCATTAACTTTGCTGCGGAGAGCCATGTGGATCGCAGTATTGCTAACCCGGAAATCTTTGTCCAGACCAATGTAATGGGCACAGTGAACCTGCTCCAGCGGGCAAAAGAAGCCTGGTATGACTCGGAGACGAAAACCTGGAAAGAGGGCAAGAAATACATCCAGGTTTCTACCGATGAAGTCTACGGCGCACTGGGCGCAGAAGGCTACTTCACAGAAACCACACCGCTATCTCCCCACAGCCCCTATTCTTCCTCCAAAGCCAGTGCTGACCACTTTGTCATGGCGTTCTATGATACCTATGGGATGCCTATTAACATTACCCGTTGCTCCAACAACTATGGTCCCTATCAGTTCCCGGAGAAGCTGATCCCGTTGATGATCAACAATGCCAAGCGCCACAAACAGTTGCCTGTATACGGCGATGGCATGCAGATCCGCGACTGGTTGTATGTGAAAGATCACTGCAAGGCCATTGATATGGTCGCCAATGGAGGCAAGATTGGTGAGGTCTATAACGTGGGCGGTCACAATGAGCGTCCAAACATCTTTATTGTCAAGACAATTATCGAGCAGCTCCACGACCGTCTGCATGACGATGGTATTTCCGATGCGCTGATTAAGCACGTTGAGGACCGACTGGGCCACGACCGCCGTTACGGCATTGATCCGACCAAGATCAAGAACGACCTGGGGTGGTATCCCGAAACACCTTTTGAAAAGGGCATTGTTCTGACCATTGACTGGTATCTGGCCCATGAAGAATGGATGGATCATGTGACCAGCGGCAATTACCAGAAATACTACGAGGAAATGTATAAGAACAAGACCGAGGTGTGAGGAATGAAATTCTTGGTGACAGGCATCAATGGTCAGCTGGGCCATGACGTGATGAATGAAATACAGAAACGTGGTTATGAAGGCATCGGTTCCGACATTGCAGAACAATACGCAGGTGTTGCAGATAGTTCACCCGTTACCACAATGCCTTATATCACACTGGATATCACTGACAGGTATGCTGTTATGAGAGTTATCCAGGAAGTACAGCCGGATGCCGTAATTCACTGTGCCGCTTGGACGGCTGTGGATATGGCCGAGGATGATGATAAAGTCGAAAAAGTCCGTGCAGTCAATGCCGGTGGACCACAGAACATTGCGGAAGCTTGCAAAGCGGTGGACTGCAAGATGCTATATCTATCCACAGATTATGTGTTTGACGGTCAGAGTACCGAGTCCTGGGATCCGGACTGCAAGGAATACAAGCCGTTGAATGTGTATGGTCAGACAAAACTGGAAGGCGAAAAGGCCGTCAGTAACACATTAGAAAAGTACTTCATTGTCCGCATTGCCTGGGTGTTTGGCCTGAATGGAAAAAACTTCATCAAGACGATGATTAACGTGGGCAAGACCCATGATGAGGTGCGAGTGGTTAATGACCAAATCGGCATCCCGACCTATACCTATGACCTGGCCCGCCTTCTGATTGATATGTGTGAGACCGAGAAGTACGGTTACTACCATGCGACAAATGCAGAAGTAACGGATGAGAATGCAGGATGTAAGACCGGCTATATCAGCTGGTATGACTTCTGTTGTGAGTTTTATAAGCAATACGGTTTGAAAACCAAGGTGATTCCGGTGACCACGGAAGAATATGGCCTGAGCAAGGCAGCAAGGCCCTTTAACAGCCGTCTGGATAAGAAAAAACTGGTAGAGAACGGTTTCAAGCCGCTGCCAACCTGGCAGGATGCAGTCAGCCGGTATCTGAGGGAAGCGCAGCTGTAAGGAGGTAACAGAGGATGGGACAGATTAAGGTAACCAAGGCCCCGATTGAAGGGCTTTATGTGATCGAACCGACGGTTCATGGAGACAGCCGGGGCTATTTTGTGGAGACATACAACCAGAACGATATGCACGAGGCCGGATTGGATATGGTATTTGTCCAAGATAACCAGTCTATGAGTACTAAGGGCGTGCTGCGCGGTTTGCACTTCCAGAAACAGTATCCCCAGGGCAAATTGGTGCGGGTTATCCAAGGGACCGTCTTTGACGTGGCCGTTGACCTGCGCGCTGGCAGCAAGACCTATGGCCAGTGGTTTGGTGTGGAACTGAGTGAGGAAAATAACAAGCAGTTTTATATTTCTGAAGGCTTCGCACATGGATTCCTTGTGATGTCGGATGTGGCAAAGTTCTGCTACAAGGTGACAGACTTTTATCACCCTGGCGATGAGGGCGGACTGGCTTGGAATGACCCGGAAATCGGCGTCCAGTGGCCCAAGCTGAAAGGAGCTTATAACGGCACTGCCAGTGCGGAGGGATACATGGTGGATGGAACACCGCTGAACCTTAGTGAAAAAGATCAGAAATGGCTTGGGCTGAAAGATACGTTTAGATTTTAGTATATAGCTCAAATGAATGAGAAATTGGTGAAAATGAGGATATTGATGATCAATAAGTTTCTCTAGCCGAATGGTGGTAGTGAGACCTACATATTTAAAATAGGTGATTATTTAAAAAGTCAGGGACACGAAGTTCAGTACTCTGGCACGGAGCATGAAGGCCGATGTGTGGGGAATGCTGTCAATGTGTACACATCCGACATGGATTTCCATGGTGGTTCCAGGCTAGCAAAATTGACTTATCCGTTGAAGACTATCTATTCCTCAGAGGCACGGAAGAAGTTGCGACTTGTTCTTGATGATTTTAAACTGGATGTTTGCCATCTTAATAATGTTGAGTATCAAGGTCTGTCCGAGGTTTAGTGGTTGGTAAAATACATGAAATTTCGGGCGTTGCAGGTCAAGGTAGTCGGGTATCAGGCGATTTTGTCCGAGAAAATGAGTGTTACATATCAAGGGTGACGAGTACCAGAAACGATGTACTTCTGGCATTTTAAGGCGGTTGATTACCGGATGGGCTGTCCGAATGGCACATCAAAGGTGACGAGTATCAGTTGATATGTACAGTCTGGCGGGTCAAGCAGGTTGAGTATCAGGTTGGGTGCTGGTGAAAATATGATTTCAAGCTGGATGAGTAACACATAAAAAGATAGCTTTTGAAAATTTGAAAAGATTAGTTTTTAATTGCACACCAAT
>DXGV01000043.1 GCA_019113745.1 Candidatus Blautia intestinavium
GCAGTGATACTTTTATAGGTGCGTCCCTCCTCCAAATGGAGACGGACAATCTTCTTTTTAAACTCTGGTGTGTAATTCTGTGGCATGATAAGAACCTCTTTTCTTCTTGGTTTTAGTATATCTTATTAGCCACTTCCGTTACAACTTTATTATAGCACTTCAACTCCCGCTGCCGCCTGCGGCTCTGCTTGCGGTGCTGCCGGAAAGCCGGAGGAAAAACCCGCAGCCTGCGGTGCTGCTGATAAGCCGGAGGAAAAACCCGCTGCCTGAGGTTCTGCCTGCGGTGCTGCTGACAAGTCGGAAGAAAAGCCTTCCGCTTGTGGTTCTGCCTGCGGCGCCGGCGACAAGTAAGCTGTTCTATCCCTATGAAAACAGTTCCCGGCGGGAAGAAACCTGCCGGGAACATCTGAAATGTTACTCGGAAACATCCGATTTTTATATATTTATCAAGAGAAGCGAGGTAATCGGTGATGAAACAATATTTTTCTTTTCAATGGCACATTACAGATGAATGCGACCAGCGGTGCAAGCACTGCTACATTTTTTCAGAAGATAACTGCAAAAAGCTGGATTCCATGACATGGGAGCAGATGCAGAAAACCTTTTACAACTGTCTGGATTTCTGCAAGGTATATGATCGGCTGCCTTATTTCTATATCACGAGCGGCGACCCGATCCTGCACCCAGATTTCTGGAAACTGCTGGAGCTGATAAAAGAAAATCATATTCCTTTCACCATTCTCGGAAATCCCTTCCATCTAAATGATGAAGTCTGCCGAAAGCTGAAAGAATACGGTTGCGAGAAATACCAGCTTTCCCTGGATGGAATGCGGGAAACCCACGACTGGTTCCGCAAACCGGGCAGCTTTGACATCACACTGGAGAAGATCGGCTGCATCAATCGGGCCGGGATCAGAAGCGTGATCATGACTACCGTATCCGGTACAAATATTGATGAAGTCCCGGATATTATCGACGCTGTGGTAAAAGCTGGAGCAAGTGTCTTTGCGTTTGCCCGCTACTGTCCTACCAGTGAGGAAAAGGACGTAGGGATTGAGCCAATGCGCTACCGCAGGCTGCTGGCTGACTGTGATAAAAAATTCAGGGAATATGAGGCAGCTGGCTGCGAGACCTACTTTAATAAAAAAGATCATCTGTGGACGCTGTATGAATATGAAACCGGGACGTTCAAAATCCCCGAAACGGTGGAGGAAGGCATGATCTACGGCGGCTGCAACTGCGGTAACTGCCACCTGACGATCCTGCCTGCCGGCGATATTTACGCCTGCCGCCGGGTACAGAACAGCAAAGTGGGAAATGTCTTTGAGGACAGGCTTGCGGATGTGTGGGTCTGCCAGATGGAACAGTACCGCGACTACACGAAGTTTGAGAAATGCTCCAAATGCGAACTTCTTGCCTGGTGCCGGGGCTGCCCTGCGGTTGCCAGCGGCAAAGACGGGAACTTCTATGCAGCCGATCCCCAGTGCTGGAAGGAGGTAAACGGATAGCTTTTGCTGGGCTATCTCAGACCCGGAGATAAGCACCCTGAGGGGAAACCCAAGAAACCAGATCGTATCTTGCATTTTTAACCATTACGAACGGAGGGATATAGGATGGACGCAGAAACCTGTCTGAAGAAACTGCAATATGTGGGCGTTCTGGCGTTTGCGACTGTGGATGAGAAAGGAAATCCCCAGGTACGCAACATCAGCGCCATCCACTATGAACCGGACGCCATGTACTTTTTCACGGCAAGAGGAAAGGACTTCTGCAAAGAGCTGCTTGCTGATGGCCGGGTACAGGTTCTCGGATATACAAAGTATAAAGAAATGATCCGCCTGTCCGCAAAGGCTACGCCGGTGAAGGAAGATGAGCAGAAGCATTGGATTGACGCCATTTTTTCAGAGCAGCCCTATCTTTCCAATGTATACCCAGGAGAAACCAGGAATATCGGGATTGTATTTGAGATTCGGGACGCAGAGATTGAGTATTTCCACCTTGGCGTCAATCCCATTTTCAGAAAAACTTTTGTGATCGGCAGCGGAAAAGCAGAATTAAAAGGGTATCAGATTACCGATTCCTGTATCAGATGCGGAACCTGTACAAGAAACTGTCCCCAGCGGTGTATTTCCGAAGGCCAGCCATTTGTGATCCAGCAGGATCATTGCCTTCACTGCGGGAACTGCTACGAGAACTGCCCGGTACAGGCAGTCAAAAAGAGAGGATAATATGACACAGGATGAAAGACGGATCTATCTGATCCATGAATTGCTCCTCGAGCAGCCCCAATATTCTGATATTGAGATTCCGGCGGACGAACAGGAGCAAAAAAACCTGCTTCGTTCGCTTTTTAATATCCGTATGCCGCTGCCTGTAAGCGCTGACCTTCTAAAGGTGCAGGACGCCTATCTTCAGGAAGAAACAGAGAACAAAGGGATTACAGACCTGTCGGAGCTAAAGCCCGCAGAGCCAGGGCTATATTTATGGCAGGGAGACATTACTACTTTGCGGTGTGACGCGATCGTCAATGCGGCAAACAGTCAGATGCTGGGCTGCTTTTATCCCTGCCACGGGTGTATCGACAATGCCATCCACACCTTTGCCGGTGTGCAGCTTAGGCTGGCCTGTGCGGAATTGATGCGGCGGCAGGGCCATGAAGAACAGACCGGGCAGGCAAAAATCACATCTGCATATAACCTTCCCAGCCGCTATGTCATCCATACGGTAAGCCCCATCGTCCGGGGGAATCTCACAGAGAAAGACAAGAATCTGCTTGCTTCCTGTTACCGCTCCTGCCTGGAAACAGCAGAGGAAAACCATTTGAAAAGTATCGCATTCTGCTGTATTTCAACAGGTGAGTTCCATTTCCCCAATGATAAGGCGGCAGAGATTGCGATAAATACGGTAAAAACATACCTGCAGGAAACACACAGCAATATGGAAGTAATATTTAATGTTTTCAAAGATAAAGACTATCAGATCTACCGGGACTTACTCAGAACAGATGGAAAGACTGAAAAACGCCCTTGAAGCTGCCGACGCGGTGATCATCGGGGCTGGCGCAGGACTTTCTACTTCGGCAGGCTTTGTATATGACGGTGAGCGGTTCCACCAGAACTTTTCCAATTTTGAAACAAAGTACGGCTTTCACGATATGTACTCCGGGGGATTTTATCCTTACAGTACACCGGAAGAATTCTGGGCGTACTGAAGCCGTTACATCTATATCAACCGTTATATGGACGCCCCGAAGCCTGTGTACGCCACTCTTTTCCAGCTTGTGAAGGACAAGGATTATTTTGTGCTTACCACAAACCTTCGATCCGATGACAAATTTGTGTAGGATGAGGGCTGGCATCAGGCGGCCAGGCGGTATGAACTGTTTCTTTACCGACATCATTCGAGACCCCTATGTGTTTGAATTTCTTGGTGTGGCAGAAAATAAACCCATGCCGATTCTTCCTTTCGGGGTTTTATTCTATGTTGCCGAAATCTATGAAATAAGTGGCCGGGTCGGCAGAGAGATTCTGACTTCCAACCCATGCGGATTGTTGCCGGAAAAAGAGACGGTTCCGCGATGAGCTTTTACAATCTGCATCACCAGCTTTAAGCCAAGACCATGCTCGTTCTTTTCATCGCTGCCCTGGGTACTGGTAATGTCGTCTCCGCGATTTAATACTTTCAGACGTTCCGGCTCAATCCCTATGCCATTGTCAGAAACTGCGCAAAGGCAACGCCCGTTTTCTTCTCCGACAGAAATGAAAATTCTGCACCCCTGCGGATTGTGGGTGATGCTGTTGCGGATCAAATTATCCAGCATACGCCGCAGCAGTCCATCGTCCCCCAAAAGGTGGATTGAGCGTCCTGGCTGTATCTCGGCAAATACGACTTCATACCGGCCGTCCAGACCACTATTCAGCACTTCACTGACAGCCTGGCGGCTGGTCTCTACCCAATCAATATCTTTGAAATGAACAGGCTGGAGCGCATATTCAAGCTTGGTAGTCAGGTTCAAATCATCAATCAGCCGTTTCATCTTTTCGCTTTCCCGTCGGATGATCCCCGCCTGCTTTCTCGCGTCCGGCGGAAGGTTGAGATCATCTTCCAGCTCGCTGGCATACCCCAGCACCATTGAGAGCGGCGTGCGGATGTCATGGGATACCCCGCGAATCCACTCCGCTCTTGTGTTGTCCTTTTTCTTCATATAGTCCGTAGCCCGGTTCAGTCCGGCGTTGATCTCAGCCAGCTCCCCTTGTTCTTCCAGATGCAGAGCTTTTCCGTGACTTAGATTTTGAATGCCTTGCAGAATGGGCGTCATAGCTTTTTCGACTTTCCGCGTATTCCGTAAAATCAGGAAAACAATGAGCAGCAGATTAATGATAAAAACCGCTACGATTCCGCCGAGCATAATCCCCATATAGGGCCATTCCAGAGAAAAATAATATTTTACCAGCGTTCCGGGCTGATAGCCTACAACCATGAGCTTGCCATCCGCACGCGTCCATATTTTAACTGGATAATCCTCCAGATACCACCGGCTGAAAGAAGCTACCTCTGTACTTGTATAAGAACGCGGCAGCTTTTCCGGCAGACTCTGCTGCCAGATGACATCGCCATCTTCATTTAGGAGCATTGCCCAGGCAGATTGTTCTTGCAACATGGAAAGGGCCGTATCGTCTGCGACCCATTTCCCATCCCGCAGCACTACATGGTCCGAGAAATCGCGGACAGAAAATGAGGTGTCCGCCCCGCTCATGCCCCCCGCAATGATGATTGCAAAGAACAAAGCGATGTTGACGGCCAAAAATAAAAGTACGATCCCGACCGTGGAAAGAATATAGCGGCGAAAAAATCGCTGCACTGCGTTCATGGCGACACCCCCCTGAGATTGAGGCGATAGCCAAGCCCTTTAATCGTGACAAGGGAAACCGGCTTTGACGGGTTTTCTTCGATTTTTTCCCGCAAGTGCCGGATATGGGTGAAAAGGGTGCTTTCATACCCTTGCCAAAATTCCCCGCATATCGTCTCGCACAGGATACCCGTGGTGACGATCCGCCCTGCGTTTTGATACAGCTTTTCAAAAAGCTGCATCTCTTTTGCGGTCAATGTTTGTTTCTCTCCATTTTTCCAAACTTCTGCGTTAGCCATATCCACGGTGGCTCCGGCAAGTTCCACCATTTCATTTTGCTTTGGGTAAGTGCGGTTTAAGATTGCGCCGACCCTGAGCAGCAATTCTTTGGGTAAGAAGGGTTTGGCGAGATAGTCGTCTGCGCCGATCTCTAACCCCTCGATGCGATCTTCCGCTTCACCACGAGCGGTCAGCATCAGAACGGGAACCCGGCTTGTGCGGCGTATCTCTTTCAAAACCGAGAAGCCGTCCATGCCTGGCATCATCACATCCAGCACGATCAGATCTGGATGTTCTTCCTGCCATATCCGCAGCGCCTCAGCGCCCGATACGGCAGTTCGTAGATTCGTATATCCTGCCCGCTGGAATATCGAGAGCAGCATCTCCAATACATCACGGTCATCATCGACCAGCAGTATTTTGTGATTTGTCATAAGCAAATTTCACCACCTATCTTTATTTACATTATACCGCAAAGGAAGCCGGATGCCTATTCTGTGTCTAAAATCTCAAAGATAATTCAAGGTTGGCTCAGCGTTATCTCAAGGTTGCAGTGGTATGCTTAGATCATCACGAAAAGGAGGTATTCGCATATGAGCGATTATGTTATCGAAACCCGTGGCCTTACCAAAACATACGGGGAACAGAACAGTGTATCCAATCTGTCCATCCATGTGAGAAAAGGGCGTATCTACGGTCTGCTGGGCCGCAACGGAGCCGGGAAAACCACCACCATGCGGATGTTGCTGGGTCTTACCGCTCCATCTTCCGGCGATGTGAAAATTTTCGGCAAACCGCTTCGCGGCAACGAAAAAAACATCCTGCCCCGTATCGGTTCTCTAATCGAGTCGCCTGGGTTTTATCCGAACCTGACGGGAATGGAAAATCTTCGGATTTTTGCCGATTTGCGGGGACTCAAAAGTCCCAAATACATCAAAGATGCGTTGGAAGTTGTCAACCTTCCGTACCGGGACAAAAAGCTGTTTTCCCAGTATTCGCTGGGCATGAAGCAGCGTCTTGCCATCGCACTGGCTGTCATGCACAACCCGGAACTGCTGATTTTGGATGAGCCGATCAACGGCCTTGACCCTATCGGTATTGCAGAGGTGCGCGATTTCATCCGGGAACTGTGCGATACCACAGGGAAAACCATCTTGATCTCCAGCCATATCCTGTCGGAGATTTCCCTGCTTGCCGATGACATCGGAATCATTGACCACGGCGTATTGCTGGAAGAAGAAAGCCTGGAGGAGCTGGAAGCAAAGAACGGGAAATATTTCCGCTTTACTGTTTCCAGTGCGGCGCTGGCTGCTAACCTGCTTCAGAGCAAACTTGACATTCAGAATATCCAGGTGGACAGTGCCAATGAGCTGACGGTCCGCGACCATCGGTTGGACGCTGGCGCGGCGGTCCGTCTGTTTGTAAACGCAGGACTGTCTGTGTCCGACGCCCATCTCTATGAGGACACCCTGGAAGATTACTTCAAACAGGTTACAGGGGGTGAGGGCATTGCTTAAACTTTTGCGCTGTGAGTTTGCCAAGCTGAAACGAAAACCCCTGTTCTTTGCGGCTGCAGCCATTTCGGCTTTGATTCCCTTGGGGTGTGCGCTGTTTCTGCCGGAGATGCAGGAATTTTCAAGTGGCGCGGAAGCGGTGGACCGCCTGATGTCTTCTCTGTTTCAGTTGAGCGCCTATCTGCTCCTGATGCCTGCCGTGGTGGTGCTGGCGTCGAATCTGCTCTTTGAAGAACAGGATAACGACACCTTAAAGAATCTCATGACCGTTCCTGTGAGCAAGCCCGCGCTGGCCTTGGCAAAGATGACGCTGCTGTTTTTGTTTTCCGCCCTGTTTATGGCTGTCGGCGGCCTGGTCAATCTGGCTATTGTGCTGGCATCCGGGCTGGAGCCGGTCGGCTTTTGGAAACTGTTTTTTGTAGGCATCGGACAAGGGATCATGATGTGGGCCGGGGCGCTGCCCTGTGTCCTTCTGGTGGTGCTTTTGAACCGCAGTTACATTATCTCCGTAATCATCACGTTCTTCTACACAGCGGTCAATTATATTTTTGGCACCAACGACTATTTCATCATGCAGCCCTTTGGGTTCAATCCAGGTACGCTGTTACCCGGACCGCTGACCTTCCGCTGGTTCTTTCAATATCTGGACATATCCGGCGCGCAGATGACGGATTTGACGGAGCGGATCAGTCCTTACTTTGTGACAACGCCCCAGGCGTTTCTGGTCGTTATCCTGGAGTCGGCAGTATTCCTGACATTGATCGCACTGGTCTATAAACGCCAGAGCTGTTAAGGAGGTGTAAAGTCATGTGGAGTATTTTAAAAGGGGAATGGCGCAAGCTGCGACGCTGCCAGATCCTTCTGGTTGGTATTGTGGCTCTGGCACTGTGCCCTGTCGTGCAGTATGGCACCCAACTGATTATCAACCCGGAAATGCGGGATAAGAACTATGATTTTGTCAAACTGTTTGCCAATGTCATTTGGGGGAACACGCAGATTTTCCTGCCGATCTCGCTGGTTATGATTGGCGGCTGGCTGATCGACCGTGAGAACACAAATGACACCATGAAAAATCTGTTGACCGTGCCGGTATCCTACCCGAAGCTGCTGGGTGGGAAACTAATCGTCACGATTTTCCTGTCGATTCTGTTTGGAATTTATAGTGTAGCCATAACGGTTCTGACGGGCACACTCGCCGGTCTGGATGGATTCTCTGCTGATGTTCTGCTGCGGCAGGGCGTGCAGGTAGTCGCAGCCGCTTTCAATACCAGCCTGGTCTGTATGCCGATGATCCTGATTTTTGGACAGATGCGGGAAGCATACCTGGGTGGGTCGCTTCTGACATTCTTCCTGGGGTATTGCATCTTGTTCTTCAAGAACGGCTTCCTGCTCTCCGCTTATCCGTTTTCGGCGGCGTTGATCCTCGCCGGTTTTGATATGCAGGAATATAATGGCGCTACGCAGGCTCCCAGTGTTTTGCTGGCAGTGGCAGGCATAGCGGCGGTGCTGGTTCTGACGATGGCGATTTTACTGCTTTCCCGCCCCAGCAAAAAAGCAGGCAATAACAAAAAGAAAAAAGTCAAAAAGGGACGCGGCAGGCGTCGCGCCGGATGAAAGGAGCGAGTTCATGCGAAAATTAAACTATATAGGTAAAATCTGCGCCCTTCTCTGTGTAATCCTCTGTGCTGGCAGTTTGTCTGGATGTGGAGCGGCCATGCAATCTCTGGCCGATGGTACGGACGCTGTGTTGAATGGATTGGCGGACGGTACAGATATTGTGTTAAATGGCTTATCAGAAGGAGCCGCCCAGGCTCTTGGCAGTCTATCAGCGGCTGACGACGGCCAGGCAAAGAACAGTATCGTGAAAGCCTTTGGCGAACTTGTTGGCGATGCGGGAAATGCGGCCCTTACGCCCCAAAGTAAATTGCAGGGGCACAAAGAAAACGGAGCAGACGATTACACGGGGGCCTACGAAGCGACATATTCCGAGTTTACGGGCACAGAGATTCTATTTGGCGGTACTACGCTGGAGCGAGAAGCAGGAAGTACGATCCACATCACCTGTTCGCTTTCTCTCGAAAGCGGTGAAGCAGCAGTTTTTCTCCGCTCAGGGGCAGATGATCCAGTCATTCTTCTCTCGGAGAGCGGTGAGTACGATGGCACAGTAGAAGTAGATGGCACAAGCACTTATATCGGTGTGTGGGGCGACCAGACAGACGGAACTGTATCCATCGAAATTGAGTAAGGAGTACACATTAAGCGCCTACGATGAAACCGGGGCCGAAAAAGAACTGAGTTTTGAAACGAGCCGGATTCTCACTGACGATGCCTGTTTTTAATTACTATTTTGAAAAAAACAGAAAATGCGTTATAATATATGAGAAAATATTTACATCGGGAGGTTGTCATGAAAGTTTTAATGTTAAATGGAAGTCCGCGCAAAAATGGTAACACTTCTATCGCGCTGAAAGAAATGGAAAAAATATTTAAACAGGAAGGAATTGAAACCGAGCTGATCCACGTGGGAAACAAAGGCATACGAAGCTGTATTGCCTGCGGCGCCTGCTCTGAGAAAGGAAAATGCGTCTTTGACGATATCGTAAACGAAATCGCTCCAAAATTTGAGGAGTGTGATGGTCTGGTTGTAGGCAGCCCTGTATACTATGCTTCCGCGAACGCAACTCTGGTGGCGCTTCTTACCAGGCTTTTCTACAGCACCTCCTTCGACAAGACCATGAAGGTTGGAGCCAGCGTTGTCTGTGCAAGACGCGGCGGTCTTTCCGCCACATTTGACGAGCTGAACAAATTTTTCACCATCAGCGGAATGCCTGTTGCTTCCAGCCGCTACTGGAACAGTATCCATGGAAGGCAGGAAGGCGAGGCAGCCCAGGACGAAGAGGGTCTTCTTACCATGCGTGTCCTTGCCAGAAACATGTCTTTCCTGATGAAGAGTATTGCCCTTGGAAAAGAAAAATACGGCCTGCCGGAAAAAGAGCCTGTAACTATGACTAACTTTATCCGCTGATCCTGCCGGTCCATTCCTTTTTTCGGGAAATTCCGGAAAGGGCAGATCAAATCGAAAAGCGGACGAACCCGCAAAGAATACCAGCAAAAATCCGCCGTCCCGTCTCTTAATCGCAAGGACAGGACAGCGGATTTTTTTGTCCGCAGTAAATACAAAAAACTTTTTTGGAAAAGGTGCTTACTCAACCGTCACGCTCTTTGCCAGATTTCTTGGCTTGTCCACATCCAAGCCCCTGGCCACGCTTACATAATAACCCATAAGCTGAAGCGGAATAACCGCCAGTGAGGTGGCAAAATGCGGATCCGTTTTCGGAATATATACAGTAAAATCCGCAGTATCTTCAATATTATAGTTTCCAAAGGTGGTAAGCCCCATAAGATAAGCTCCGCGGCTTTTACATTCCACCATGTTGCTGACAGTCTTTTCGTATAATTCCGGCTGAGTCAGAACACCGATCACCAGCGTGCCTTTCTCAAGAAGAGAAATTGTTCCGTGTTTCAGTTCTCCGGCTGCATACGCTTCGGAATGGATATAGCTGATCTCTTTCATCTTCAGACTTCCCTCCATACAGATGGCGTAATCTATCCCTCTTCCGATAAAAAAGATATCTCTGGCGTTAGCCTGCTTTGCGGCAAACCACTGGAGTCTTTCTTTGTCTTCAATGATCCTCTCAATTTTTTCCGGTATTTTCCGCAGTTCTTCTATATAATTTTCATATTGTTCCTCGCTGATCTCCTCCCGCACCTTTGCAAACTGGATTGCCAGGACATAGGCCGCAATAAGCTGTGTGCTGTATGCTTTGGTGGTGGCCACAGAAATCTCCGGACCTGCAAGGGTGTAAAACACCTTGTCCGCCTCTCTGGCAATGGAGGAACCTACCACATTAACGATTCCAAGAGTACGAACGCCTCTTGTTTTCGCCTCACGAAGAGCGGCCAGACTGTCCGCCGTTTCTCCGGACTGGCTGATAATGATCACCAGACCATTTTTATCCAGCAGAGGTTTCCGGTAGCGGAATTCTGACGCCAGTTCCACCCGTACAGGAATTTTCGCCATATCCTCGATCACATACTGGGCCGCCACGCCTACATGATAGGCGGAGCCGCAGGCTACAATATAGATCTGACTGATATCCCGGATATCTTCCTCTGTAATCCCCACTTCCGAAAGGTCGATCTTTCCATCCTTTAAAACGGAATTCAGCGTATCGGCTACCGCCTTAGGCTGCTCGTGTATCTCCTTCATCATAAAATGCTCGAATCCGGCTTTTTCTGCCGCTTCCGCATCCCATTCGATGGTTTTCATTTCTTTCTGGATCTCGTCGCCATCCAGATTATAGAAGATGATCTCGCCCTTTTTCACACAGGCCATCTCCATGTTTCCGATATAATAAACGTTTCTTGTATATTTTAAAATTGCCGGAACATCGGAGGCAATATAAGATTCGCCGTTTTCCACCCCAAGGATCATAGGGCTGTCTTTTCTTGCCACAAAGATTTCTTCCGGGTAATCTTTAAACATAAGCGCCATGGCGTAGGAGCCGCGGATACGGACCATTGCGTGATTAATGGCGTCCACAGGAGTGCCTTCATATTTTTTGTAATAATAATCTACCAGCTTTACCGCGATCTCTGTATCTGTAGAAGAATAAAATTTATATCCCTTCCGCAGAAGTTTATCCTTAAGCTCCTGATAATTTTCAATAATTCCGTTGTGGACAGCCACCACATTGCCGTCGTCGCTGACATGTGGATGGGCGTTTGTCTCCGACGGTTCTCCGTGCGTTGCCCAGCGGGTATGGCCGATCCCGCAGGTCCCGGGAACAGATTCTCCGTTATTTGTCTTTTCTTTCAGAACCTTCAGCCGTCCCTTGGCTTTAATCACCTCAACTTCAGCGTTTCCGTCCCGCACCGCCAGTCCTGCGGAATCATATCCTCTGTATTCCAGCTTTGAAAGACCGTCCAGAAGAATCGGAGCAGCCTGATGATTTCCTGTAAATCCTACTATTCCACACATATTATTCTCCTTCTTTTCTACTCTGCCTTTTTTCGTAAACAGCAGCGTATCTCGTTTTCTGATACCACATAAACAGTTTTTATCATATCACAGAAATTTTCAAGATTCAATCAGCCGCCTGTACTTTTTTACTTTATATCGTAAAAGTCCTCATAAAACAGAAAGGCCGCAAAACCTTTTTTTCGGTTTTGCAGCCTGCTGATATTCTTTTGCCTCTTTCCAATAAAAGTACTTACCGGAGAAGGATCGGGTTTGTCACCTCATCCGCCGACTCTCCCAGCCGGTACAGACTGTAGCGGTTTACATTTCCTACCTCCTGATAACCGTACATTTCCAGTTCTTTTTTCTGCTCCTCATTTGGAACCTTTACCACCAGATAATTACAAAAGGTACGTCTTCCCACGGCTCCTATATTCCGGTAATTCAGTACCGGCGCGTTGATTTCAAGATAAAGCCTTCTGGATCCCGCTCCATAACCGCCCCTGCCTTCCCGATTAAACATCATTTGTATAGAAGGATCATATACCCGGACATAGGGACCGATATAATTATCCGCCGCCAGCAGAAAAAGCGCGTCGCCGGCGTCTTTTTTCACCATTTCACAGATTCCTGCCACCTCGTCAGGCACCTTCTGGTAATTGTGTACCAGATGGTAATTTCCTGCCTGATAAATTCCCTTTCCCGAAAATATAATCAGGACGACGCAGACAGCCAGAGCTGCAATCTTTGCGGGTGTCTTTCTCTCTCTCAGAAATTCTGTCATGGCAAAAGCGATCACCGGCGTGGAGGGAACCAGCCACAGCACCCGCCAGTACACAGTCTTTCCGATACACGCCTGTATGATCTTTGCCGTTACCGGGCAGAAGAACAGAAACAGCGTCACTCCCAGATAACAGAGAACATATCTGGTATTTTTCTTTTTTCTCCGGAATATAAGGAGATAGACTACTGCAGCCAGCAGGAGCCAGGGGATAAAGCTGTCTCCCCAGTAATTATTCCAGAAGCCGATTATCTCTTTTATGAGTTCTTTCATCTTCGCTCTCCTCCCTCACAGACTGATATACAAAATCCCCAGAAGTATTGACGGAAGACAGCATAAAAGCCCCTGCAGAACTCTTTTCCACTTTCGCGTCAAAAGAAGACAAACCACCAGGAAACAGCCTGTCATCAGCGGAGCCAGGATAATCCCCATGGAGGAAAGGAGACAGCAGCTAATATTAGCCAGAACCAGGAGAAACCAGGGGCAGGATGGTTCTTTTTCCAGCAGGACTGAAATACACAGGTAAAACAGCAGGGGCAGAAAGGCTGCTGCCAGAAGGGCTTTTCCCTGCCACAGCCTTACCATCTGGAAATTTCCCGCATTGTAGACAGAATATCCGGAAAAGCCGCACAGCAGCGCAGCCAGGAAAAGATAAATCCCCTGGGCTTTTTTATCGTCTCGGAACCATTTTCCCGCAAGACAGAACTGCACCATATATGCTATAGGAAGAAAAATAAGCGGAAAAAACACATGGGCCATAATAGAGGGATGAAGACCGCCGCTTAACTGGCTGACCACTGCCAGAAACACAGGGAAAGGCGACAGCACGTATCGTCTTGGCAGAGCCACATATTCCCGTCCGGTATACGGATTCACCTCAAAAATCGTATCTGTATATACGTCCGTTGTAGCCGCCCCCACATAGAAACAGTCGTCCGCGTCCGCATGAGCCAGTACAGTACACATAATTACCTGGAGCGCGATCAGCAGTACCGCCAGACAGAAATAAAAATTCCAGTGTATTCTTTTTTCACCCAGTCCAAAAAGAACCTTTTTATTTTTCATGCGGAAGATACCCCAAACCGCAAGGGCGACTGCCACAACCCCGTAACTGGCAGTCAGCACATGAAGAGGCATCCTCAGCCACGTCATTGGCAGCGTCAGAACTTCCATCACAGAAAAAAGCGCCAGATATCCTGCAAGCGTCGTTTCCGCAATATTTCCGCTCTGTTTTTTTCCCAAAAACGGGACGCCGGCAAAGGCTGGCACTGCTGCCAGCCAGAATATTGCCAGAATCCCTTTTATCAGCATTCCCATATCAGTTCTCCGAATCCTTTTTAAGTATGCCAAGAGCGATCTTTTCCGGCGTGACAGGAAGCTCCCGGGCTCTCACTCCCGTTGCGTTATATATCGCCTCAGTGATAGCGGGACAGGGAGTATCGATCACCAGCTCTCCTACCGACTTCGCGCCAAAAGGTCCGGAGGGCTCATAGCTTCCGCAGATTTCCACGCGGATATCTCCGATATCAAGCCGGGACGGAATTTTATACTGCATAAAGGAATTATTCCGGATCGCACCTTTATCGCTGTACTGGATATCCTCGTAAAGAGCCATTCCGATTCCCTGGGCGATCCCTCCCTCCGTCTGGACGCGCACAAGATTGGGATTGATAGGTGTTCCGCAGTCCACCACTGCCACATAATCCACAACTTTCGCGCTTCCTGTCTCTTTATCCACTTCCACTTCAGCCATACCTACCATGAAAGGCGGCGGGGAGATCGGAGATGAAAATGTTCTTGTAACCTGAAGCTCCTGATTATTTCCGCAGGTTCCCTTAACGGCAATTTCTTTCAGGGATACCTTTTTATCTTTGCAGTATACAAATTCACCGTCAAAATCCACTTTTTCCGGCTCTGTATCCAGCATCTGCGCCCCAAGAGCGCAGATTTTCCCTCTCAGCTCCGTACAAGCACGGACTACCGCCATTCCAGTAGCGTAAGTGGTAGCGGAAGCGTAAGAACCGGAATCATAAGGTGAAATATCGGTATCCACACCGAACACCACAATATTTTCCATAGGAGTTTCCATACAGTCGGCTGCCATCTGGGCAAGAATGGTGTCACATCCTGTACCCATATCGGCGCATCCAAGGCCCAGCGTGTAGGAACCGTCCTCATTGAGTTTCATATCTGCTCCTCCCACGTCCACGCCTGCAATGGATGAGCCCTGCATGGCCATTGCTACGCCGACGCCCCGGACTTTCCCGTTTCCCATATCGCGGCAGGGATACTTTTTATCCCAGTTCATCATTTCCTTAGCACGTTCCATACACTGATCCATTGTACAGCTCTCGGCAGTATCGCAGTCGCCGTATGCCGGAAGAGGGCCGCCCTGAACGGGCATATTCAGTTCCCTTATTTTCACAGGATCCATTCCCATTTTGTGAGCCAGCTCATTGACGGCGGACTCCACGGCAAAAATCCCCTGGGTAGCTCCGTATCCGCGGTAAGCGCCCGCCGCCTGCATATTTGTATAAACTACATCGTAGGCAAAACGATATGCTTCCGTATGGCGGTAAAGAGCAATGGATTTATGGCCGCTCAGCCCGACGGTTGTGGGGCTGTGTTCGCCGTAAGCCCCCGCATTTGACAGCGTATAAACGTCGATCGCCCTGACGATACCTTTTTCATCTGCTCCCACGCGCACCCGGATCTCCATCTCATGCCGGGGAGAGGAACAGATCTGGGATTCATAGCGGCTGTAAAGGATCTTGGAGGGACGGCCTGTTTTCCAGGTAACAAAAGCCGGATAAATTTCACTGACAGAAGTCTGCTTTGCTCCAAAGCCTCCTCCTATCCTTGGCTTGATCACTCTTACTTTTGAAGAAGGGATGTCAAGAGCCGTACCCAGGATCCTTCTTACATGAAAGGGAATCTGCGTAGAAGACACCACGTTCAGCCGTCCGAAATAATCCATGTAACAGTAGGTTCGGAACGTCTCCATCATCGCCTGCTGGTTGGCCTTTGTATGATAAGTCTCATCCACCGTATATTTACATTCTGAAAGTATCTTATCTACATCTCCTGATTCTTCCAGTGCTGAAGCGCAGAGATTTCTCCTGTTATCCGCGCCTACCGGAACTTTTGCTTCCCAGTCGTTTTCCGGATGAACGAGGACTTTCCCGTCCTTTGCCTTATGGAAATCCAGAACAGGTTCCTCTACTTTATATTTTACTTTGATCCTCTTCAGTGCTTTATCTACAGAGGCCTCGTTTTCACCTGCCACAATAGCCACCGCGTCTCCCACAAAACGCAGATGACGGTCCAGGATCAGATGGTCGTAAGGGCTCAGTTCCGGATAAGTCTGTCCCGCCAGAGTAAAGCGATTCTGAGGAACGTCCTTATAAGTATATACTGCCACGATCCCGCTTACCTGCCGCGCCGTACCGGTTTTAATCTCTTCCACCCATGCGTTGGCATGAGGACTGCGCAGCACCTTTACGATCAGACAGTCTTTAGGAGCAAGATCGTTGGTATATACCGGTTTTCCTGTCACCAGCGCCATAGCGTCCGTTTTTCTTATCGGTTTGCTTACATATTTCACGCCTCTGCTCCCTCCTTCTGTGTTTTCTTATATTCCAGATACTTTTTAATACTTCTCGTCTGTCCCACAAAACCGGAGCATCTGCATAAATTTCCCGCAAGATATTCCTTGATCTCCTCTTCCGTAGGATCAGAAAGCTCCTGTTCCATGGCGAAAATATTCATAATAAAGCCAGGGTTGCAGAAACCGCACTGCTCTGCGCCTTCATCCGCCAGAAAGCTTCCGAATTCCTCCGCTTCCTTCTGCATTCCTTCCAGAGTAACAATCTTTTTGCCTTCCGCACGAAGAGCCGGCACACTGCAGGATAAAACAGGCTTTCCGTCCATCAGCACGGTACAGAGGCCGCAATTAGAGGTTTCGCAGCCGCATTTTACACTGTAGCATCCTTTTTCCCGGAGAAAATCCAAAAGCATAGTATCCGGCTCCACTTCCTCGTGACGATATTCTCCATTCAGCCAAAAACTAAGGTTCATGCTTTGATCCCTCCCAGTGATTCCCACGCTCTCCTCGTCAGTACCTTTGCGATAAGTTTCCGGTACTCTCCGGATGCGCGCATATTGCTTCCAAAAGACATGTGCTCCGCCGTATATTCCGCAAACTTCAGAGCAGCCTCCTTTTTTTCCTTCCGGGACATCCCGGCGAATCCCATAAGAATTCCTTCCGGATCTTCCGCCACCATAGCGCGTCCCGGTCTTGCGCCGATTACAGTTTTTGTCCCTTCTTCTGTCAGCGAGGCCGCGCAGGTAAGAACGGGAAAATCTGTCTCTGAATTTCTCTGGCTGAGATAAACGGTCTTTAATGGCGTTTTTTTCACGATCACCGCCTCCAGAATATCTCTGTCTTTTTTCTGATTTACAAATTCCGGGAGAGGGATCCTCCCTGCCTGATGAAGTTCCACCCAGGTATCCAGGGCAAGGAGCATGGTGAGCACGTCTGAGAATCCATATCGTCCAAACACGCTCCCGCCTACTGTGGCGCAGTTACGGAACTGCACTCCCACAATATGGCGCAGACTTTCCTTTACAGCTCCCTGTGTAAATTCATTCAGCGGACGGTTCATTTCCAGGTCTCTCAGTGTCGTCATACATCCGATATAAAACTCGTCCTCTCTTTCCTGCACCGTATCAAGGCCCAGGCCGGAAAGATCGATGGCTGTAGACACATTCCTGTTCCCCATTTTCAGCCAGATCATTCCTCCCAGTACACAGGCCGACTTTTTCTGGTTCAGTTCATAGGCTTCCGCAATGCTTTTTACTTTTACATAATCTTTGATCTTCAGCATCTAAGATATCCTTTCTTTTTCTGTATTTCACGAATATCTGTTGTTCTCGCAGGCTCTTTCCGGGATCGGATAAAGACTGCATTATATTTAAGTTTAACAGGTATCCCGTAAAAAATCCACCGGAAAGTGAAAAAGGAAAACAAAAAGGAGACCAGGTTCAAACCGGTCTCCCAAAGTTCAGCACAGTATAATATCTTCTATATAGCTGTTTTTCAGACTCTGTTATTAATCGCCGTCACAAGAGCGTCGATTGAGGCGCGGATAATATCCGGGTCCACGCCTGCGCCCCAGGAAAGACTGCCGTTGGGGCTTTCGATTCCCACATAAGCGATGGCCTTGGAACTGGAGCTCTTCTCCAGAGCGTGTTCCTGATAGGTAACAAGGTTGTATTTCAGATCATACGCTTTTTTCAAAGCATTGCTGACCGCGTTCAGACGTCCGTTGCCCTTTGCCTCCGTTGTGACAGTCTTTCCATTAAAAGAAGACGTAACCTGCGTCACAATGCCGCCGTCTCTCTGCTGGAAATGAACTTCGTTGATGCTGAAGGGTTCCACCACATTTTCAAAGGTCTTCTTAAACAGACTGAAAATCTCCTCCGGACGAAGTTCTTTGTGGCTGTGGTCGGAAACAGCTTTCGCGGTATATCCCATTGCCTCCCGCATTTTTGCCGGAAGATTCAGGCCGTATTTCGTTTCCAGGATATAACCTACGCCGCCTTTGCCGGACTGGCTGTTGATACGGATAACATCCGCGTCGTAATTGCGTCCCACATCGGTAGGATCGATAGGCAGATACGGTACTGTCCAGCGGCTGGGATCTTTTTCCTCTCTCCAGTGCATTCCCTTTGCGATGGCATCCTGATGGGAACCGGAAAAAGCCGCAAATACAAGAGCGCCGCTGTACGGGCTTCTCTCGTCCACCTGCATTCCCGTACATTTCTCATATACCTCGCAGATATGCGGCATATTGGAGAAATCCAGTTGTGGATCTACTCCCTGAGAATACATGTTCATGGCAAGGGTAACGATATCTACGTTTCCGGTACGTTCGCCGTTTCCAAAAAGCGTGCCCTCTACTCTGTCCGCCCCTGCCAGCAGGCCCATTTCGGAATCTGCCACACCGCAGCCTCTGTCATTATGCGGATGCTGAGAAAGGATTACATTCTCACGGTATTTCATGTTTTCACTCATGTACTCGATCTGGCTTGCATACACATGGGGCATGGAAAGCTGCACTGTTACAGGGAGATTGATGATACATTTATTTTCCGGAGTAGGCTGCCACACATCCAGCACCGCGTTGCACACCTCCAGCGCATATTCCGGTTCCGTTCCGGTAAAACTCTCCGGACTGTACTCAAACTGGAAATTTCCTTCTGTCTCATCAGCCAGCTCCTTCAGAAGCTTCGCGCCGTCAACGGCGATCTTCTTGATCTCTTCTTTTGACTTCTTAAATACCTGCTCTCTCTGGGCTACGGATGTGGAATTATATACATGGATAATGGCCTTCGGCGCGCCCTTCACTGCCTCGAAGGTTTTACGGATAATATGTTCCCTGGCCTGGGTAAGCACCTGGATCGTCACATCTTCCGGAATCAGATTCTGCTCAATCAATGTCCGAAGGAAGGTGTACTCTGTCTCAGAAGCCGCCGGGAATCCTACTTCAATCTCTTTAAAGCCGATTTCTACCAGAAGCTTGAAGAATTCTACCTTCTGTTCAAGACTCATGGGAATCACAAGGGCCTGGTTTCCATCCCTGAGATCCACGCTGCACCAGATTGGGGCCTTGTCAACATACTCTTTTTCCGCCCATTTCATACACTTTACAGGAGGCATATAATACTGCCTCTGATATTTTTTCACATTCATCATAATCTTTTTTCCCTCCATTTTCCTAATGCGTTCTGTCTCCTGAGCAGCGGAACGTTCCTGTCGCACAGAAAAGAACTGCGCGAACTTTTTCCTGTGAAATAAAAAAATCTTCCATCTCTACAGATTTCTGTAAGAGACGAAAGACTGCTTCCTTCGCGGTACCACTCTTATTTATGAACGGCTTCATACACTCAGGGATACGGGATCCTTTATCAATCCTTATATCCTCTCCATATAACGGTGGATACCGTCTGCGCCTACTTTCCTTTCTGGAGTTCGGACAGATGCTCCGGGGCGAGTTCCATGATTCCCTTCCGCTGTCTCGCACCCTCCGGCAGCTCTCTGTGCTCCAGTCCACATGTACTATTCCTCATCAACGCATTTCGTATATTTAGTATGGATATAGGCTAACATGATATGCCTGCTTTTGTCAAGAATATTTTTATGTTTCCGAAAACGTGTCTTCAGTCCTGATCCCCGCCCGGTAATTTTATTGTATTTTTTTGATTTTACAACCTTTTTTCTGATTATTAATTAAAATCATTTAAAAACTCGTAAAATATATGCATAAAAAACTCTTGCAAAAACAGGAAGGTCTTGCTATAATAATTTTCACCGGGGTATGGCGTAGCTTGGTAGCGCGCACGGCTGGGGGCCGTGAGGTCGCAGGTTCAAATCCTGTTGCCCCGATTATCAGACAGTCGATCATAGCGATCGGCTGTTTTTCTTTTAAATTTTTATGAGATGCTTTTCAAAACCATCATCTTTGCCGGACATTCAATAAACCGGGATCTGCGCGGCTTCCGCCGCACAGGTTCCGGTTTTCTGATTATATCTGTTTTTTACGAGGTTGTTCTAAAACTGAAAGGTTTTTTCCGTTCCCTCATAAAAAAAGCTTTCTTCCTGTCCGCTTCCTTCAAGGATAAGGCGGCATTGTCTTCCTTTCAGGCTCTGGGCGAAGCTTCTGTCCGCACCTCCTATGGAAAATCTCTTCTCTCCATCCTTCCATGTAAGCCGGATGCGGTTGCAGCAGCCCTCCTCGTAGGCATAGCCGTCTCCTTCGTCCTCATAAAGGGTGAACTCCGCATCTGCGCCAGGATAAATATGAACTTCAAAGGGCGTGTCCACACACTGATCCGCATAGGTCAGTCTCTGCTCCATAGGGATGATGGAGCCTGCCTTTACAAATACAGGAATCCTGTCTATGGGCGTATCCGCAGTAATCTTCTGTCCCCCTTTAAATCTTTCTCCCGTATGGAAATCATACCAGTCAGCCCCGGCCGGAAGATAGCAGTTCCATTTCTTTTCACGATCGATCTTCTCACTGTTCTTCTCGTAATACATAGGCTCTGTTACAGGACAGATCAAAAGGCTGTCTCCAAAGAGAAATTCATCTCCGAGCTCTGCCGCCATCTTATCTCCGGCAAAATCAAACAGCAGGCTTCTGAGCATAGTATAATCCTCGGACCAGACTCTCGCCGCACAGGAATAAATATAGGGCATCAGACGGTATCTGAGTTCAATGGTCTTAACAAGAGCGTCATAGAAGGGCTCCCCTTTCTTTCCAAAATTCCAGACCTCCCTGGGAGTATCCGTGCCATGGGAACGGAACATAGGCAGAAACGCGCCATACTCAAACCAGCGCACATACAGTTCCCTGTATCCGAAATCGTCCACTCCGTTTTCATAGTCTCCGCTCCAGAACCACTTTGGCGTGGGATCTTCATTACAGAAACAGCCTCTGTGCCGCCAGTTCTCATTAACTGTAAAGAAGCCGCCGATATCCAGAGTCCAGTAGGGCATTCCGCTCATACACATATTAAGTCCTTCGTGGATCTGTTTTTTTAATGTATCCCAGGACGCATAGATATCTCCAGACCAGAGCACTGTTCCATACTTCTGGCTGGAAGCGTAGCCGGAACGGGTCAGGTTCAGGACACGCTTGTCCGGAGCGGCTTTTCTCTGATTTTCGTAAATTCCCCTGGCGTGAGCGGCGGCATAAAGATTCGCCCTTCCCGCGCCCAGAAATTTCCGGTGTTCGTCTCCCACCAGACGGAATCTTTCCCATGGTTCCCGTTTAAACTCACCGTTCCAGTCCGGGCCGGAAAAAGGCTCCGTAGAATCGCACCACCAGGAATCAAAGCCGCCGGAAAACAGTTCTCTCTCCGCCTGTTTCCAGTAAATTTCCCGGCCTTTTTCCGAAAAAGCGTCATAGGTGGCGTAATCGTTAAGGAGAAGACCTGCAGCTTTCATTTCCTCGTAATCTTCCGTTCCCGCATTCATATTCGGCCATACGGAGACCATGGTATGAATATGCATGTCGTGAAGTTTCCTGTTCATGGCGGCCAGATCGGGATATCGCTTTTTATCTACTCTTTTATTTCCCCACTTTCCGGCTTCCCAGGTGTTCCAGTCCTGCACCAGACAGTCCAGCGGAATATCCAGCTCTCTGTATTTTTCCGCTGTCTCCTCCATTTCCTCCTGGGTAAGATACGCTTCCTTTGACTGTACATAGCCAAAGGCCCATTTCGGCAGCATTACGGCTTTTCCGGTAAGAAGACGGTATCCTGCGATGATTTCATCCAGAGAATCTCCCTTGATAAAGTAATAATCAAGCTGCTCCACCATATCCAGATACAGCCAGGAACCGCGGCAGTCGTCATTAAAATACATCAGGGAACCACAGTCCACCAGGATTCCATAGCCCCTGTCTGATACAAAAAACGGGATCGGGATTCTCATATTATGCTGGTAAAGATACTGCACGTTTCCACGGTAATCATAAATTCCTTCTTCGCCCTGTCCAAGACCATGGATATGCTCGTCCAAAGCCCACTTAAAACAGAGTTTGGCATGATATGCTTTATGATCTTCCACTGCCCGAAGGTTCTTTACAAAGTTTCTTTCACCGTCCACAGTCTGAACTCTGTGGATAATTGGCGCTTCATCGCCGGTATTGTAAATCATATACGGCGCTTCCGTCAGTTCTTTTCTGCCCTCCCGGAGAAGAATATGTCCGTCTGCAGCATCCTTCCAGCAGAAGCTTCCGTCTGCGCAGTCCGCTTCCAGGAGAATCTTTCCCGTCCGGATCTTTACCTTCTTTTCGCTTTCCTCTACAGTAAAGTCCGCCTCTGAAGGGCAAAAAATCCCTACAGGGGATTCCTCCTTCCATTCCTCCTTCTTTGTAAAAGAGCATTTGATGATATTGTCGCGGACTGCCTCTAATCTGCAGTTTCCGTCCTTTAAACGAAATGTCAGTTCTTTTTTTACGCTCATATTGTCCGTTCCTTTCTTGTTTTTATTGCAATGTAAAGTTGATCACTTTATTTAAGAAAGCGGACGTATACAATCTCGCTTTTCTATACGTCCGCTCTTTTTTGATACTGTCAGCTTCAAACTGACTTTTTTTATTTTTCCGCCGCGGATCTTTCTGTCTTTCTTTTCCACTCACGTACATTAGATCAGGGTAAAACATCCGCGTTTTCCGGGAGACTTCCTCCGGATTTCCAACACAGGCGCTTATCAGCCCTTCACCGCGCCTGCCGTCTGCCCTCCTACAATATGCTTCTGGCAAAGCAGATACATGATGATAACCGGCAGACAGGTCAGAAGAATATCTGCGCAGATCAGGTTCCAGCTCTTGGAATACTGGCCGAAGAAATTGTATACCGCCAGAGTCATCGGCCATTTTTCGGAGGAGTTCAGGAAATACAGAGGCATTACGAACTCATTCCAGGTATTCAGGAAACAGAGTACCGCCGCCGTTACCATACTGGATTTCATCATCGGCATTACAATACTGAAAAATAATTTCCATGGGCCGCAGCCGTCCAGCACCGCCGCTTCGTCCAGATCCACAGGAACCTTGGATACAAAACCGTACAGAAGGAAAACGGAAAACGGAAGCTGCATAGCCACATAAAGAAGAATAATGCCAAGTCTTGTATCATTTAACTGCGTTACCTGCATTACTTTCATCAAAGATACATAGTTGACCGGAATTACAATACCAAGCACCATATACATATAAATGGCATTATCTTTTTTCCCTCGTCTTCTCGCCAGGACATAGGCGGCCATAGACGCAAGAATAACCGTGATAACAGTCGCGCAGCCTGCATACAGAAGGCTGTTTAAGAAACTGACTGCCAGCTTTCCTTTTTCAATGACTACGGCAAAATTGCTGAAATCCCAGACTTCCGGAAGCTTCAGAGAAAGAGTCAGCGCCTCGGAATCCGGCTTGAAAGCGTTGATCACAATCAGCAGAAGAGGGATCAGCATGATCAGAGAAATGATCCATGCCAGGATATTTTTTAATATGGTCAGCACCAGCTTTTTCGTTTTTGCGTTCATTACTCGATCACCTCGTCTTTCGTCAGAATCTTAATCATAAAGAAGCCTACGATCACCATGAAAATAAACATTACAGAACTGATCGTCGTACCTGCCGCGTATAGTCCCTGGGAGAACTGTTTGAATACGGCTGTGTACATAACCTCTGTGCGGTGTCCCGGTCCGCCGTTTGTCAGTGCGTATACCATATCGAATACTTTCAATCCATATAGTACGTTCAGGACGATCGTCACTGCCAGGGTCTGCTTCAGCATCGGAAGCGTTACATAGACAAATTTGTGGAAGCCGTTAGCCCCGTCGATTCCGGCCGCTTCATAGTAAACATTCGGAATCGCCAGGATACCAACGATCAGGATCGTCATTATGTATCCCGTACCTCTCCAGATATCTACGCCCATAACAGACCAGAAAGCGATCTGTGGATCGGTGAGCCATTTCTGTGTAAGAGCATCCATTCCCACCATACGGAGTCCTTCATTGAGAAGACCGTTCTTCGGATTCAGGATAGAGGTAAACACAAGGCCGATGATCAGAATAGACAGTACTGAGGGCATATACATAACGCCTCTGTGAAAATTCTTCGCCTTAATGTTCCTGCTGAGCGCAAGGGCAAAGATCAGACCAAGCCCGGTTTTGGCAACTGTAGTCACTACAGTGAAGAGCAGCGTATTGAGAATATACTGCAGATATTCCTGATCCCCGCTGAATACGTCTATAAAGTTTTTGAACCCTACAAAATGCAGTTCATCCGAGTATGCAGACCAGTCTGTAAAGGAATAGCCGATACCAATGATCCCGGGCACTACGGACAGCGCCGTATAGATCAGAAGCGCGCCTGCTGCGAAATACCAGGGATAAATTTTAGATTTTTTCACGAAATCCTCCTCCATTTCTTTTTCGTTTTTCTTTATTTTAGGCTAATATAACAGATTTTCACATGCACTCCCCCGTCACATTTATGTATTTTTTTAACCGACCCGGGATTTTTTCTGTAAAATATGTTATACTTTACAGGCATCCGGAAACTGCCGCTGCAAATGCGGGAATGGACAGTTCCACACGGAAATACGGAGGACAAACACATGTTAAAACACAGCAAACGCGGTCTGCAGACGATCCTGTTTTACCGTTTTCTCGCTATTTCGGCAGCGCTTCTGATCGTGATCTCAAGCATCGTCTATATGATCCAGTATTCCATACTGTATAAAAATATGGAAAACGATATCCTGCGCACCACCACGTCAGTCGGTGACTCCATAGATCTCCAGATCAGCCAGATGGACAATATCTGTCTGAATGTGATCAATTCCACAACTGTTAAGAGCACTTTCGCCCTCTGGCAGAATATGGACGCCTCCTCTTATGAGCGCAGTAAACAGCAGAACGCGCTCAGCAATGCGCTGGTATCGATCCGCGGAGTTGATTCGTCAATACGCCAGGTTAATATTTATCCTGTGGAAGGAAGCGGCTACGGCATAGGGAATTATTATGGAATCCTGCCCCTGCAGGCAGAAGAGCTTCCCTGGTATACGCCCGCGATTGAAAAAAACGGCTATCGTTATATCAGTTCCTCGTCGAATCCTCTTCTTTCTAAAAAAGCAGGGACCGGCTCCGACAGGCTTTATCTTTCTCTTTACCGCATGTATTTTGACAATTATCACAATCCCATGGGGTTTGTGGAGATCGTGAAATACTACGATGAGCTATTTGCAGACGCTATAAGTCCGAAAACAGAATCTCCTGTTGACATTACTGTTTATGACAGCGACGGAAATCAGATATATCCCTATTTAAAAAAGGATTCCCCGGAAGCCTTCGATTACTATACTACGCTGGAGGAAAATACTTCCTTAAACGGGCATACCCGTCTTTATAACAGTCAGAAAAGCCAGAAAGAATACGTTTCCTTTTCCCGGCTGGACTACTGCGGATTTACAGTTGTCTGCTCTGTCCGGAATATAGACTTTTTCCTTCCTATATTGAAAAGCCTCATGTGGATTCCGCTCCTTGCCCTCAGCCTTTTTGTAATCTGTTATTTTGTGGCGGGATTCTTAAGCCGAAAGCTGGCCAAACCGCTTACCGAAATGCATCAGTTTCTTTCAGATACGGATTCCAGCGAACAATTCCGGCTTATCCATCTGGACGATTCCGGTATTGAAGAAATCGACCGTCTCCGCGATTCCCTGAACGCTTCCATACAGGCACGGGAAGCGGCCACTGAATCGCTGCTGGTAATGAAAGAACAGGAAATCCAGGCTCAGATGCTGGCGCTTCAGGCTCAGATGAATCCTCATTTTCTTTATAATTCTCTGAACACCATCAGCGCCATGGCGGAAGAAGGAATGACGGAGGAGGTCAGCGGTATGTGTCAGGATATTACCTCCATTCTCCGTTATATTTCTTCTGACAGGGAGTCCGTTTCTACAGTAGAAGAAGAGCTGGAACACTGCGATCTCTATCTGCGGTGTATGAAGAAGCGTTTTAAAGATTCGTTCACTTATGAATTTGATATTGCCGACGATCTGCTGGATATGAAAATCCCGAAGCTCTGTATCCAGCTTCTTATTGAAAATTCTGTAAAATTCACATCACAGACAGCGCCTCCCTGGCATATCCGCGTGGAGGGCTATATTGACGACGGCCAATGGCTGATCTCTGTGAAAGACAATGGTCCCGGCTTTGATCCAGAAGTGGATAAGCATCTTCGTTCCCAGATGGACGAAATTCTCAAATACAGCGTGCTGCCCAGCCTGGAACTGGATGGAATGGGAATTTTGAATATTTTCATCCGTTTTTATCTTCTTTTCGGCAAGGCGTTTCTGTTCCAGTTTGGAAACCTGCCGGAAAGAGGTTCATTTGTTATCGTAGGAGGACGTTTTCATGAAGAAGATCAAACATTATAACATCATGCTGGTGGAAGACGAGATACTGCTCCGGCAGTCTCTTGCCCGCCACATTGACGCCCTGGAGATGGGCTATAAGGTAGTCTGTCAGGCGCCGGACGGACAAACGGCCCTGGACGCTCTGGCGTCCTCAGACATCCATCTGATCATTACGGATATCCGTATGCCGGTTATGGACGGGCTGGCTCTCGCCAAAAAAGTCCACGACCGGTACCCCCATATCCTTACCATTGTTCTTTCCGGCTATGCGGATTTTGAGTACGCCCAGGAGGCTCTACGCCAGGGCGTATTCGACTACCTTCTGAAGCCTGTTTCCAGAGAAGATCTGGAAAGCGCCCTGGGGAAAGCCAGTCTTGCTCTGGAAAAGCATTTTCAGCTTGAGGAAGATACTTCTCTTGCAGGCAGGGATTCCAGGGAAATTGTAGATCACGTACTGCTTTACCTTCGCAATCACTACATGGACGAGGTAGATTTTTCCGAGCTTTCCTCCCGTCTTGGCTTCAGCTCCGCTTATCTGACAAAGCTTTTTAACAAGTATGTAGGATCTACTCCCTTGAAATATCTGACGGACATCCGCATACATGAAGCAAAGCACCTTCTTTTGAACACTGCCCTTCCCATCCGGGAAGTAGGAGAAAAGGTCGGATATCCGGATCAGTTTCACTTCAGCAAAACCTTCCGCAAGCTGACAGGAGTAAACCCTACCGCCTACCGTCAGAATCCCCAGACTGAAAAGGGAGAAGTACCCCCCCCCTGAAAAAATAGGCAGAATACAAAAACATCCCCGGCAGACAGGGCTTTCTGGCCGTCAACCAGTTATGCTCTTTCTGCCGGGGATATTTTATCTGTTATTGCAGGAATTTATTATGGATTCTTTTGTTTCATGGAAGCTTACTGCCAGTTTTCGTCTCCTACTGCCTCTGCCTGAGTTGCTCTTCTTTCGTCGATAGCGTTGAGAACGTCTTCAGAAGTCATGTCGCCAATGAACATGGATACGATATCCTGAGTCAGCTCTGTCCACTGAGGATTCAGATATTTAATGCTGTCCTGGAATACTGTTCCTTCTTTTTCAGCAGCGTCAAGGAAAGTCTGGGTTGCTTCGCTGTAGCTCGGCGTCTGTCCTACGTCGAAAGGAAGGTTCTCGATCTTGTCGCAGTTGTCGATCATGTACTGTACGCTGTCGGCTGACGCGATATATTCAAGATACTGTTTTGCTTCTTCCTGATGCTCGGAGCCGGAATATACAAATCTGGACGGTCCGCAGGGATGCTGAGGATATACATCATTGTCCAGTAACGGAATTACAAACATTCCGAAGTCGTCTTCTGTATACTGTCCGTCAGAAGCCTCCGCGATAGCCGCGATCTGACCCGGTTTTTCAAGAGCCATTGCGTATTCGCCGCTTCCCAGGTTCATCAGAAGGTCTGTATACTCGTCGGACAGATAATTGTCTCCGAAGTATCCTTTCTGAGCCATATCGTTTAACTGATCAAGGGCTTCCTTCAGTTCCGGAACATCTGCAAATTTGATCTTATTGTTGTTCAGATCGTCTACAATGCCCGGTACAAGCTCCTCATATTTTCCTCCGATCTCAGTGAACCACATGGTCTGATGCCAGCCGTCTGCGCAGGGCTCATAGATCGGGATGATATCGTTATCGAGAAGTGTCTGGCAGATCTCTTCAAATTCCGCATATGTAGTGGGAACTTCAAGACCGTTTTCCTCAAAAATCTTTTTGTTGTAAACAACATAGTAGTCTGTAGAAACATCATAGTAGGTCATTCCATAAACTTTACCGTCTACGGAAGTCTGTTCTTTTGCAAATTCATCATAGGTTTCCACCCACGCCTGGTCGGAAAGATCTACCGCATTTTTCTCAACATTGTACTGGGATACAATATCGAAGCTTCCGGACTGTCCGCCGAAAATATCCGGACCCTCGCCGCTGTTCAGCTTTGTCATCAGCATATTGTAATACTGATCTGCCGGAACAATCTGATAGTCTACTTTAATACCGGTTTCTTCTTCAAACTGCTTGCCAAGTTCCATTTCCGCATCGTACACCCAGTCCTGGCTTGCCATAACTGTGATGGTGGTGCCTTCGTCAGCCAGCGCGGACTGAGCTGAAACTGACAGGGAGCCTGCTACCATTACTCCGCACAACAGTGCAGCCACTACTCTTTTTTTCATATTAAAAAACCCTCCTGTTTTTTTGATATGTCTATCTTATCAACACATTTAACAATATAACATGGAAATAGCACAGCAGTTTTTGTCAATTTTTAACTTCCTCTGAAATAAAAAAGACGTGCGTGGGGATTCAGCACGCACATCTTTTTTATCTTTTTATATATGGTTATCTTCCAAGTGACTCGCAGAACGTCCCCTTTACATCACTCCAGTTCTTTTCTGCATAGTCCAGAAGGTATACCGCCTGCTCCATGGACATTTCCGGGAAGAGAAGGAAGAGACTGTGAGAACCATATTTTTTCACAATACGGTCTACATTTCTGATCCAGTCTTCAAATTCTCCGGAATATACCTTAACCCAGATGGATTTTCCTGCTGCAATAGCCTTATCATAAATCACATCCCAGTCCGGAAGGGTTCCGTCAGGACCTGCGTCTCCGCTGGTCCACTGAAGAGCGTCGATCCCGTCGATCTCCATCAGCGCGTCCATATGCTTGATCGCCGCCGGACCGTCCAGATGATACAGCACATGATCCGCTTTTTCAGACTGGGCTTTCAGAGACGGCTGGATATAAGTACGGAAATCATCCGGAGCCATCATAGCGGAGAAATCGCACTGCAGTTTTACAGTCTTTCCAGGTCCCCAGATCTGGAATACGGTGTAGGCGTTGCCGCCTTCTTCATCCTTGATCACATCATAAAAACGGTTATAATAATCGTAATAGCAATCTGTTACTTCCTGGATTCTCTCTCCGACTTTTTCCGGTTCGTCAAGAAGATCCATCAGTATATCCTGAGCTCCGCGAAGAGATGCAAGAACATCAATATTTTCCATAAGGTCGGGCATATCTACATAGAAATCATTTCCGGCCAGCTCACGGCAGTCTTTTGCAAGCTGAAGGTGTTTTTTGAACCATTTATTGTCAGGATCAAACTGCAGTTTCGGAACGCCGTCCCAACTGTCCAGGCATTTTTTAAACCATACGGTATCCTCTTTAAATCCGATATCGGAGCCAAGGTATGCGGCAAGGGAGCCTGGTCCGAAATCGATATTCAGGTTCGGGAAGCTTTCTCCCAGGAAAGCGTGGGTTTCACAGAAATAGCGGTAACGATCCACAATTCTCTGGGCGTTCTGGTATTTATCCTCCATATCTTTCCATTTCAGTTCTTCCGGCATGTTGTAGTATTTGCCCTGGCAGATCTGATCAAGATAACCGCCCTCTACAGGAGTTCCGTCGGAATACTGCTCTACCTCCGGTCTTCTGGCAATCACGCACATCAGCGGTCTTCCTGTGTTTTTATGGTTCCAGTAATTTCTGAACTTTTCTTTCGTCTTATCCCAGTCCAGTTTGTATCCTTCTCCCGGTCCCGGCAGACGTACAGAGCTGATGTCTACGGCGTTTTTGTCAAAATGGACGTTTACTTTGTTCTCTGCCTTCGGCGCTTCCTGTTTCTTTTCGGCTTTTTCAGCTCCCGCTGCTTTTTCAGCCTTTTTTGCTTCCATAGCCGCGATCTCTTCCGGTGAAAGATCAAACTCTCCTGCCGCCGCTCTTGCGCAGAATCCGGAATCGGAATACTCTTTCGCTTTTTCCGCCGCGGAAGCAGCGTCCTCTGTATACGCGTCCGCGCCGATCTCATCTGCAAACGCCTGGGAGATCGGGGCGCCGCCTACCATGATCTTAATACGGGGACGGAAAGGCTGTTCCAGAAGGGCCGCTACCGTATCCCTGAGGGAAGGCATTGTCGTTGTAAGAAGAGCGGAAAGAGCCACGATCGTAGCGTCTTTATTCTCGTTTACTGTATCAATGAAGGTTTGGATCGGTACGTCTACGCCAAGGTCGATCACTTCAAACCCGGCGCTCTCAAACATCATTCCCACCAGATTTTTTCCGATATCATGAAGATCCCCTGCAACAGTTCCCAGGATGATCTTTCCTGCGCTTCCTGCCTCTCCTGTTGCCAGATATGGTTTCAGTACTTCCACTCCGGCTTTCATAGCGCGGGCCGCCGCAAGCATCTGAGGAACGAAAATGATTTCTTTTTTGAAGTTCTCTCCCACAACGGCCATAGCTCCGATCATACCGTCGTTAAGAATTGCCGTGGGATCGCAGCCTGCGTCCAGCGCTTCCTGCACACACTGTCCGATTTCTTTATTTTTACCGTTCTCAGTGGCTTTAAATACCGCCAGCATTTTTTCATCCATAGCGTTCTGCGGTTTCTCCTCTGCCGGAGCTTCTTCGGTACGGCTGTTGAATTTCGCGATATAGTTCAGGCAGTAATCATCCTTCTCCAGAAGGGCGTTTGTGGCATAAATCATTCCGATCATGTTTTTATTGGTAGGATCCACAATCGCGCTGTCCATTCCCGCGTTCATGGCGAGCACCATAAATGCCTGATTGATATTCTTTCTTACAGGCAGCCCGTAGGAGATATTGGAAAGCCCGCTTGTAATATGGATATCCGGATACTCGGCCTTGATCTGGCGGCAGCAGTCCGCGAATACGGTCAGGGCTGTCTGGTCAGTAGAAAGAGTAACTACCAGAGGGTCTATGTGAAGACGGCTGGGCGCAATATTATACTCTTTCGCTTTTTCCATGATCCCATGGAATACTTTCATACGTTTTTCCACAGAATCCGGAATACCGTCGTTGTCGCACAGAAGAGCGACGCACTCCCATTCTGTATCTGCGATCACCGGAAAGACCGTATCAATTTTGTCTCCCTCTAAAGAAACAGAATTTATAAGTCCCGGTCTTTTGCATAATTTAATTCCTTCCACACAGACTCTCGGACTTGGGCTGTCCACACAGATCCGCGTATCTGTTACCTCCTGTACAAGATCTATCATCCATTTCAGTGTCTCTACTTCCACTTCCTCTTCTACAGAAGCGCATACGTCCAGAAAATCCGCACCTGCGTCCGCCTGCATTTTAGCTCTTTCACGGATAAGATCCGCATCTCTTTCCGCGATCGCCTTTGCTACTGAAGGAATGGAACCGTTCAGTTTCTCTCCGATAATAATCATCTTTTTGTTTCCTCCGCATTTATTAGATATTTTGATTTTAACGGATTCCTTTTGTATGTGCGTCTACTATTTTTTGCAGGTTATATACTATTTTTCGATTTTGTCCCGGCAGTTTATATACTATTTTGCAAAAAATATGATATAATTTCCTAGTTATATATCCTTTTTCAAAGACATCAGGAAAGGCGGACATTTTCATGAAACTGGAACGCGACAATATTCCTCTTAACAAAGATTTCCCTTTTCAGATCTCCCGGGTAATCCTCAACTCACAGAACAGTCATCCGGATACCTGGCACTGGCACAGTTATTTTGAGATCACCTGCGTACAGCGGGGAAGGGGGAATTACTTTGTCAACGGTCAGGAATATACCATGGGTAAAGGCGATATTATCATATTTAACAATGTAGAACCCCATGGCTGGAAACTTCTGGACGAAGATATGGAGCTGCTCGTTATGATCTTCTCTCCGGAGTTTGTAGCGGAAAAACTGAGTTTTTTTGATTCCGGTTATCTGAAGCCCTTTGTGGAAAGAGGCAGCAATTTCAAAAACCGTATCGGGTGTGAAGAACCTGTAAGCCACGAAATACGAAAAGGTATCCGGGAAATCTACCGGGAATGGGAAGAAAAAAAAGACGGCTATCATCTGATGATCAAAGCCAACATTCTCAGAATCCTCACTATGCTGATCCGCGCTTATCAGGATGAGAGCAAATCGGACGAAATGCTGAAGGAAAAGAAAAATTCCATGAAACGGCTGGAACAGGCTTTTCAGTACATCAACGGCCATTTTTGTGAAAAAATCACCCTGGAAGAAGCGGCCGGAGCCGCTTTTATGAGCCCCAGTTATTTTTCCACCTATTTTCGCAAGGTTACGAATATCAGTTTCAGCGAATATGTTACACGTCTCAGGATTTCCCATGCCCGGGAGCTGTTAAAAAAGACAGACCGGAGTGTTACTGATATCGCAATGGAATGTGGTTTTAATAATATTTCTAATTTTTACCGCTTATATAAACGTCACACCGGACATCCTCCCAGAGAAGATTCCTGAAACAGAAGGGGCGCAGAATCCGGAAACTTCCCGGATCCCGTTCCCTTCTGCTGTGTGCTTATGGAATAATAGGGATTTTGTTTCTAATAACGTCTGTATGGCTGTATCTGTCATAAATTGTTTTTCTGTTGCGGAAAGTAAGCTCCGCTTCCGGCCGCTCCGTATCAATAGCGGCAATACCGGAATTTCCGGAAACAGATACGTTTTCTGTATCGGCGTACACGCCTTCCAGTTCATATCGGAGGGTTTCCAGTTCGCTGACGGTATATCTTCCCAAAGGAATTTCAAATACGCATTTCATGATCCCATAGCCGTTTTCCGTTGTATATTCGCCCTCCCGGAATTCAACATAATCTTCATAAGTATGCGTTTTACCTTTTACATCTGTTCCTGACACCTTAAAACGGAATACAGGATTTCCATGGGCCCAGGTAATCTCATCCTCTTTGATCTGTTTTACAACAGTGACCTTTCCCATGGGCGGGAGGACAGGAGTATTAGCCGCTTCAATCTCTATCTTCTGTTCCTGTTCTCCGGCTGAGGCAAAAGAGATTTCTTTTTCAAATGTCCCTTCGTATCCGGAAGGATTTTTCACTTCAACGATCCGGAATTTTCCTTCATTTTCTTCAGTAACAGGAAGCCTCTCCGACAGATAAGCGCCTTCTTCTGTATGATATGTAATGTCAGGCGTTTCCAGTGTATCCTCGTAGGTTTCTGTAGCCGCGTTCCATTGAAGCACTTTAAACGCTCCGTCTTTTTCTTCGATTTCCTTTCCGGTCAGACTGTCCTTTTTCGTGATAAAGATTCTTCCGTAGATGATTTTGATTTTTGTATTGGGCGCTTCATATACCGTATTTTCCTTTAAGGAGGCAAGATCTATATCCCTCTGCCATCCGCCGTCGTACCCCTGAGGCGCTTTTGATTCTACTATCCGGAATTTCCCAAGGTTATCTGACGTATACGTCATAATACCGGATCCATACTGCTTTTTCCCTGCATCATATGCCATTTTTTTCGCAAATACATACTGATTTTTTTCTTTACTCCACTGATAGAGATCAAATTCCGCACCTGTAAGGTTCTGAGAAGCGTCCTCTCCGTCCACCTTTCTGACAAAGCAGCTTCCTGTGATTTTTCCTTTTACATAAGTAACGTTTGTTGACTGTGTATCGTTTAGCATACTGGAAACGATCTGTCTCTTTGCACTGTTTCCTATATAAAAAACTGACTCTTTATAATGATTATGGGCCGCAATTGTTCCGGCGTCCCTGGCCGTTACCTGGATCCTGAAATAATAGGTAACGTCATTCATAGCCTCGTCTGTCTTAAGAAAAGCAGGCTGGGCGGAAAATTTTACGGTATTGCCGGAATATGAAACCGTAAAATACTTTGTCACATCCTGTCCGCCGGACGTCTGCACCTTCGCGGATCTATATGTCAGACAACTGTCCAGAGTATCCGTAACCTCAAATTTGCTGTAGTCTCCCGGCAGAAGTCTCTGAGAAATCACATAGTCGAAGGTTTTCCCTGGCGTTATTTCAAAGGCATTATTTTCCGATCCGCATTCCTGCATTTTATCAAAAGAAGCTCCCGTGTCTCCCACCTTTTTCGTCGGTCCGGGATTCGGTTCATATGTTCCCACTGACCGGGAGGTGGAAATAAAAAAGGCGTTCATGGGTCCTTTTCCGGTACTCCAGGATTTCTGCGCCATCCAGTTCACCGTAAAAGTTCCATTAAAATCCACTTGGCACCATCCTTTCGGATCGGAATTTGTCGTTGCAACGCCTTCTTCTCCTCTAAGCTCCAGATAAGAACTTCCGCCGGAGGATGTTCCCGCCGATGCTTTTAAATGGTCGTATCCGTTTCGTATATACAGTCCGTCCACTCCCCAGTTGTCATAAATCCGGAATCCCTGGCCTCCGTCCAGATCAGCCATTGTCACATGGCCTTTCGGACTGATCTTTTCCTGTGTGTTATGCTTATAGAATTCAAATTGAAAACGTACTGTTCCCACAGATATGGTATTAAACGCAATACGGTCTTTATAAAACAGAATGCAGGGATAAATCCTGTTTCCGTCAAGGCCAACATGATTATTATTTACTGTTCCCCACGACACCGCCGTCACCTTCAAATCCACGATCTGACCCTGATATTCTCCCACATTGCTGTATAAAACAGAAATCGGTGAGGAATATGTCGAATCATTGATCAGCGCTCCGTAAAAGGTATTGCAGTAAGAAGAAGTAAAACCATTTTCATCTCCAAACCATCCATGAAGTTTTTCATTTAAAGTCCCGTTATACCGGCTGATGGATTTCAGAGTCGTTACGCCTTCACGAAACGCATATGTAAAGGCATAATCCTGCTTCATTTTGGTATCTGCGTTTACTTTCTGAACTTTGATCCCGCTTCTCTGCGCCGCCGCCATAAGAGGGAGCGCCGGCTGGATTTCTGTATTCTCTTCCGTTTTCTCCTCTTCGGATTTCTCCGCATGGATTTCCATTACTACATCGGATTTTGGCATAGAAAATTCATAGATACCGGGAGCCGTCTCTGCGATATCCATTCTCCCGTTTTCCCCCTGAGCGTTTACTTCTTCCACTGTATATCCCGGGGACGGGATCACATAAAACTTTGCCGTATCTCCTTCTCGTAATTCATGGACCTGGCCTTTCAGCATTTCCCATGTTTCTTCTGTTAATAATTCTGAGACGTCTGCCGGAAGAATTTCTTTTGCAATTTCTATATCTGTCTCCGGTTTTTCTTCCGCAGCTTCCTCCTCATAATCTGTAAAGTCGTCTGTGATCAGGCCCGCTTCCTGGTCTGTCCACATTTCTATACTTCGCCCGGAAAATTCTGTTCCCGCTTCCATATATCCTGTTTCTGTCCCGGAATCCAGGCCGTACATTTCCGGCGTGCAGACTTTTGTCACATACACGCCGCTGTCTTTAGCCGCATCCTCCGGAGTTTCCAGAGGATCCTCCATTTCTAACGTTCCATTTTTCAGTTTCTCCAGATCTGACAGAAAAATTACCGACACATGATCCGTCTCGTCATTCTGCACAAGGATTCTGAAAAAATCGCCGCTCTGTACGTCTGCCGGGCCGTTGTCCGGATCCGGTATCTCTGTCTCCGGCGGCTGCTCTTCTGATTTGTCTGTCTGTGTGTCTGCAGGTGATTCTCCGGAAAATAATATCTCCATATCAGGCAGGCCGCTTTCTGCCGGTTCTGTCGCCGTATCCGGTATACCCGGATTCTCTTCCTCTGGCTCAGTTCCGTCTGACTCCTGGGTTTTCTCTTCCTCTGGTTCAATTTCGCCCTGCTCATCCGTATTTTCCGGAACTTCATCAGCATCTGTTCTTTCATCCTCCGGCTGATCCGTCACTTCTTCAGGTACAGAGGGTTCCGTATCTGTTCCGGATTGACCGCTTTCATCCGGAACCGTATCCCCGCCTTTTTCATCAGGAGACTGTAAATCCGGCTGCGCTGTTTCCTGTTTCTCCATATCTTTGCCGGAATCTTCCGTCTGGAATTCCATAGATTCTGTTCCCCCGGAATATACCGGGGACGGCGCTGCTGCCGATAAAGCGACGACAGCCGCAAGAACAGCCGGAATGATTCTTTTTTTCATGGTTTCCGCCTCCTTTTTCTGTATATCAATACTGCCGGAACCATCGCTCCTGACACAAGAAAAATGAAAATCGCTCTCTCAATAGCGGATATATCCCCCGTCTTTACATTCTGTACTGCCTTACCTCCCGGGTCTTTTACTGAAGCATCCGAAAAAGAGCTGTCTGTATCCACGTCTTTTTCAGAGGCTCCCTCCCCATCCTTTTCATTCACTGTAAAGATCCAGTGTACGGCGGCTTCCCGCAGCGCATAGGCGTTGTCCCATTTTTCGGGAATTTCCAGGGCAAATTTCAAACTGCCCTTCTGCTGCGGCTGATAAACTCCAAGCGAATGATCCTTTTCCAGTCCCGGTGAATCCAAAGTTCCGCTGTATACCTGTTTTTCATTCAGATACACCTTAAGCCGGATTCCCTTTAACAGCTCCTTCTGCCTGCTGTCCTGCCCTTCCACGGACGTCCGGAAAAAGATTTCCGCCTCGTTTTCCGTCGTATTGGACACTGCAATAGAATCTTCAAACACATCTCCCGGCATGGCGGTTCCCATATTGGAAAAGAAGTCTCCCGGCGCCGCCATCAGTCTGTGCGCTTCGCCGTTGAACTCTACGGAAAGTTTTGTTTTTTCCTGCGAGCAGACGGCCGTTCCATCCTGTTCATGCACACATTTCTGGATGGTCTGGTTTCCCCAGGGCGACATCGCGGAAAAATCCGGCTGAAAATTCGCCGCCTGGATCGCTTCTGCCTGTACTGTGATCCCAAGCTTCTGATTTTCATGCTCTTCTGTCCAGGATGCGGGAATTGTAACCGACTGAAAAAGATCTACCGATTCTTTCTTTTTCAGGATTTCAGTATAGTAATAGTACTCTCCCCGTCTGACCCAGTTCTTCGTAAAGCCTGATAGCATGGAATCATCCAGGCCTTCCATCCCGGAGCTCTGATTTTCAAAAATAATCCTGGCTCTGACCCAGCAGGGCATAGCATAATTTGTTATACGGGGGATCTTAGAAAGAACCGCTCCCGGGAGTATCGTCTCAGGGCCCTGATACGCCACCTCCGTCCCGCCTTTCTTTTCAAATTCCCGCAGACCGATATTCACATCTCCCAGCGCGATATGATTGGTTACTTTAAGTGTGTCTGAAAAAAATCCGTATGTTCCGGTTAATCCCAGCAGTGCCGCCGCAAGAACAGCGGCCATTATTTTTATCCTTCTGCCCATATTCTCACCTGCCTTCAGACAGAAGCATGGAAATCTGCCCATGCCTGTTCGTAATCTGAAAATCCGTCTGCCTGTACAGATTCCTCATAAATCTGGATTTCAAATTCCGGGATCAGTTCCAGATAGGCTGTATCCACTTTTGAGGAATCGATCATAAAGCCGGTAAAAAGCGGTGTGGTAGATTCGCCCTCTTTAAGAGGTTTTTTAAAATAATAATATCCGTCCTTTCCATGGATCCAGTTTTCCGTATCCAGCTCTTTCCATACGATCCCCTGCGCTATCTCACTGTGAGAATACCCTACAGACATCCGCACATAGCAGTCCACCTGAGAGCCGTTTTTTCCTTCCGCGCTGTTTCTGACAGAAACTTTTTTGGGATATTCTGGATTCTCCTCCACCGGAACCGGCGTCGGATCTGGAAATTCTTCTACTATTTCAGTAGTATTCTGCCCTACGGCAACCAGATTTTCCGCTTCGTCCCAGGACGTCAGATATGCGGCTGTCGCCCCGATCCCCAGCAGGCAGAACATACATCCCGCGCACAGTACAGGCGCTGTCTTTCTTTTCTTCTTATTTTCTGTCATGATGTACGACTGTCTCCTTTCTCAGAGCATAATCACGCCGTTGCCTGCCCTTCCTGCTCACGGTTCTGATTTACATATTTCTCATAGGCCGCCCTTGCCTGTTCCGCCACCGTTTCTCCGCTGCCGCCCGCATAGGCTGCCTGGATCGCATATGCCCGGACAGGTACCGACAATTTCTGCATATCGAGCTGTCCTTCAATGATGTTTAAAAAATTCATGGTTTCAAAAAGAGGATCCGTAGTTTCCTCTGGCTCCAGAATTTCATTATACGCATAAACATATACCATATTTTCCTCTACAGGCTCTGACTTAAGTTTTGTCCAGCTTGCCCCTGCCTGATATGAGAATAGCTCCTGCATTTTTCTTTCCAGGCGGTTCCCATCCTGATCTGCGGCTATAACGTCAGCCATGGGAACAGAAACCTCCAGATAGACAAAAGCATCATTTACTCCTGTATTTATAATCTGCGGATCCTTGGGAATTTCTTTCCCCGGTTCAATTTTAGTATGTTCCTCCGGATCCCATTCCGGTTCCTGAAGTTCAATTTCCACTTTTCCGACAGTAAACTGATTATCGGCCTTATCGTAATCTGTCAGATATGCAGAAACTCCGCCTATAGACGCCAGACATAAAACTCCCAGCAGCAGGGCCGCCTTTTTCATATTTCTACTCATGTATTTTTCCCGCGCTTTTTTTTCCGCGCTCTCCTTTCTTTGAAACAACCAGAAAAACCAGTTCCTGGACGATCATCAGCAAAAGCAGGCAGAATACTGTCTTTTTCTGTAAAAATACCGCAGCGTAACCCAGAATCGGCACAGAAAATACCGCGGTGCCTACAATCTGCGATCTGTCTACCAAAGCGGCGTCTCTTCCATTATTGGAATCCCCCCTGGTGACAAAACGGCTTCCTTCTTTTTCCACGACTCTGTGCGTAACATAGGAACTGCCAAGACGGTATGTAATAATATCTCCGACCTCCGGATCAGTCTTTTCCGTGTCTGTGAAGACGATACTTCCCGTCTTCAGAGCCGGTTCCATAGATCCTGAGAGGACTGCATCCGCCCTGATCCCCCATATTGGGAGCAGAAGAAAGACGCCGCCTATCACAGCCGCCGCAGTACATAGAAGCCTTCCTGCCCGTTCTGCCATTTTCATATTTCCTCACTCTTTCTTTTCTTTATTTTCCGGCGGGGATCTGCCCCGCAGATATTTTTTCATAGACCACGCCCACTTTCTCCTGCCTTTATTCAGGACTGAAAAGATGATTTGATAGGGTAAAATTAGAATTGCTGAATGCCACCACATGAAAAGAAGACGAGTATATGTACTCAACAGAATCCCGACGTAAAGCAGGAAAAAGCGGCGTATCCTTTTATATAAGATCAAGGAGCCGACTCCTTAATCTTCACAATATTAATATCTGTCTGCGCATTATTCCGCACAGGCATCTCAAGATAAAATTAAGTTCAATTTTCTGATATGGAAATTCCCCGATCGCCTTCTGAAGAAGGTGGTGCAGGCGGATGATCCTGCTTCTTAAGATGCTTTCATCTTACGCTTTGCAAAAAGAAAAGTCAACGAAATTCGTTCACCAAATTATGACGGCAGGATATGACAATTCCCGGCTTTTCTTTCTCTTCCAGATTGTTAAATTTTTGTTAATTTAAGACATTTTCCGGTTGATTTTATAGTTCAGTTATGTATAATATTATAGAGACAATCTATTACTATTAAAGAAAAGAGGTAGATGTAAAATGGCAGAACTCAATTTAAGTAAGTATGGCATTACCGGAACTACAGAAATCGTATACAATCCTTCTTACGAAATGCTGTTTGAAGAAGAGACCAAACCCGGTCTGGAAGGCTTTGAGAAAGGCCAGGAAACAGAACTCGGTGCAGTCAATGTTATGACCGGCATCTATACAGGCCGTTCACCGAAAGACAAGTTCATCGTTATGGATGAGAATTCCAAGGACACTGTATGGTGGACATCCGACGAATACAAGAACGACAACCATCCGGCTTCCGTTGAGACATGGAACGCTGTTAAGGATATCGCTCTGAAAGAGCTCTCCAACAAGAGACTTTTCGTAGTAGACGCATTCTGCGGCGCCAACGCCGACACCCGCATGGCGATCCGTTTCATCATGGAAGTAGCATGGCAGGCTCATTTCGTTAAAAACATGTTCATCATCCCCACAGAGGAAGAACTGAAAAACTTCGAGCCGGATTTCGTTGTATACAACGCATCCAAGGCAAAAGTTGAGAACTACAAAGAGCTGGGACTGAACTCCGAGACAGCCGTTGTATTCAACATCACAAGCCGCGAGCAGGTTATCCTGAACACATGGTACGGCGGAGAAATGAAGAAAGGTATGTTCTCCATGATGAACTACTATCTGCCGCTGAAGGGCATCGCTTCCATGCACTGCTCCGCAAACACAGATATGAACGGCGAGAACACCGCTATCTTCTTCGGTCTTTCCGGAACCGGTAAGACTACTCTGTCCACAGATCCCAAGCGTCTCCTGATCGGCGACGACGAGCATGGCTGGGACGACAACGGTATCTTCAACTTCGAAGGCGGATGCTATGCAAAGGTTATCAACCTTGACAAAGAATCCGAGCCGGATATCTACAATGCCATCAAACGCAACGCTCTCCTTGAGAACGTTACTGTAGACGCTGACGGCAAGATCGATTTCGACGATAAGAGCGTTACCGAGAACACCCGTGTTTCCTATCCGATCGACCACATCGAGAAGATCGTGCGTCCGGTTTCCGCCGCTCCTGCCGCAAAAGAAGTTATCTTCCTTTCCGCAGACGCATTCGGCGTACTTCCGCCGGTATCCATCCTGACTCCGGAGCAGACACAGTACTACTTCCTGTCCGGATTCACAGCTAAACTTGCAGGTACAGAGCGCGGTATCACCGAGCCCACACCTACTTTCTCCGCATGCTTCGGACAGGCTTTCCTGGAACTGCATCCGACAAAATACGCGGAAGAGCTTGTTAAGAGAATGGAAGCAAACGGCGCGAAAGCTTATCTGGTAAATACCGGATGGAACGGAACAGGCAAACGTATCTCCATCAAGGATACCCGCGGTATCATCGACGCTATCCTCAACGGAGATATCCTCAACGCTCCTACCAAGAAGATCCCGTACTTCAACTTTGAAGTTCCCACAGAGCTTGCAGGCGTTGACACCAACATTCTGGATCCCCGCAACACCTACGCTGACGCTTCCGAATGGGACGCAAAGGCAAAAGATCTTGCGCAGAGATTCGTTAAAAACTTTGCTAAATACGAAGGTAACGAAGCAGGCAAGGCGCTTGTTGCAGCCGGTCCGCAGTTATAATCTTCCGTTTTGCAATTCAGATTTCTATCCAAATACCCCGACGGACTTTCCGCCGGGGTATTTTTTTCGCTGATTTTTTCATAGGCAGACCTATTGCACAATCATCCTGACATATGTATAATTGAACTTAACTTACTTATAAAGGAGGATATCGAAAATGAAAAAGGGAATTATTTACGGAGCCTTATCTTTGTTTGCAGCGTTTTATATGATCGGCGGCTCTCCTGTATCAGGAGAAACAGTACAGGCGGAGGAGACAGGCGCTGAAGAAGAACGGGTACTGGAGCTGTTAGAAGAACATCTGGACCTGGCGCCATATGAAGAAAACAACGGCCTGGTCAAAGACAATCAGTTGTCTGATGTAGTTGAAACAATGACTGTGAATGGACAGGAATTTAAAATCGGCATGAAATGGGAAGATATACTGTCCGCAGGCTACGAGCCCACCGATCCGGAATTTGCAGACGAAGAAACAGGGGCGCTTGCCTATACCTGCGATTTTACAAACGACGATAATGATCTGGTAAATCTTGGCTTTATCGGCGAAGAAGGTCAAACTGTATCCGCAGGAGCCTTATACAGTATCCATGTATCCCTTATAGAAGACGAAGCCTCAGAATTTGAGGTTGCAGGGATCCGTGAATCTTCCACAGTGAATGAAATCATCGCCGCTTTAGGCAATCCCTATTCTATTAAGGATCCCGCATTTAACGATTATACCGATTGCGGACTGACCTACAGATGTGAAGACAGAGATATTGAATTAACCTTTTATGTAGATCTGGAAACGGGTGAAATATTGACCGCTGCATTGGAAGGATATGCGGAAGAATAAGGATAAATTTACTTTCTTCGCTCAGAATACTCTCCTTGATAGTTTTGACTGTTTTTCTTTTTTATTGTTGAACTTTTGAACTTTATATGATATACTCTCAAATACAGGGATTGAACTTCGTGCCTGTAGCTTATCAGAAGTTCAATTCAAAGATTCAGATCAGACTGCAGAATGCATTCTTTTTGTTCAAAACTTGCTGGAATCATATGGATTTTGGAGGTAACGTAATGTCAAAAGAACTGTTTGCCCAAAGGCTGAAAGCTTCCATGGAAAAACAGCACATGAAACAGATCGATCTTGTCCGGGCGGCTGAGACCCGCGGCATCAAGTTGGGCAAGAGCCATGTAAGCCAGTATGTAAGCGGAAAAACTCTGCCGCGTACTGACGTGCTTCACTTTCTTGCAGACGCCCTGCATACGGATCCCGACTGGCTTTCCGGCATGAACGGGCCGGAGGCAGCCACGGAGTCACAGATTGAGCCGAAGGCACAAAACGGCCAGGCGCCGACGCCGGATAAACCGGCAGATATTCAGAAGAACAGTAATCCGGGAGGAAAAACCATGCGTACATTTAAGAAATCATCAAAGCTTGACAATGTTTTATATGATGTAAGGGGACCTGTTGTAGAGGAAGCCAACCGAATGGAAGAAGAAGGAACCAATGTTCTGAAGCTGAACATCGGCAATCCTGCTCCTTTCGGATTCCGCACTCCTGACGAAGTGATCTACGACATGCGCCAGCAGCTTACCGACTGCGAGGGATATTCCGCGGCGAAGGGACTTTTTGCCGCCAGGAAGGCAATCATGCAGTACGCCCAGCTAAAAAATATCCCCAACGTCACAATCAACGATATTTATACCGGCAACGGTGTCAGCGAACTGATCAATCTCTGCATGTCCGCCCTTCTGGATACAGGAGACGAGATCCTGATCCCCTCCCCGGATTATCCTCTTTGGACTGCCTGCGCCACTCTGGCAGGCGGTACTGCCGTTCACTATATCTGCGACGAACAGTCCGAGTGGTATCCGGATATCGACGACATCAAGAAGAAGATCACAGACAGAACAAAGGCGATCGTCCTTATCAATCCCAACAATCCTACCGGAGCGCTCTATCCCAGGGAGGTTCTCCAGAAAATCGTGGATGTTGCGAGAGAACATCAGCTCATTATCTTCTCGGATGAAATTTACGACCGCCTTGTCATGGACGGGGAAGAACATGTTTCTATCGCCTCTCTGGCGCCGGATCTTTTCTGCGTCACCTTCAGCGGCCTGTCCAAATCTCATATGATCGCCGGTTTCCGTATCGGCTGGATGATCCTCAGCGGAAACAAGAGACATGTAAAAGACTATATCGAAGGCCTGAACATGCTCTCCAACATGAGACTCTGCTCCAATGTTCCCGCCCAGTCTATCGTCCAGACCGCTCTCGGCGGACACCAGAGTGTGAAAGATTATATCGTTCCCGGCGGCCGAATCTACGAACAGAGGGAATTTATCTACAAAGCGCTTACAGATATTCCGGGAGTTACCGCGGTAAAACCCAAAGCGGCTTTTTATATCTTCCCCAAGCTGGACACGAAAAAGTTCAATATCGTAAATGACGAACAGTTTGCCCTGGATCTGCTTCGAGAAAAGAAAATCCTCATCATCCACGGCGGCGGATTTAACTGGAAACAGCCGGATCACTTCCGCGTTGTCTACCTGCCCCGTATAGAGATCCTTGAGAAAGCCGCTACGAAGATCGGCGACTTTTTAAGCACCTACCAGCAGCAGATCTGAAATATAAAGAAGGAGGAAATCCCTGTTGTCACAGATGACTTTCAGGATTTCCTCATTTTTTATTCTTTCATTTTCAGCTTTCTGTCTGTGTGGTCATATCTTAATTTCAGAACTTCACTGCCGGTTCTGTAACGGTGCTCACGCCGTCGTCGTCATAGAGCTTATACTCGCCCTCCGGATACCCCAGCATTTCTATTGTATCTGTCCTGATATCCTCCACGCACTCAGCCGGCTCTGCAACCGGGATCTTTTTCCCTTTGCGGATGAACAGAGCGACTTCATTCAGCGCGATTTCCACATACTGATGGCCTTTTTCCAGTGTCTCCTCATAAATACTTCCATCGGGAAGGAATTTTATCAGTTTCATCTCCTCGGGAAGATATACATAGCGGCCTTTCGCATTCTGGGTATAAACAGGGGCGATCATGATCTCGTTGCCGAGAAGGAGCTGGTCTTCCACCTGCAGGGCCATTTTATCCTCCGGAAACTCAAATGCCAGAGGTTTAAAGAGCATGTCGTTTCCAAGCGCCGCCTTCATATATTCACTGTACAGATAGGGAAGCAGGCGGTAGCGGACGCCGATCACATGGCGGAAATCCTCCACATGTTCAAAGCGGAAACACTCCTGCTCTCTCGTGCCAAGAGCCGCGTGATTTCTCATCAGCGGTGTGAAAACTCCCAGGGCAAGCCAGCGGAGAAGAAGTTCTCTGGTCGTATCTCCGTTGAATCCTCCCAGATCCGCCCCTGTATACAGGAAACCACACATATTCAGGGAGGGAAGCATCTTCAGGTTCAGAAGGATGTGGGACCACCAGGAATGATTGTCTCCCATCCAGATTCCTCCGTAGCGGTGCATTCCGATGTAAGAAGAACGGGAAAACATCAGGATTCTCTTACCCGGCGCGATCTTTTGGAATGCTTCTCCTGCAGCTCTGGTCATGTTGAATCCATAAAGATTATGCACTTTGTCATGGCGTACCGGCCGGCCGCCCACATTGTGATAAAAGTTCCTGTAGTCCTTTGGACTGTTGGCAAGGGAACGTACCATATCTCCGAGCCGGAACCCGGGCGCTTCCTCTGTCTCTTCCATAAATTCCTTCAGATATTCCTTCAGGCGGGCTACCCCTTCCGGAGTGGAAAAGATGGCTGGTTCATTCATATCATTCCAGAATCCGTCAATCCCCTGATCCGTGAGTATCTTATATTTTTCGCCGAACCATTCTCTGGCGTCGGGGTTCAGCATATCCGGAAAATGTGTCCAGCCCGGCCATACTTCCGCGACAAAATCGCTTCCGTCTTCTCTTTTGCAGAAATAGCCCTTTTCTTTTCCCTCTTCATAAACGTCATACCCGTCTTCCATCTTCACTCCCGCGTCGATAATGGGAACAAGGTGTATCTTCTGAGCTTTCATTTCATCCACAAAGGCTTTGAAGTCCGGAAATTCTTCCTCATTCACCGTAAAATCCTTATAGTGGTCCATATAGTCGATATCCATATAGAGCATGTCCATGGGAATGTGATTGTCCCGGTATTCCTTTACCACATTCCGGAAATCTTCCGCAGTTTTGTAACCCCAGCGGCTCTGTCCGAAACCAAAAGCGAATTTCGGCGGGATATAGCTTACGCCGATGATCTTCCGGAACTGCTTCACAATATCATAAGGGCTCTCCCCGTCTATCACATAGAGATACAGATCAGCGTCCCCGCATCGAACCTTCAGTTCATCCTGTCTGGTATATCCGATGTCAAATTCCATGGTTCCCGGATAATCCAGAAACAGGCCGAAAGTCTCTTTTCCAAAGATAATGATAAAATTATGAGCCCCGTAAAGGGAGTATTTGCTCTCTGTGTGGTTGGGTTCGTCGGTGCAGTTGCTGACGTAACGATATCCTCTTTTATTGATCCCTCTGTTGGACTCTCCCAGGCCGTAGACGATATCGTCCGCATCCATTTTATAACTGAAAACAAATTCCCCGTCCGTTTCGATTTCTCCGTAAGCCGGAACTCCCTCTGACGGAGCGATTTTCTCCACAACAGCCTCTGTCTCAAAAGGATGACCAAATACATATTTCCGGATCATGATAAAACCTCCTGATAAACTTGATATTATTTCTGCGTATCCTGCATTCTTTATAACACTCTGTTGTCATTATATGAAATTTATCTTGCCTGTTCTTGCATTATCCATTAAAATAATAACACAATATTGAGGAGGTGCGTTATGAACGAAAAGCAGTCCCTGAAGGAAAACACACGGCACGGCACCAGCGGCCAGCCGGTTACGGCCATACATTTCACCACAGGCGCGGGGACCTTTTATCCCGATCATTTTTTCGTGGAACGGCACTGGCATTATCCTGTGGAAATCCTGAAGATCACAAAGGGAACCTTCACAGTAGAGATCAATCTGGAAACATATACCCTTCATGCGGGGGATATCTGCTTCATCAACAGCGAGGAGCTGCACCGCCTGGAAGGACTGGAGCCCGTCACGGTTCATGACGCCGTTATCTTTCACCCTCACATTCTGGAATTCTCTTATCCAGATGAATTCCAGGAACAGTACGCCGCCCCCTTTCTTTCCCACGCTTCCTCTCTCCCCCGGCTCCTCACACCGGAAGATCCTCTGTATCCTGCGATCGCAGGGCTCTTCGACAGGGCGGCCGCTCTGGCAGAGGCAGGTAAGGACGGATGGTATTTCCGGGTCAAACTTCTTATACTTGAAATGTTTTATGAACTTTGCATACATAAAAAAATGCCCGCCGCAGAGGAACTTCTCAGCGCGGCAGGCAAAGAACGGATCAGCCGTTACAAAAAAATCGTATCTTATTTTGAAAAAAACTATATGAACAGGATCACTCTGGAAGATCTGGCTTCAGAGGTACAGGTAAACCCTCAGTATCTCTGTCATTTTTTCAGAGAGATCGCCGGGGTATCTCCCGTTCAGTATCTCATCCGGTACCGTATCGACAGGGCCAGGGAAGCCCTTCTGGAAACCACCCGGAGTATCCTGGAGATCAGTCTGGACTGCGGATTTGAAAACGTCAGCTATTTCATCCGCCAGTTCCGCAAATTCACCGGGCAGACTCCCCGCCAGTACCGGCAGGCGCATCATCCCACGCCGAAATCTGTGATCTCATAGAGAACCTCCACGTCCGGATCATCCAGGAGCCACCGGTATTCTTCCATGAACCAGCGCACCAGCTCTTCATCCCGTTTTACGGGAGTGGAATTATTGTTGTATACATTTACTGTGCCATGATTAAAATATTTTTTCAGAACAGAGATATCGTTGCGGATCATCTCTTTTGTCTGTCCCTGAATCCCCACCATCAGGCAGATGGAGTCAAAAAGAGCAGCCACCTCCTCCGGCGACTGAAAATCCGCGTGTTTATTCAGAACATTTTCCCGGAAATCATGGTCAAAAGTCTCGATACCGATCTTATAAGTCACCGGAATGCCAAAAAAGTCCCGCATTTCCTGCAGACGTTTCCGGTAGATCCAGTGACTCTCAAAGATCAGCCGCCGGATTCCCTTTTCTTCCACAATTTTACGGATATCTTCCAGGGTTTCTTTCGGCAGCTCAAAACAGCTTCCGGAATTGATCACTTCCAGAACGCCGAACTCCCCTGTGGTCTCTTTCAGAACCTCTCTGTTCTGACAGACAAGCTCCGTTTCATCTTTCCCGTTATCCTCTATATAGTCACAGAATGTACATTTTCCCCAGGCGCATGGAAACGCCCTGAGAAGTACGATCTCTCTTCTGTTTTTATCTGTGATCCTGCTGTATCGTTCCATTTCTGCCTATCCTTCCCGACAGTTTCTGTCTTATTTCACTTCCCAGCGACACTGTGCAGATACTTATCAGAAAAACAGAAATACATCTGTCCAGATAATCTGTAAAGAACTGCACTGCAAATATACTTCCCGTAAGACCCAGCGGCGTTCTGGCCAGAAGCTGGACCAGGATGGAGGACCCCGAAGACGTCACTCCGCCGAACAGCGCCGCGTTGATCAGTGCGCTTACAATTGTTCCCGGAACAGTGATAACCGCAGCCGCCGGAAGGATCCACGCCTTTTTTACAGACATCTTCCGAAATATCCATCCGCTGACAAATCCGGTGATCATCCCCACCGGGGCGAAATACAGAGAATAGATATCCACAGTCATCCCCATGAAAATACCGCTGATAAGATTGGGAATCATCCCCAGCCAGGGGCCCGCCAGCGCCCCGGTGAGGATCGTGCCGATACTGTCCAGATACACAGGCAGTTTCAGAAAAAGCGCGACCTGTCCGCCCACGATGTTGATTCCCACCGCCAGCGCCACAAGGCAGATCTGCCAGGTATTGATCTTTCTTTTTGTCATCGTTATTTCTCCATTAAAATATGCCCGCTTCAATAAAAGATATTTCTCTACAGGCAGCTCAGAAGTGTCAGTTCTTCTGCCTCCCATTCGCTTCCGTCCTTCTTTTTCAGCACTCTGGAAAAGAAAAACCTCATAAATCTTTCTGTATCTGTTTCTGTCAGCACATGGCTGTTAGGCTCTTTCTTCCAGAAATCCATGGAATCCACTACCGTCTGGCCCCTGCAGATCCCGTCAGTGGCAACCGCCGTATAACTGTCGAATCCGCCGCACAGGGAGCGGTCAATATAATACGCCACCGCAAGAGGATCATTGATCACGCAACCGATGATCTTTTCGTATTCCCAGTGAAAATCCATATAAAATCCGGTGATCCTGCGGATAAATCCTCCGTTCTCCGGATCAAGACGGCAGACGTATTCCAGAATATTGGGGGTCAGCACGATCTTTCTCGTCACGTCCAGCCCGACCATTTCAATCTTTTTCCCGGCCTTTCCGAAAAGATCGTAACAGATGGCGGCGGCGTCCGGGTCGCACCAGTAGTTATATTCCGCCACCGGAGAACAGTTTCCATGGCTTCGGAAATTCCCGCCCATGGAGACCAGTTCCTCTACCTGCTCAATCAGCTTTGGCCGCATGGAAAATATTTTCGCAAGATTCGTCATGGGGCCCAGGGCTATGATGGAAATCTTTTCTTTTTCCAGAGTCTCTTCCAGGAATTCCACCGCGCTCTTCTTTGGAAAATCTCCCGGCACTTCCGGAAGGAAACTCTCTCCCATTCCATCCTGGCCATGGGTGTCCATAGCGTCTATATAAGGACATTTCAACGGCACCTGCTCGCCAATGTATACGGGGATATCCATGCGCCCCATATGTTTCAATACCTTCCGGGCGTTCCGGGCCCCCATATCCGCCGGAACGTTGCCGGAAACCGTGGTGATCCCCATAATATCCAGCTCAGGAGAGGACAGAGCCAGCATCAGGGCAAGAGAATCGTCGATCCCCGGATCACAGTCGATTATAATTTTACGCATAAAAAAACCTCCTGACTGTTCCGCCTTTTCCGCGGAAACACCTCCGCAGAAAAAGGCATCATTCATCAGAAGATACCTGTTTGCCTAGTTTTTTATACTGGGAGGGTCTCGAACCAGTTCCGCAGCTGTTCCGCACAGCTGCCTGTTGTTTTCAGTTAAACAATATTTTTTGCCTTCAGCGCACCTGGATTTTCCCGGCGCGCTGAGGCAAGTATAGCAGATTTTGTCTGATACTGCAATTGATTTTTTATAATTTCTCCGGCTGTCTTCAACCGGCAGTTCCTCCTGTCAGTCAAGAAGCTCCCGTACCATTTCCGCGTCGAAGGTCACGCTGGAAACATGATCGACCTCGATTCTGTACAGGGCGTTGGCCGCAATGTGCTCCGCTGCCTGCTCAAGATCACGGATTCCTGTAGTGTCCGCATATTTACGGATCACCGCATCCAAACCCTCGTCGCTGACGATACATTCGCTCTCTTTCAGGCTCATTCTTTTCAGAACTTTTGGAAGGGCGAATCTGGAAAAGATCACCTTCTTCTCCTCCGGCGTATAATCAGGGATATCCACCACGGCAAAACGGGACATCAGAGGAGCGCTGATCTGGCTCTTGTCATTGGCCGTTGCAATGGGATACACGCCCACGGTAGGCACCATGCATTCCATATAGTTGTCTGTGAATCCCAGATTATCCAGAAGCGTCAGCAGAACATCCGCGGGATTTCCGTTGCCCTTGCCTGCGGACGCTTTGTCCAGCTCGTTGATGATAAACACCAGATTGGACTCTCCCGCCGCCGCGAAGGCTTCCATTATGATCCCCGGCTTTGCGTTGGCGTAGACGCGGGAACTTCCAGTCAGCTGCTCCGGATCGTTAATGGAGCTCATATCCAGGGTGGTCCAGGGCAGACGAAGGATCCGGGCTACCGCATAGGCGATCTGGGATTTCCCTGTACCCGCCGGTCCCACCAGAAGCAGCCCGTAAGCGGGAAGCGTATGAGTCCGGTTGATCTGGATGATCGTCTCGATGATCCTCTGCTTCACACGCTCCATCCCGTACAGTTCCTCGTCCAGGATTCTTCTCGCTTCCACAGGATCTATGGATTCAAAGTAATTGCTCTTCCACTGGATATTCATCATAATAGAGAGCGCCCGCTGCGCATGGCGGCGTTCTTCCTGAGATACTTCGTGAGAACGGGCCACAGCCAGATTCCTTCTGGCCCAGAGACGGATATTGTCGGGAAGAGTTCTTCCCGCGCAGGTCATAAAATCCGTAATACTCTGGATACTGGTGAGTTTCATCTCGTCGCCGGATTCTTCCTCTTCCTCACTATCCGGCAGATCTTCCGGGGCGCTACTGGAAAGAAGTCTGGCGATCATAAACTGGAGGAAGCCGTCCTCCGCGGAGAGCTTCGTTCCTCCTCCGAAAGCCGTCTCACGGATCCTGTACACTGCGTATCCCTCTTCCCGGTTCTCGCCGGAAAGACGTACACGGATACGGTTCTCGCCCAGCCAGCGGATCAGGCTGACAAAACGCGCGTCGATCTTCAGGATGTCCGCGCTGACCTCCCCCTGCTGCTCTTCTTTGAACCCAAAAGAAGTCCGGTGGACGGGATTGGTAAAGATGCCGCAGGAATGATGCTGCCACTGGCGTTTACTGTTGTCCAGATAGAGGATCGGTCTGTCTGGAGTGGCTTCTCCCTCCTCGGAATGGAAAGTAGTATATGTACACTCCGGATGTTTTCCCTTTTCCGGAGTATTATTAAAATCAAAAACCGGCATATGCTGTCGCTCCTTTTTATTCTAAAAAATCTTTTTCATTTTACATCACATATACATATAAAATCAAGCGATAAAAATCCCCACCAGGATTCCCACAACCGTAGGCAAAAGCCATCCGAAACCGGCGGCATATCCCGGTATTCTCTGCAGAAGCAGGGTAATCCCGGGGATCACAAATCCATTCTGATCCAGAACTGTCAGCACGCTGCTGACGCCGCAGAATACTGCCGACCACAGGTAAACGCCGGGGAACCTTCCCAGCCAGCGGTGGGTACAGGATAAAAAGATCAGAAGAATCGCCATAGGATAGATGGCGTTCAGCACGGGAACAGAAAATGTAAGGATGGCGTCCAGCCCCACATTGGCGATCACCATGGAGACAAAGGCAAAAATGAAAACCCAGTTCCGGTAGCTGATCTTCGGAAATACATCCGAGAAATACTTTCCGCAGCAGCTGAACAGCCCCACGCAGGTATTGAAGCAGGCGATCACAAAGATCACTGCAAGGATCGCCGTTCCGGCTTTCCCGAACAGATAATCCGCCATGCTTACCAGCACTTCCGTGCCGTTTCCGCTGTCCGGAAACGCCTGGCTGGACGTCATGCCTACAAATGTCAGCATAGAATATACCGCCAGAAGAAAAATGCCGGCGATCCATCCTGCAGAAATCGTCTCCCGCATGACTGCTTTTTCTTTCGTGATACCCCGGGCCCGGATGTTCATTGCCACGATCATGCCGAAATTCAGCGCTGCAAGAGTATCCATTGTCTGATATCCGTCGACAAATCCCTGGACAGGCGCGCCGCTTCTGTAAATCTCCACAGGCGCCGCCGCTTCTCCCGCGGGATTCAGAGCGGCAGCCGCAAACAGAACAACAATCAGAACCAGAAGGACGGGCGTCAGTCTTTTTCCCAGATATTCCGTGAGTTTCTCCGGATGCATTGCAATGACGGAAGCCGCCGCAAAGAAAACCAGAGAATAGATAAACTGGACGACCGCTATGGAATTCTCGCCGGGGAAGAACGGGATCACCGCCATGGAAAACGACGTGCTCGCAGTCCTGGGAATGGCAAGACAGGGACCGATTGCCAGATAGAGGATCAGGATATAGACAAAGGCAAAACCGGGATGCACCCGGGACGCCAGCCTGTCAAGTCCTCCTGCAAGGGTTACCGCCACCACGCCCAGCACGGGCAGACCCACTGCGCTCACGGCAAAGCCGATGAACGCCGGAACGGTCGACGTACCTGCCTGAGCGCCCAGAAAGGGCGGAAAGATCAGATTCCCCGCTCCGAAAAACATCGAAAACAAGGTGATTCCTATGAGGATTTTATTTTTCAGATTAAATTTTGTCATTGTAATGTCACACTTTCTCTCCGGACTCTGTCATATTTCACAGAGGAATTCCAGAGTCCGTTCCATAATTTCCTGCAGATTACCGATATCCCTAAGTACATCCCCTGTTTCCAGGGAATGATTTCCGTCCTCGGTAATATAGAGAGGCAGATTTCTCTCCCTGCAGCCTTTTACAACGTCAGAGGTCTCCACCCAGGGATCTTTTGTTCCGTGGAAAACAATTCCCTTCTGCTCTTCAAAAGTCTTCATAAACTGAAAGGATGCTTTCACCGGCGTATAATAAACATGTTCCGCCTGAATATGATGATCATGCGCGTATGATGCTGCAACGGCTGTTCCCACACTCTTGGAGAGAAAAACAACCCTGTCGTATCTGTCAAAATCCACCGCTTTTAAAAGAGTCTCCGCCTGACTCCGGGCGCTTAAAAATGCTTTTTCCATCTTTTCGGCGGAACCTTTGATATTTTTTTCAAAATTTCCATAGGGCGCCTCCGCAATCTCATACCCCAGAGCCCTGGCCGCTTTCTTTCCGTAATAAAGCAGCGGCTTGTCTGTATGATATCCTATCCCCGGAAATATTACTGCCAACTTCATTCTTGTTCTCCTTCCCGCTCTCAATATCTGTGATTCCTTTTCCCGTGTTGGGCTGGAACTGAGAATATACCGCGTCTGCGGCGAAAAGAATTATCAGCGCCGAACATACTGCCATGATCTGTTTCTCGTTCAGCTCACCGATCAGGCCGTCGATCACAGGAGCGATCACATAGACAATAGCCAGGCCTCCGACTCCGAATACCAGAAGTCCTTCAGCGCAGATCCTGCCGTTCAGATTGAGAAAATATCCGCTGTAATCCCACCATTTCATACCGCCCGTAGCAATCTCCATCACCAGAGAGGTCATATATTCCAGAAAGCCGCACAAGAGGATCGTGGAACAGAACTCCAGAACCGGTTTCCCCCGGAATCTGTATAACAATGTCAGCATCAGCACCGCTCCGGTACCGTAGATGGGAAGCCAGGGGCCGTGCAGAGCTCCTCTGTTCACAAACTCTCCGTAAGATACCAGATGCATTCCCACTTCCCACAGCCAGCCGAACACTGACAGAGTGAGAAAAACAGCCATCAGAGACCATACAGAGTAATGTCTCATATAATTCAGGGACTGCACCAGTTTCCGGCGCTCTTCCTCCGGGATCGGATAAAGCCGTACCGGATACGCCAGGCCCTGTACATCGTCGATCATGGAGCGGAGACGGACATATTCTGCCTGGTGTTTCTCATAAGTCCGTTCCTGACTGCGGCGCATGAGAAGAATTCCGAAATTATCTGCCAGGAAACCTCGCCAGCCGGACAGTTTCTCTTCTCCGTCATCCGGATTCTCCATGAATGCCGCCACATCCGGATATTTCGCTCTCAAAAGGAATGTGCCGGCTTTTTCATAAAGATAGGTGTCATACAGAAGTTCTGATCCGGGGATTCCCTTCTCCAACGCCTCCGCTCTCAGTTCCGCGTAATATCTAGTAAAGGCCGCTGTTTTATAGGGATTGGTATAAAAAATATTGAAAATGCCAATCGTAAGTATCCCCAGTATCTCCCATCCGATAAAAGATAATTCAAAAACAAAACATTCCCATTTGTGTCCGTCCATCATCTTACGCGAAAGCGTAACTGCCTCCCGCGCCGTCATATCCGGATTCTCCGCCACAATAAAGGGAACCAGATAATAGGAATACCTCTTTACCGCAATCCCTGCTATGGTAAGGCACCACAGAGAATACCAGATATATTTTACAAACATGATCCATGAGGCTCTCAGCCACTTCTTTACCCGCAGCAGAAAAACAAAGCGCTGGGAAGTGACCTGTTCGTAAATCATTCCCTCCAGGAAGACTCTGCGGATCACAACAGGAAATACATTGATCAGCAGAAACCAGATCCCAAAGGCCCCCGCAGCTCCCAGAAGGATCATGACCAGAATGCCGATACTCTCTGATCCGGTCATGGAAGCGATAGCCGCCACCATAGTCACAATGATCGATCCGGAACTGATCTGGTTCACCACATTGGAAAGGACTCCTCTCGTACGTCCGAACATGGGATTCCCGCTCTCGGACGCGAGTATCTCATTCTCTTTAATCCTCCTGGTGATCTCCCGCCCAGTTTCTGTATTGCTTTCGGCTATGATGCGCAGGACATTCTCCCAGGAGACGCTGTCAACTGTCGTCTTAACCATGGATCCGGCTTCCGTATCCGGATCGCTTTCCGCGTTTACAGCGTTTTCCTCATTAAAAATGCTTTCTTTCTGTTCGTAATTCTCCGCGGTGGAAAAACTCAGTGTTCCGGTAAATTCCGCGCCAAGAAAAGCGGCGATGAGACAGGCCGCCACAAATATGACATAGTTCTTTTTCAGGGAAGTTCTTCCCAGTTTTTTCATTTGTTTTCCTGTTTTCATTCTTCTTCAGCCTGTTCAATACTTTCAATCAGCCGTCTGATTTCGTCTTCTTCTGTTTCCAGTTCATCTGCAATTTCGCGCAGAGATTTTCCTTTTTCAAGCTTTTTACGAATCAGACTTTGAAGCACAGCCTCCCGCCCCTCTTCCCAGGCTTCCTCACGTTCCTGCCTGATGTGGCGTTCTTCATCATATTCATATATGCTCACTTTCATCGCCTCCGCTTTATTTTTTTCCAGAAACTCTTTTAAAATCCCTTCCTGGATACACTCTGTCACAGCCTGCTCAACAGCTTTGTCCACAGCCATTTCCTTTGCATATGTTCGCACTCTGTTCGTATATTCTGCATACTCCCACAATGTATGGCATGACTCCATCAATTCAGGATTGTGTCCGGAATTAATATTCAGCATTAAGACTTCCAGATTCAGTTTATATTCTTTCTCCACTACTGAATACAGATCTGACAACTTCAGTATTTTTCGATCTGGCTGTTTCCTTTCCCCATTGTAGAAAACAACAAAATGAGGTGTTGGAAGCTGAACTTTTTTGCTGCTATACAAATTAACATTTCGTATCATATCCGAATATAAATCTGCCAAGTACAGAAAAAAACGCAGAGGAAGATTCGGACTGTATGTAGACTGGTGTTCATAAAGAGCCAGCCGCGCATCTATGAGAAATGAAATATCATTTTTCATGGACATATAAATTGCATTATCCAGAGTATTTATTTCCAGTAATTCCGGATCTTCATAATGTTTGCCGCTTACTGCATTATACAGTTCCAACAGTTTTTTCTTTTCCTCAAAAATCATGACAAAAAGACGGGATTTGTAGAGACGGTTTGTTTTCTGAGCCATAAAATTACCTCCTTTAAAAAAACTGCAGGAGGATGCCGTCTTTTATGGAAACCTCTCTGCAAAATATAATTGGAATAAAGCATTGAGATTTCTTCAGATTTATTTTTTTCAGAATATTGACACGGTTTTTACCGTCTAGAAATGGACTGTCAGAAATGTAAATGCTTTAAGTCCATAATAACATAAAAAATTCTAAATAGCTATTCCAAATTTGCTTTTTAAATATGCTGATTTATCATACAACAGTCTCTCAATTATTACTTTTTTATATTATGTTTCAAAATATATCATTGACAATCACAATACTATGTAGTACGATGTATCTATTCATAAAACAATACTGAGGTGAACAGCATGAACCTGGACAAATGGAAATCCCAGCTAGTACGCGGGACACTGGAATACTGCATTCTGCTCATGTTGAACAGGAAAGTATATTACGGATATGAGATTCTGCAGGAATTAAGCAGGTATCCCATCATCGCTTCCACAGAAAGCACCGTATATCCTCTACTGAGACGGCTACAGAAAGAAAATTATCTGCAATCTGTCTGGCAGGATTCTACAGAAGGTCTGCCGCCGCGAAAATACTATTCGCTCACAACTGAAGGAAAGGCATATCTGGAAGCTATGAACAGCGAATGGGAAAATTTATTAAATGCAATGTCTGATCTGAAAGGAGAATAAAACTTATGAACGCCGCGCTTGAAAAATATCTGGATACTGTCGATAAATGTTTAAAGCCGCTTCCGGCTTCCGAGAGAGTGGATATCGTAAAAGAGATAAAAGGCTCTATTTTAGAGATGGAAAGCGATAATCTCACAACAGAACAGATCATGAACAGGCTGGGAAAGCCCAAAGACCTTGCCAAAGCCTATCTGGGTGATCTGCTCTCACAGCCAGGCGGATTTAGCTTAAACAGATTTCTGACCGTCTGCGCATTTTACAGCATTGTCGGTTTTTCCGGAATGATTGTGATTCCCTGTCTTGTTATTATGGCCCCTGTATTTATTGTCTGCGGTATTGCCTGCCCGATCATAATGGCAGTAAAAGTGATCGATTATATTCTGAATCTCGGACTTCCGTATATGGAAAATATCGGGGTATTCACAGGCATAGTGGAATTAAATCCGGTGGTGGAATTCGCAGTGACTCTTGTGGTCGGCGTATTACTCTTCCTGGCAGGATGCGGCTGCTGGAAGCTACTGGTGGGGTACTGCAAAAAAGTCGGCAAAACGAAATTGGATTTATCCATTTAGAACCACAGTTCTATAAGACCAAAAGTACTGCCGCACGGAAACGAACTCCGTGCGGCAGCTTTGTGTCTATCTGGGAGCATTTCTGATTTTCTCAAACATATCTCCCAACACAGCGTCCCGATAAATAAATCTTACAATTCGCATTGGGAATCTGTCTGGTTCAGATGTATATTTAATCTCATCTGTCAGGCATGGAGTGGGAACCAGTGAAGACGGACACCATGTAGGATTCAGGAGATATGCCACCGTACTGATATCCCATATAATCCTGGAAGGCGACAGTGGGGAGGTCGTTGACGGCATTCCTTCTTCACCATAATCATCCAGATCTTTACAATATGTCTGATGAAAAAGTGTCAGCCAGTTTTGTGCCATCTCCTGGCTCATCTGACTTGTCACAGTATCAGACAGATAAGTTCCCAATTCTGACCGTCCCTTAATATTCGCTTCAAGCTCCGGCCCCGTCACTGCAAGATAAGAAGCCACCGACATACAGGGGACCACCACCAGCGGAACACCACAGTCCAGAATTGTACGCGAAGCGATTAAATCCTGTCCCAGGTTAAATTCTATGGTATGCGGCCAGTATAACGGCTGACCGGCAAGCCACACAATCACTATTTTGCGGATAATCTCCGGATCCATCAGGATTGCGGAAGCAACATTGGTGATCTCGCCGATGGCTATAACATAAAGTACATCTTCCGCCTCACTGGTACGCTTTACAAGATCTCTGGCCGCTTCACTTTCTACCGGAATTCCTTCTTCCCGCATATATTCTTTTGAACCGCGGAATACTTTCCCATCCGGATCCATTTTCAGGAGTCTCATTAATTTTATAATCTCCTGATAGCTCAGTTCCAGACCCTCTGCCAGATCATTCGTCATCGGAATATCTACGCTGTCTTTTTTCTGAAGCTTCGCAAAGAATTCAGAAGAAAAAGGAGCTGCATAAATGGCCTGAACATCCAGCTTTTCCAGCGACAGTAAAGCATATGAAATTGCAAACTGATCGTCAACCTCATTATATGTATCGGAATCAATTACGCACTGAAGTCTTCCCTTCGGGGGCGCAAGACGTTTTTTTCTTTCTTCGTCTGTTAATATAGGAAATTTCATGGGTTTTCTCCTTTCTCTGTCCATCAGGCAGCACTTACCTCTGCTTTTTCTTTTTTCATTTTCTCCCGCATCGCCGCCAGTTTCTCTGTATTGTGGAAAATGATCATTACAATCAGCAGGAATACTCCAAGGACAACATTCTGGAAAGTATCAGGCAGACCTGCCGCGATCAGCCCTATAAAAATAATATTCAGTGTAAACTGTGCAATAAATATGCCAAATGTAAGGTTACAGATTTTCTGTAAAACAAGCGCCACCAGAACACTGATCAGGGGCTTAAATATAACCGTGACGGAACCCAGGCTCTGCTGTGCTCCCATAGATCCTGACTGGCTGAGTGTAAGGATCGCGGAAACTCCGATAAATATTCCTCCATAAACGAAAGCCTTTGTTTTTACAAGATTTACGGAAACGCCGGATGTTTTTGTAACTGTTTCATTACTTCCCACCGCCCGGAGATTATATCCGAAAACTGTATGATTAAAAAGAAAGTAAAACAACGCTGTCATCAGGATAAATACGATCACGATATTCGGCGAAGAACCGAAAATTCCATACTTTGAATCTATCTGCACAAATCCGTAATGTCCGGCCAGTTTTGAACCTATGATCTCATAAATCATGGCAAGGCCCATGGTAAGTACCAGAGAAGGAATTTTCAATACAGAATTCAGTATGCCTGTAATTAAAGTGACCAGAAGCGCACTGCACAATGCACCCAGGATCATTCCGGCGAAGCCGAACTGCGACGCCATCAGGCCGCCTGTGACGCCGCTGATAATCTGAGCCGATCCTACTGAGAAATCAAATAACCCACATATATTTCCAAGCGCGACCGCATAAGCTGTAATAGTGGGAATTATGGTCTGAAGGAAAATTGTATATATACAATTCCAGTTTCCAAATCTCTCAGGTATGACGGCCAGGAAAATGAGGTATACGATTACCGGCAGCGCCAGGGTTTTCAGAGTACATACTATTAGTTTTTTCATTTCAGACGACCTCCTGCCAATATCACGAATTACGCCGGAATGTTATTCCGCGGATTCTCCGCCTCCATGACGGGATACTACGTCCGCAATGGAGAATGTGGAAATCAGCTCGTTCATATAATCCATATCAATATCCGGATTATAGAATTTAATCATTGTGTCCTTAATTTCATCTGCCGTATAAACAGCTTCGTCACCAAGGAAATACTCGTTAAACTGTTCCGCCTCTGTTGCATCTGTCAGCTCCAGGTACGGAGTCTCGATAATCGTAGGTCCGTCTTCCACAATCGGAGTCCCGATTACTTTATTTACCAGGATTACCGCTGAGATCAGCGGATCGATCTGCTGCTGTCCGCCATATGATACATGGAAAGTTCCCTCACTAAGATAGGTACCCAGATCAGATTCAAAGTCAATTCGTCCGACCTTTACTTCTCCGGCCTTGTCATGATCTGCCAACGCTTTTTCAATGGTGGGAATCGCCGCCTCGCAGTATGTGCCGAGAACAAGGATTCCATTCATCTCCGGGTACGCCGCAATATAAGATTCAATTGTTTTTGTCATATCCGTTGTTACTGAAATATCATATGTAGTATTCAGCACATTAACGCCAGCCTCTTCTGCGCCTTCTGCAAGCCCCTTGTCACGCAGATCAGAGGAAGTATCTCCTTTTGCTATATTAATAACTCCAAGATCTGTTACACCCATCTCACTCATGGACTTCACGATATTGGCCGCACATGCCTCATCGTCCTCATGGCAGCCGCCGGCAAACCACTCGCTTTCATAAATGGCATCACGGATAGATTCATCGCTGATCGTACGGAACATGGTTCCCCAGTATACACCGGCATCAGCGCACATAGCGTCAACGGAAGGGAGCATGGAATCCGCCGCAGGCATCAGCAGGATCCCGTCTACGCCCCGGCTGATCAGTTCACTGACCTTATTGATCAGATCGTCCGCCGTATTATCTGTATTTACGCTGACAAGTTCTCCGCCTGCTGATTCTACTGCCGCCTCTACGTTGTTATAAATAGAGATCCAGGTGGGATCCGTATTTGCCGTGTCCCATGGAAATCCGATTGTAAATGGTTCTGGATCGGATTCCGCGGCGAATACCGGAACCGCAGACAGTGCGGATAAGGAAAGGGACAGAGATAATGCACATGCCGCTAATTTTTTAAGTTTCATAATGATCCTCCTTTTTTACGGGCGTCGCCCGGTTTTTACTTTATTTAATCACGCCGACATTTTTTCTGTCGAAAGAGATTACAACTACGCAGATCAGAATAATCCCCTGAACAACCTGCTGAGTCAGTCCGTCAATTCCCATCAGGGACATTCCGCTTTTCAGCGCCGCCATTGCGAGAGCGCCGATCAACGCTGCTCTGAATTTCACGCCCCAGCCCCCCGAGAGAGGCATACCGCCGAAAAGTACCGCCAGCAAAACGTCAAATTCAAAAGCGTCGCCTGTACTGGAAGATGCCGTACAAGCTCTGACTAAGGTAAAAAATCCTACAAAACCACATGCCAGCCCTACCAGGGTAAAGGCAAACAGTCGTGTTTTTCTCACATCTATGCCAGACTGTTCAGCCGCCGCGTGAGAAGCTCCCACCGCCCGGCAGTATCTTCCGAATTTGTTCCTGTTATAAATGAACCATGCCAGAACAGCCATAAGAATCAATGCCGTAATTTTGATCCAGTTTTCGTCAAAAATTCTCATTTCAATAGGAATTCCCATAGCCCCGTTCAGGAAGTAGGTGGTAAGGCCTCTCAGCACAAACGACATTGCCAGAGTGCCTATAAATGATTCCACACCCAGATACGCTGTAAAAACTCCGTTTCCCAGTCCCAGTATCAGTCCGGTGATTACCGCCACCGGCAGGATCAGATAAATGCTGACCTGAGATACAAATGCCGCCATAGCGCTGGAGAATCCTACGATTGCCCCCACAGAAAGATCCAGCTCTCCCAACGCCATCACAAAAGAATACATAAGAGCGCACATCCCGATACTGAAAAAGTTATTGAAAATATTCATGATATTCCGCTGGCCCAGAAGACGGCCTCCTGTGAGAATCTCAAACAGGATCAATATGACTGCAAGGCCGGCAAAGGAAAAATTACTGACCAGCAATTCTCTTCCGTTTCTCAGCCGGACTGTTCCGGCCGTCTGTGTCTCGTTCATTTCCGCCACCCCCTGTTAAATCATTTTCTGTATCAGTTTTTCTTCTGACAGTCCGTCTTCCCTGCGGAATTCACCTGTCACTGCGCCGTCTTTTAAAAGAATGATCCTGTCGGACATCCCGATCAGCTCCTGAAGCTCTTCTGAAATCAGAAGTATGGATCTGCCCTCTTTTTTCAAATCTTCAATCAACTGATATATAGCGGCTTTCGTTCCCACGTCGATTCCCCGCGTCGGACAGTCAAGAATCAGAATATCAGATCCCTTTCCCAGCCATTTCGCCAGAACCACTTTCTGTTTATTTCCACCGCTTAACGTGTTGCAGAAAACTTTTATCGAATCCGCTTTCACTTCCATCTTTTTCGACCATTTCTCTGACAGTTCTCTCTGTTTTTTATTTGATACGGCTCCTTTAACGGAAAGCTCCTTCAGAGACGGAAGGCCAATGTTGTCATTAATGGAGCAGATCAGCATCATGGATTCCTGATCCCTGTTTTTCGATACATAGCCGATACTGTGATCCACTGCCCACTTCGGACTTTTTACCTCTTCTTTTCCGTTTTTTAAAACATGTCCTGTCTCCGGATGATCCAGACCGAACATTACTCTCCCTACTTCGTGCATTCCGCAGTCGCTCAGACCGCCTATTCCGAGAATTTCCCCTTTGTGAAGCTGAATCGTAACTCCGGAAAGATGTTCCGTAGATACATTGTTCATTTCCAGCACCACTTCATTGCTTATATTTTTATCAATATCTTCTCTGTAATAATGCTCGCTGATTTTTCGTCCGATCATCAGCGATCTTATTTTATCTGCCTCAAATTCCTCTTTCTTCAGATCGGCGGTCAGGATTCCGTCCCGCAGTACAGTGATGGTATCGCATTTATCCATAATCTCATCAATATCATGTGAAATAAATAAGATCGATCCGCCGTTTTCCTTAAATCGCTGCATCAGGCGATAAAGAAGCTGACGTCCGTTTACCGTCAGAGCAGTGGTCGTTTCATCTATGATCCAGATTTTCGGATTGGAATAAAGCGCCCGGGCCAGCTCCACTATTTTTCTGTCCTCAAAACTGAGATCGTCAATCATCTTATCCGGCTGTATCCAGTCGGCGTCGATATTATGGAGTGCCTTTTCCGCTTCATTGATCATTTTCCGGACATTCAGGATACCCATTCTAGAGAACTGCTTCTCCTTTCCGAAAAAAATATTGGCGGCAACAGAGATTTTGGAAACTGTTCCCTGTTCCTGAACCACCATGCTGACCCCATGCTCCATAGCGTCAGTAGTTCCTGCAGGATCATATTCCTTACCGTCCAGATGCATTTTCCCGCTTCCCGGATCCGCTTTCTGAATTCCCGCCACGATGGAAGAAAATGTGGATTTTCCGGAACCATTTTCTCCTACCAGGCCCCGGATTTCACCTGGCAAAAGAGAAATACTGAATGATTCCAGGGCATGAACCGCCCCGAAGGTTTTTGAAATGTTATTGGCTCTGAACAGATACTTGCTGTCTTCTCCCATATTCCCCTCCTATACTTCAGATTTCTCTATCTGTTTTACAATATTAATTATAATTTTCAAAAACCGTCAAAAAAAGATAAAAAAATTCATATTCTGTTAGATTTTCTCATGTACGCTACCGAAAAACAGACAAATATTTCCTGTAAAATAAAAATACCGGAAAGCCAGATGTGATTTACCTCTCTGCTTTCCGGTACTTCCTGCTGCGTCAGTCCAGTAATTTTTCTGATTTTTCTTTATAATTTTTTTGAAACTGTATGATGATTCTTGTTCCCCCACCGGGCCTGCTTTCAATTTTCAGCATATCTTCGTTTCCGTACAGATAATAAAGCCTGCCACGGATATTTGACAGACCAATCCTGTACCCTCTCTCCGAGGGATCAAATTTTTCACTTCTCACTTTTTCCAGGCACTCTTCATCCATCCCGATTCCGTCGTCTGCCACAACGAGTTCCAGTATCCCCTTTTGCGCTTCGTTCAGCGTGATCTGAACCGTTCCATGGAACTGTCCGCTTTCCTCGTCGATCAGGCCATGAAATAATGCGTTTTCTACCAGCGGCTGGATCATATTTTTCGGTATCTGTTCTTCCATAAGCTGATCCGCAATATCCCATTTTACCGTCAGATCTCCGCCGTACATAAATTTTTCAATTTCAATATACTGATTCACCACACGTATTTCATTCGTTACCGTGTCTGTAATCTGTATGTCACTTACCCTGAGTCTGTCTCTGAGGATAGCAAGAAGCGCTGTATTTACAGTCACAATATCTTCAAACCGTTTTCTTCTGGCAAGATAATTGATACTGTTAATTGTATTATAGATAAAATGCGGATCAATCTGGCTGATCAGAAGACTGAATCTCTGCTGCTGTTCAAATATTTCTTTTTCCTTGATTACCTCCATACTCTGTCTCAGATCGTCGATCATTTTATTATACGAGCTCTCAAGCTGACCGATTTCATCATTCCTTATGCTCTGTACCTTGCTGTCAAGATCCCCCGCCGCTGCTTTCAGCATATGTACTGACAGATTCTGGATGGGCCGCACCGCTTCCGTAACACTTTTTGATGTGATCCACAGAGCAAGCAGCAGAAAAAGCAGCATGGCAAGAAAAAGTCCGATAAGATATGGAAACAGTTCCGACATCAGCCATAGCATAGATACCGCCGACACAACATAATAATTCGTTGTCACCGATCGGTCAACAAAAACCAGACTGCCATTTTCCTCTACATACTCGCCGGATTCCAGTTTTGATATAACGTCTCTTGCCTTTTCAATTTCCTTCTCCCGGCCCTGCCTGAAAAAAATCCCGCCGGAACTGTCACAAAGATAATAAGCTTCCAGTCTTTCTTCTGCCAGGGAAGAGATTTCATATTCCACATCACTTAGATTTATGAACAGAATCAATGTGATCCACCGGTTATTCAGAAAGAAGTTCCTGACATACGCCGTTGTATCAGATGTTTCCCGCCCCAAAGTTGTTTTATATACCGGTGAAAAAATTCTGGAAAACGACTTTTTATTCATATCTATTATGAAATCTGATTCCAATAACTTATAATCCTCGTCTGTCAGGTTTGTAATGGAATCGATCGTTTCCGCATTTTCCGATATCAGAGCCACTCCCCGTACCATCGTATTATAATTGTTGAGATTATTGAGACTCCATCTGGCCAGAGCTTCGCTCTGCGAAGAAGTATTGGTGCTTTTATTATCCCTGACCGCCCCCTGCTTCAGAAGAGGATAAAATACGAGCACCGCAAGAACCACGGAAATCAGAAATGCAGCGAATCCGCTCCGGAGTATTCTGTACAAAATCTGATTTCTGAATGAAGCTCTTTTCATAATGTCACTCTCTTTTCATATATTCACCGGGAAGAATCCCCACCTTTTTATAAAAGGCCTGGCTAAAATACTGGCTGGAATGATATCCCACTTCTTTTCCTACCTCGTGTACCTTCATTCCGCCCTGTTCCAGCAGTCTCTTCGCCTGATTGATCCTTACTTCTGTAATATAATTTTTTATCGTAGATCCGACTTCCTTTCTGAAAGCTCCGCTTAAATATCCTGCCGACAGGTGAACATATTCCGCGATATCGTTGACAGAAAGATCAGGATTTCTGTAATTGTCATAAATAAACCGCACTGCGTCAGAAATACTTTTTGTATATTGTTTTTCCGGAATCATAGTATTCTCTTTGATCCGGATAAATTTACCTGCAAACCATTCTCCGATTTTTTCAGCGTCCAGCCAGTTATGCCAGTTATATCCCAGCGTCAGATTTTCCTCGGCTGCAAGCTCCGGCAGTTTCTGATAAGCCACCCTCAGTTCAAAGTAAAAATCTCTGGATATCTTCATCAGTTTGTCATAGTTTTTTTCCCGCCCGATATTCAGGTAAATATTGTGAAAATAAGATTTTATCAATGAACGATCCGTGATCCGGAATACTTCCCCGGTATTTACACCGGAATAACCTGTGTACATATCAGATTCAATTATCATAACCGGATATTCCAGCCGGTATACTCCGCCGCTTCCGGAAAAATACGACTCGTTCAGTTTATTTCTGTTCTCACTGCAGTACAGTTTCAGATCATACAGGCTGATCCTGTGGGCAAGATAAAAAGCAGTGAAACTGTTTCCGGTGTCCTGCCGCAGTTTTCTGACTATCGTTCTGGAAATCCTCTCCAGTTCCGCTCCATGATCTATATAAACATTTTCCGTGCTATTGATTGCCAGCACAGTCTGTCCGCCGGGAAGACTGGTGATCGTCTCCAGTTTCCAGCCGGGATAATCCCAGTTCTGAAGAAGTACTGCCAGTTTTGCTTTAGGCACCTGTATTTCTTCCGGAAGTATTTCTCCGCTGATACTCACTGGAAGATCCTGAGAGATCAGTATGATATGATGCATCTGCCGGAGCGTTGCGTCCAGATCTGCAGAATTTTCAGATTTTTCCGTTGAAAAGAACTGCTCCAGCAGCCAGTCCGTCACAATCTTATCTTTTTTTCCCTGTCTGTAGATACTGACACGGACATTTTCCAGAAGCTCTCTGAGGCTGTCCGGGGTAATGCTGCTTTTTATGATATATTCTGTAATGCCAAAGCTTATCGCTGATTTTGCATAGCTGAAATCTTCATAGGCAGTCAGAAGAACAATATTGACAGTATCATCTTCTTCCCGGATCTGGCGTATCATTTCAATTCCGTCCATAAAGGGCATTCTGATATCTGCAAGAATCAGGCTGGGATGCAGTTCTCTGAACTTTTTTAATCCCTGTCTGCCGTTAAATGCTGTGGCGATCACCTGAAATCCGCACGCTTCCCAGTTTATCATTGTACACAGCTCTTCAATTACAAAACGTTCGTCATCCACGATCATAACTGATAATAACTTTTCCATATTTTTCCTACACCCAGACCTTTTTACTTTGCAGTATAAATCCCATTTTTACTGAAAAGTTTAGCGTATGGTATTTTTATTGTCAAGTACTGCCAGGAGAGCAACTGCAATGAACCAGCAGGTATTTCATGGATAAACAATAGCAAAAGCGGCGCCATCGTCCGATAGCGCCGCTTATACTGTATGAATTTCTGTCTTATACTGTCTCCCGGAAAGCCTTATTTATCCAGCTTCAGCCCTGCAAGGGCCTGTGCAAAGGCGTTGTTTACCGGTTCTTTGGCTTCTTTCTGCTGCTGTCTCATGTATTTCTGCACGTCACGCTTTGTAACGCCTGCGCCTTCTTTTTCACGTCTTGCCTGGAAAGCGGAAAGCCTTTCTTTATAACCGCAGGCGCAGACGAAGGTTTCTTCCTTTCCTTTTACCAGAAGTTCCATTCTCTTATGGCATTTCGGACAGCGGGCGTTTGTGGTGCGGGCTATGGTTTCCCGGTATCCGCACTCTCTGTCCTGACACACCAGCATCCGGCTGTTTTTGCCGTTTACCGCAAGAAGGTGCTTTCCGCAGTTGGGACAGATTTTATTCGTCATATTGTCATGACGGAAAGTACCCTGTCCTGTTTTGATCTCATCTACAATATCGCAGGTATATTTCCGGATATCTTTCAGAAACGCGTCCTGGCGGAGCTTCCCTTTGGAAATATCCGAAAGTTTCTGTTCCCAGTCCGCCGTAAGATCCGGTTTCTTCAGATCTTCAGGCACCAGTTCCAGAAGCTGTTTTGCTTTTGAGGTTAGATGGATCTCATTGCCTTTCTTTTCCATCATAAAGGTGTTGAAAAGCTTCTCTATAATATCCGCCCGTGTGGCTACCGTGCCCAGTCCTCCGGTTTCTCCCAGAGTTCTGACTGCCTGATTGTTTTTTACCGCCAGATATTTCACCGGATTTTCCATTGCCGCAAGAAGAGTGGCTTCCGTAAACCGGGCCGGAGGTTTCGTTTTTCCGGCGGTAAGCTGTACCTTTTCAACCGCAATCCTGTCACCTTTATGAAAAACAGGGAGACTCTGGTCTTTCATATCCTGTATTTCTGTATCTTCTTCCTCTTCCTGGAATCCGTTTTCATAAACAGCTTTCCAGCCGGGGTCGGTCACCTGTTTGCCTCTGGCGGCAAACATATAACCTCCCGCCGTCCCTTCCACTGCTGTCTGTTCATATACAAAAGGCGGATAAAGCACGCTCAGGAAACGGCGGACAACCATATCGTATATCTTCCGCTCCTCGTTGGTCATATGATCAAGCTGCACAAACTGTTCCGTAGGGATGATCGCGTGATGGTCGCTGACTTTTTTATCATCCACGAAACTTCCGTTTGTCTGGATCGGTCTTGTAAGAAGAACGCCCGCCAGCTTCCTGTAGGGACCCGCACCGCAGGCCTTCAGTCTCTCCTTGATGGTGGGAACCACATCTTTTCCGATATATCTGGAATCTGTTCTCGGATAGGTAAGCACCTTGTGATTCTCATAAAGACGCTGCATGATATTCAGTGTCTCCTTTGCGGAGAAACCATATTTCTGGTTGGCTTCCCTCTGCAGCGTCGTCAGGTCGTAAAGTCCCGGAGCCGGAACTTTTTTCGGTTTTCTCGTCACGGATGTTATCTCAAGGGAAGAATGTCCGGCCTTATCCCGTATCTCTTCCGCCTTCTCCTTACGGAAAGTACGGGTGCCGCCGCTTTTGGCGTCTTTCCAGATCCACTGCACGCCTTCCGCCTGCAATGTGACTCCGTAATATTCCTCCGGCTTAAAGTTCCGGATCTCCTCCTCCCGCATGGCGATCATGGCCAGCGTGGGAGTCTGCACTCTTCCGCAGGAAAGCTGGGCGTTATATTTGCAGGTCAGCGCCCTCGTCCCGTTGATCCCCACCAGCCAGTCGGCCTCCGCCCTGGCGGACGCCGCCCGGTAAAGATTATTGTATTCTTTTCCGTCTTTCAGATTATGAAATCCGTCTCTGATCGCTTTATCCGTAACAGAAGAAATCCACAGACGGCGGAGAGGTTTGCGGCAGCCGGATTTTTCCAGTATCCACCGGGCTACAAGTTCCCCTTCTCTTCCTGCGTCTGTGGCGATCACAACGTCGCTGATATCTTTGCGGAAAAGCTGTGTCTTTACCGCCTGATACTGTTTCGAAGTCTGGCGGATGACCACCAGCTTCATTTTTTCCGGCAGCATGGGAAGCGTACCCATATCCCATTTCATATATTTTTTATCGTACTCTTCCGGATCTGCCAGTGTTACAAGATGTCCCAGCGCCCAGGTGACAACATAATCCTTTCCTTCCAGAGCGCCGTTCTCCTTCTGGCCGCAATGAAGCACCCGGGCGATATCTCTCGCCACAGAGGGCTTTTCTGCAATTACAAGTGATTTCATTTATTTCCCCATTTTATACCCGATGCCCCGCACTGTCTCAATGAGTTCGCCGGCCTCGCCCAGCTTCTGGCGCAGAGTACGGATGTGCACGTCCACAGTCCGGCTCTCCCCGTCAAATTCATATCCCCAGATCTGATTGAGAAGCTGGGTTCTGGACAATACCATGCCGCTGTTTTTCAATAGAAGACAGAGCATCTCATATTCTTTCAGTGTCAGGCTTACCGGTTCCTGATTTACAGTTACTACATACCTGGAAGGACACACATAAAGATTCCCCAGACGGTATTCCTCCGCGCCCTTGTCCTCCACTCTTCTGAGCCTCGCCTTTACCCGGGCGATCAGTTCCATCATACGGAAGGGCTTGGGAATATAATCGTCCGCTCCGCTGTCCAGCCCCATAACGGTGTCAAACTCGCTGCCTTTGGCTGTCAGCATGATGATCGGAAGCTTTCGTGTGTCCGGTCTTGCTCTCAGTTTTTTTAAAATAGAGATTCCGTCCTCCTCCGGAAGCATAATGTCCAGAAGGATCAGAGACGGAAGCTCCTTTTCCAGTTCCTTCCAGAATAAGGAAGGCTTCTCGAATCCTTTTGCGTCAAGATCCTGGCTTTTCAGTGTATATACCACAAGTTCACGGATATTTTCATCATCCTCAACTAAATAAATCATATCTGTTTTACCTCCGAACTTTTCCTTCTGTAAATGCCTGCCGAAAACAGCCATATGGCATTCAGTATAATATCTGCCGGTTAAATTTCCTGTGTTCGGACTGTAAAGTTTCTGTAAAGGTTTTAGTTAAATCCGTAGAACTTCTGGCACACCTTATAAGCTGCCACAAACATTTTTCTCCCGCCTTTGCCCGGAAGATTCGCAGCTCTTCCCAGAAGGCTGTAGCGAAGCTTGCGGTAAAGCCATCTGTCCTGTTCGCGGATATATTCCATCAGTTCTTTTTTCTTTGCCAGGGCTTCCTCTGTTCCGGCGCGGACCAGCATGATAGAGGAAACCGTGGTGATAATATCAAGATAGGTAAGCATATAATCACGGAGCCGGCGGTTATTGCCGAATCTGCATCTGTGAAATACGTCCGCCATCAGCTTATTCACCCGGATCTGCTGGTCAATACGCTGGATCATCACTTTTTCGTTGACAGACTGATCCTCTCTGCCAATGAAATAACGATAAAAATTCACATCCAGATAATACATGTTTTTCACATAGGGAAGAGGCTCAAATGCAAAAAGGTTATCCACATAAAAGGTGTGTTTCGGCAGTTCTAATCCACATTCATGAAGCAACTTTGTTCTGTATATCATAGAATGCATCAGAAGATATTTTCCTCTGTGCATGTGTACGCTGTCCCAGCCAAACACCTGATCCACAGGCAGACAGCGGCGGTACTGCATCACCTTCTTTCTGGACGCGCCCTGCTTTTCATACACAAAATTGCTGATGAAAAGATCTACGGTATGAGGTCCCCGGGTCAGCTCGTCCAGTGTCTCCAGAATTTTTCTGTAGGCTTCTTCATTTACCCAGTCGTCGCTGTCCACCACCTTGAAATAAAGGCCTGATGCATTGCGGATCCCGGCGTTCACCGCCTCCCCGTGTCCGCCGTTTTCCTGATGGATAGCCTTCACGATCGTGGGATACTTCTCTGCGTAGGCGTCCGCGATCTCTGCTGTACGATCAGACGATCCGTCGTCCACCACGAGAATTTCCACATCCTCTCCTCCCGGCAGCAGAGATTCGATACATTTTTTCATATATGCCTCGGAATTGTAACACGGTATTGCAATACTCAGAAGTTTCATAATTTCCTCCTTTTCGCTTTCGTTTCCTGTTTCATATATTTTACATAGGCCCGGAAAGCAGAAGGAATGGCATACTGCTGTTCCCTCTCATTTCTTTCCACAAATAACAGGCCGGTATCCTTTTTCTGTTCCAGCGAAGCCACCCGGATAAGATATCCTGTCATTCTCCATTCTATATGAGAAAAAATATGCTTCGACGTTTCCAGTTCTCTGATGAACAGAGGTTCCAGCTTAAGTTCTCTTACTTTTTCCAAAGTCTCCTCTGCATTCAGTGTTCCTTTCACATTTGGAAGCTCATAAAGTCCGGCAAGCAGTCCCTTTTCCGGTCTTTGGCGTATTGCGGTCCTGAATCCGTCCTGAATCACCAGAACGGTTCTCTCTTCCACTCTCCGTTCCTTTTTCGCTCCTTTTACGGGAAGTTCCTCCACAGTACCATGCAGGCAGGCTTTACATGCAAAGGCAACAGGGCACTCTTCGCATCTGGCCGGACCGTTCGGCACGCAGACTACGGCTCCCAGCTCCATTAATGCCTGGTTAAAGTCCCCGGGGCAGCCGGAAGGCATGATTTTCAAAAGCTCTTCTTCCACTCTTCTGCGTACAGACTGTTTCATAATATCTTCCCGGCTTTCTTCTATTCTGGAAATTACTCTCAGAACATTTCCGTCCACTGCCGGAACAGGAATCTGATACGCTATAGACGCGATAGCCCCTGCAGTGTAGTTCCCGATTCCTTTGAGGGAAAGGAGCTTTTGGTAATCTGCCGGAAGAATTCCTCCATATTCTCTCACCACAGTTCTTGCCGCCTCCTGCATGTTCCTGACGCGGTTATAATAGCCAAGGCCTTCCCACAGTTTCATAAGCTTCTCCTTTGGACATTCAGCCAGTGCTTTTACATCTGGCAGTTCCTCTACAAATCTGAGAAAGTAAGGTTTCACCGCCTCCACTCTTGTCTGCTGCAGCATAATTTCCGATACCCAGGTATAGTAAGCGTTATTCTGATCTCTCCACGGAAGTGTTCTCTTATTCTTTCTGTACCAGTCCACAAGCGGGTTTATGATTTCATTCAGCATACAGGCTCCTCCAGATCTATGGGAACCAGATCCTGAATCTCCAGGCTGCTCTCTCCTACAAGACAGTCGTACGCCAGAATCTTTACTCCCGCATTTTCCGCCTCCCGGAGAGCATTTCCAAAATCAGCGTGGGTTTTCCAGTTCGGCTGGAACAACCGGATGCCCTTCATCTGAATCACAAAGAGAAGGTATGCCTCATATCCGTCCTGGACACACCGGATCAGTTCCCGCACATGCTTTACTCCTCTTTCTGTGGGCGCGTCGGGAAACCGGGCGATATTGTTTTCCTCCAGAGTTACTCCCTTTACCTCCACAAAGGCTTTCCGGCCGGACTGTGTTTCCACATACAGATCAAACCGGGAGTTCCCGTATGTCTTTTCACGGTACACTGTATGCTCTTCCTCAAACAGCGGACCTTCCCTCAGCCAATCCTCCGCAGTCCTGTTTGGCGCCTGGGAATCCATATTGATCCACCGTCCCTTTTTGCACACACTGATCAGGTCATATTTTGTTTTCCGGGCAGGGTTTCCGCTCTCCTCCAGAATCACTTCATATCCCGGAACAAGAAGGTCCCTGCATCTTCCCGTATTTTTCACATGCACTGTCTCTGTCCTTCCCTGGATATCCACATGCGCGATAAAACGGTTGGGACGGTCCAGAAACTGTGCTTTTACTGTATGATTATAGTTCATTTGTTTTACCTCGCTGTCTATCATACCATAAATTATGGAAAAAGACAGTTGATTTTTTCTATTTTCTCCGATAGAATCTTGCATAGAATATTTGAGAAAGGACAGGGCAATATGGACAGTATCATTTTTGATTTAGACGGAACTCTCTGGGATTCCACGGCTATTGTGGCCAGAGCCTGGACAGAATACCTTACCCGGACGGAACATATGGATATACTTATTACGGAGGAAAAGCTGAAATCCCTCTTTGGCCGTCCCATGCCCCAGATTGCGGAAATGGTCTTTCCTGATCAAAGTCTCGAAGAACAGCTCAGACTCCTTGACGGATGCTGCCAGGCAGAACACCAGGCTCTTCTGAAACAGTGCGCTCCTCTCTATGAAGACCTGGAAAATACGCTTCAAGGGTTATCTCAGAAATTTCCACTTTATATTGTCAGTAACTGTCAGGCTGGCTACATCGAGGTATTCCTGAAAAGCTCCGGATTTGAAAAATATTTTGCCGGACATCTCTGCCACGGCGATACCGGACTGGACAAGCCGGAAACTCTCTCTCTTCTCATCCGGAAGGAAGGGCTTACGTCTCCTGTATATGTGGGAGACACTATGGGCGATTTTCTGTCCTGCCGGAAAGCCAAAGTTCCCTTTGTATTCGCTTCCTATGGATTTGGAGACGTTCCGGAGCCTGACTACCGGATTGACAGACCGGCCGACCTTATCCGTCTCTTTATATAAACGAGGCAAAAAACATTTCGTATTCATAACCTGCAAAGAGCATGGAAAAACCTCTGTCTTCCATGCTCTTTTTAACGTCTTTCGTATTTCTGTTTTTCTTCTTTCGTGGATCACTAATTCTTGGTACATTTATATTTCAGATATAACATTAATCCCGCAAGAATAATAACCAGGACTATAATGTATCCTATCTTGGCCGCAAGCCCTGTGGTATAAGAATCAATCCCGGTTGCGATCCCGATAAGAAGCAGGGCCACGCCGGAACCTTTTGTCATTTTTTTCTCATCATATTTCGCCTTGCGAAGCTGTGTGTTGCCGCCTTTCATAAATATATCTCCGTGGCCTGTCAGAAGCATGATTCCCACAATGATAGCAGCCCCTGCAAGTATAAAATCAAATGTTCTTCCCATTATATTTTTCTCCTGTTTTTCCTTTGCCATACAGGAATATTCTGGTTTTTCCTGTATGGCTTTTTCTTTTAATAGAAGCAGACAATCGGCACATTATACTGGATAATGCTGTAAAGCACTGCGGCGTTCTCCGGCGGAAGATTGATGCATCCGTGAGAGCCGTTTGTCAGATAAATATCGCCGCCGAAATCTGACCTCCATGGCGCGTCGTGGAATCCGATTCCTCCGTTAAACGGCATCCAGTATTCTACCGGTTCTTCATATTCGTAAGTTCCGTCAGGCTTCTGAGCCCCCCGGAGTACGTCGGGACTTTTCTTATAATAAAGAGTATAAATTCCCGACGGCGTCTGCCTGTCCGAATAGCTCATATTTCCGGATACGAAGTCCGAGTCGAATATCAGCGATCCTGACTGATAATAATACATGTGCTGTTCGCTCAGATCCACCTCGATATAAGTGTCTCCCAGATCGTTCACACCATAGGAATTTGCAGTCTGCGAATATGCGGGCTGTCTTGTAACCTGGGCTCCCGACTGGATCTCCTGAGAGAGCTGAGCAACTTCCGCGCTCTGGTCGATGGCCCATCCATAAGCCGATCCGGATACATACACCACACGCCCGCTGGTGGTATGGAATTCTCTCTCTGTTCCCACCGTATCGTACTGGGCGGCAACCTGAGCCACGTAATCCGCAATATGCTGCTGAAAGCTTGCGTCGTCCAGAAGAAGCTGGCCCTTTTCGTCAAACTGCAGCCAGTCCTTGATTGTATTGCCGTCCAGGGTTACTGTCTGATCTCCAAAGGTATAGGTTATGCTTGCTTTTGTGTAATTGTTGCATGCCTCCAGAGCCGACTTGAGTTCCGGATCATTCTGCGTTACCTCTGCGGAAACGTATGCGTCCGGAGCCGTGTTGAAATCCACAGACGTCTGTGTTTCTGATATTGCCTTATCAAGGATCTGATAAGCCTGCTTAACGTTCAGCTTGCTTCCCTCTGTTTCCGGAACGATCTGAAACTGATTGTCTTTAAACGCCACATAAGCATTTTCCGGTTCCACCTGGTTTTCTGCTTTTGCGCAGTTTAAAGAAAGCACCTGATTCTGAAGCAGCGTTTTATCGTAAGAGGTATTCTCCGATACAGTATAGCTTGTTTTTTCGTAAAAACCTTTTATCCATTCATAAGGCTTCTGCTGCTTCAAAAGCTTCAGGACTTCCCCGTTAGACAGATACTGATAATTGATCTGGCTTCCTGTGATCGTCTGCGGAGCCTGGTTTCTTGCCAGCACTTCAATGGAATAATTCTGAATCTGATCCGCGAGAAGCATCTCTGTTTCATAGGCCGTCTTTCCTGAACAGTTGATTCCATTGATCCACGTTCCTTCAAAAAAACGGTCCGCGTAATAATAAGAAACGCCTGCATATGCGCATCCGGCGATCACGATCAGCATGATCAGTAAAAGCCCCGTAATCTTCAGGCCTTTATGTTTTTTCTTCTTCTGGGAGGGAAGGGGCGTCTCCTCGTCCAGATCATCCATCGGCACATAGACCACCGGATTCGGACGGGCCGACTTATTTCTGCTTCTCTCGGAAATCGGAGGAGATTCCTCATTTTCGTCCGGCTCGTTCTCTTCCTCTTCCATATCATCCGTGTCCTCTTCTGCATATTCTATATCATCCGGCTCTTCTTCGCTGTATGATTCTTCCTCTGTTTCCTCTTCCGGTACAGACGAGTCTTCATAATCAGTAAGCTCTCCGTTTTCTTCCTCCGGTGAGGTTTCCGGATAGTCCTCTGTAAGCCTGTCCATAGCCGCGTTGATCTTTTTTTCAATGGCGGTTGTCTCATCTGCAGAATCTGCCGGTAGATTTTCTCTGTTCTCTTTGCTGCTCATTCACTGTTCTCCTCGACCGTAATTTCAAGTTACAACCACTTATGTCACCTTTTTCCTTTTACGGAACGTTAGCGTTAATGTACAAGGGACCATATTATCCCTTTGTACATTAGCGTTACCATTATAACATACTTATTCTGTTTTGTACCATATGTGTCTGTGTTTTTTTCTTAAATAAAGCCATTATAACAGATCCGTTTAATTTTATTGTATCCGCCATTATTCTTTTTATCCCCCTGTCAAAAAGAAGCAGCCGCAGAAAAGACCGTTCTGCGGCTGCCGTTTTTTTTCATATTTATTTTTCGATCAGAAGAGATTTTCCTGTCATTTCTTTCGGCTGTTCCATTCCCATCAGTTCGATAAGAGTGGGAACAATATCTGCCAGACAGCCGCCTTCTCTTAAACCGTATTTCGGATCCGCGTTCACCAGAATGAACGGAACAGGATTGGTGGTATGAGCGGTAAAGGGTTCTCCCGTCTCATAATCTACAAGCTGCTCTGCGTTTCCGTGGTCTGCGCAGATAAACATCTGGCCGTTTACTTCCTTAACGGCTTCCACAGCTCTTCCCACACATTCGTCTACTGTTTCGATAGCCTTTACTGCCGCTGCTTCCACGCCGGTATGTCCAACCATATCCGGGTTCGCGAAGTTGATGATCACAACATCGTATTTGTCAGATTTGATCGCCTCCACAAGCTTATCGCATACCTGGGGCGCGCTCATCTCAGGCTGAAGATCGTAAGTGGCAACCTTTGGAGATTTTACAAGGATCCTGTCCTCTCCTTTATTCGGCTCTTCCACTCCTCCGTTAAAGAAGAAGGTTACATGGGCGTATTTCTCTGTCTCTGCAATACGGACCTGAGTCATATTGTGAGCGGCCAGATACTCGCCGAATGTATTATGAAGCAGTACCTTATGGAAAGCCACCAGCTTATTGGGGATCGTCTCATCATAATCTGTGAAGCATACATAGGTAAGGTTCAGCCGTTTTTCACGCTCAAATCCCTTGAAATCATCATCGCAGAACGCTCTGGTGATCTCACGGGCGCGGTCCGGACGGAAATTGAAGAATACGACAGAATCTCCGTCCTGCACAACTGTCACAGGTTTACCGTCCTTCTCGATCACTGTAGGAAGAACGAACTCGTCCGTCTTATCATTGTCATAGGAGGCCTGAACAGCTTCAGCAGCGTCTGTTCCCTTCACTCCTTCGCCCTTTGTCAGTGCCTTGTAAGCCAGCTCTACACGGTCCCAGCGGTTATCCCTGTCCATTGCATAGTAACGGCCGGAAACAACGCCGATCTCGCCGACGCCAATTTCCTTCATCTTGGCTTCCAGTTCCTCAATATAGCCCTTTCCGGACGCCGGGGGAGTATCTCTGCCGTCCAGGAAACAATGTACATACACCTTTTTCAGACCTTCTCTTTTCGCCATTTCAAGCAGCGCGTAGAGATGGGTATTGTGGCTGTGAACGCCTCCGTCGGACAGAAGTCCCATAAAATGAATAGAAGAATCATTATCCTTCGCATTCTTCATGGCTGTCAGAAGCGCTTCGTTTTTAAAGAAATCACCGTCGTTGATCTCTTTTGTGATTCTGGTAAGCTCCTGATATACGATACGGCCTGCTCCCATGTTCATATGGCCTACCTCGGAATTTCCCATCTGGCCTTCCGGAAGACCTACTGCAAGTCCGCTGGCATTGCCTTTCACAAAGGGATACTCTGCCATTAATTTATCCATGACCGGAGTTTTCGCCTCAAATACAGCGTTTCCGTCATGCTTCTGATTCAGTCCATAACCGTCAAGAATCATTAAAACAGTTGGTTTTTTGCTCATAACGTTCTCCTTTTTGTATAACAGCTTTTTCTTCTTATTATAGTACCAAAAATCAAAAATTTTTCAAGGATTTTTTCTTTCAGCACCGGCAGGATTTCTCAACATGATACAAAGCGGTTTCTACTCGCCATAAACTCTCAGCATACTGGATATCTTATGAACGCACTGCCTGCCGGAAAGCTCTTCCATTGCGGTGCGGAAATCTCCCTCCCGGACTTCTCCTGTGATAACTACTACCTCGGCCTCTTCTCCCGGCTTTGTCTCTTTCTGGATGATCTGCGCCACGCTTACCTGATATTTCGCGAATACTGCCGTCATTTCTGCCAGGACGCCACAGCGGTCTTCCACCTTCAGTCTCATAAAATATCGGTTATAGGTATCCGCCATTTTCTTTACACTCAGATTCTTATAGCAGGTACATCCAATCCTGGCGCTGCATCCCATCCGGATATTCCGCACAATATCGAAAATATCTCCCACAACGGCGCTGGCTGTTGGAAGCTCTCCGGCTCCTCTTCCGTAAAACATGGCTTTTCCTACGGCGTCTCCCTGGACAAATACCGCATTGTAGGAATCATTTACAGAAGAAAGAGGATGGGCGCTCGGCAAAAGCATAGGGCACACATAGGCTTCAATTCCATTGTCTGTATTTCTCGCCATTCCGATCAGTTTAATGTCGCAGCCCATTTCCTTTGCATATAAAATATCTTTAGAAGTAATCTTTGTGATTCCCTCGATATATACGTCGTCGAAAACAACTCTGGAATTAAAGGCCACAGATGCAAGGATTGCCACCTTCCTTCCGGCGTCCAGCCCTTCGATATCCGCTGTCGGGTCCGCCTCCGCATATCCCAGCTCTGTAGCCAGATCAAGAGCCTCTTTAAATTCCATTCCTTCCTGCGTCATTTTTGTCAGGATAAAATTGGTAGTGCCGTTTACAATCCCCATAACCTCTTTCATATGGTTTCCCGCAAGACACTGTTTCAACGGACGGATAATAGGGATTCCTCCCGCCACTGCCGCTTCAAACAGAAAATCCACATGGTGGGCCTGCGCCATATCAAACAGTTCTTTGCCGTGGACGGCGATCAGGTCTTTATTGGCGGACACCACGTTCTTTCCCGCTTCCAGAGCCGCGAGGATATAAGTTCTGGCAGGTTCTATCCCTCCGATCAACTCTATAACAATATCAATTTCAGGATCATGAAGGATTTCTTCCCAGTTATTTGTAAGGACGGAAGGATCGTCCACTTTTGCGGCGGCTTTCTCAAGGTTTCTGACCATGATTTTTTTGATCTCCACCGTACTTCCCAGTTTTGCCTCCATCTCGTCTCTCTGCGCTTTCAGCACCTTATATACGCCGGTTCCAACTGTACCCAGTCCCAGAAGAGCGGCGCGTATTACTTTCTTTTCCATTGAAAGGGCTCCTTTCCTTTGTATTTTCAGATTTCATGCAGAACCGTATATTCTGAATCTCCTGATCTTGTTTCAGCCTTACTACACCTCATAGTAGGGCACGCTGCGGAGTTTGTCAAGACGGCAGACCCTGTTTGCCAAAATAGATACAGAAAAAACGCCGCGGTACCGTAATACACGGCGCCGGGCGCTCTCTGGCGCATAGAGAATCCGGCAGGTTGAAACGACAGCTAATCGTCCTGCTGTTTTCTGTATGCAGTATTTACATCCTACTTCACAGCTCCGTTTACCACGCCGTTCAGGATCTGTTTCTGACAGAATATATAAAAGATCAGAATCGGCAGCAGAGCCAGAAGGTAAGAAGCAAAGGCAAGGTTATAATTGGTTCCGAACTGAGTCTGGAAATTCAGCTGTGCCAAAGGCAGGGTATTCAGTCCTGTTCCGGACATGATGACCAGGGGAGTCATAACGTCGTTCCACACCGCCAGGGCGGTCAGAACAGCCACTGTGGCGTGCATGGGCTTCATGATGGGGAAGATGATCCTCCAGAACGTATGCCAGGTGGTGGAGCCGTCGACCCGTGCCGCCTCCTCCAGCGCAAGAGGGATGTTTTTCAGATATCCGGTGTACAGAAGCAGGTTCATAGGTATGTAAAACACCACATACAGAATGACTACGCCGGCCCTGTTAGCGATTCCCATCTGGGCCGTCTGTTTGATCAGCGGCATCATCAGGATCGCAAAGGGCACGAACATACCGCTGACAAGATACAGATAAACGAAATTATACGCCTTGCTGCGGGCCATGCTTCTACCGATGGCGTAACCTGCCAGAGAATGGATCAGCATGGTCAGGATCACGGTGATAATGGTGAGCATTAAACTGTTCCCCAGTGAATGCCAGAAGTCAGTCACTCTCATAGCCTCTGTGAAATTGCTGAAACTGAAAGCGGAGGGCAGGGACAGCGCGCCGGCAATGTCATTGGTCATTTCCGAGGGCTGTTTGAAGGCAATGATCACAGCCATGTACAGCGGGAAAAAGATGGTCACGCATCCTATGATCAGAAGAATCGTTACCGGCCAGTTAATTCTATGATCCACTACTTTTTTCTTCATCATAACTGCTCCTCCTTTTTATTTAATACTGTCATCTGGAATACAGAGATCGCCACGATCACCACGAAGAAAAGCACTGCGTTGGCGCTCTGGAATCCAAACTGTCCGCCGCCCATACCGTTCTGATAGATCAGATAGGAAATGGACTCCGTACTCTGGGAAGGGCCGCCTTTTGTCAACGCCATGATCTGGTCGAACACCATCAGGAAGTTCTTCATGCAGAGCACCATATTAATGGTGAAAAAAGGCATGATCAGCGGGAAAGTAAGATTTTTGAACTTTCTCCATCCGCTCGCCCCGTCAATGGCTCCGGCTTCATAAACATCCTCCGGCACTGTCTGCAGTCCGGCAATGTAAATGATGGTGTTCATAGCTACAGACTGCCAGCAGGCGACTACTACGATGGCAAGCCACGCGGTCTTTGTGTTGGAGAGCATACTGCTGGAGAGCCATTCGATCCCCGCTGCCTTTCCGGCAGCCGGCAGGATATAGGTGAAAAAGAAACTGAAAATATAACCTACAACCAGACCGCCCAGAATGTTGGGAAGGAAATAGACTGCTCTCAGGGCGCTTTTCGCTTTGATCTTACTGTTCAGGCCCAGCGCCAGGATCAGGCTGAGCACATTTACAAGTATCGTACTCACAAGAGCGAATTTAAAAGTGAAGAGATAGGACCGGCCTACCCTGCCGTCTGAAAACAGATCCACATAATTGCGCAGGCCGACAAAATCGTAGTTGCCATATCCCTTAAAGTTGGTAAAACTGTAAATAAAGCCTTTTATCAGAGGCAGCGTATTGAAACAGAAAAACAGAAGCACGATCGGGATCGTTATGGCCAGAAAGGTCTTCTCCCGGTTTCCCATTGCATGTTTTTTCTTCATAATGAAAATCCCCCTTCCTATTCAGCATCCGGATGCTCGTCCATATAATCCTGCACTTTCTGTATCAGATCCCGGTTATAACGGGCCCATTCCCTGTCGAATTTTTCCAGGAATGTGTCCGTGGCATTTTCAGAATCGTCCAGAAGATATGTCTGGATCATGGCGTCCACCGACATTTCGCTGGGATAATGATGATCCTGATAGTCCACGACTTTGCCTTCTTCAATGTAGGATTTCATACCGTCCAGCATGGGCGCCAGATCAAAATCCCCTTCTTTGCACGGGATCGCATTCTGGTCGTCGATGTACGCCTGCAGATTCTCGTCTTCCAGGAGGAAGTCCAGAACTTCATACGCCTCTTCCTTATGCTCGCATTCGGCCATAACGGAAAACTGCAGGTCGTTTCCGGAATTCAGTACATTCTCTTCGGGATCATTGCTTGCGGGCATTACGAAGGAGTCGATGTTGATATCCGGGTTTACAGACTGAATCTGCGGTACTGCGTAGCTTCCGATGGGGAACATGACAGCCTCTCCTCTTGCGAACGCCGTACATGCGTCGTTATAGCTGTAGGCAAAAGGATCGTCCTGACAGAATTCCAGGAGAGATTTGGTCTTCTCCGCCACTTCCCGGTAATTATCTGTGAAAGTGGTTTCTCCCCGGTTCACCTGCGCGCATACATCCGAAGGCGCCAGATCTACAGAAATAGCGTTCCAGGGAGCCAGACAGGTCCAGCTGTCCTTGAACCCGAAATAGAACGGCTGCATGCCTGCCGCCTGGATCTCTTCACAGAGGGCTGTCAGCTCGTCCCATGTAGTGGGTATCTCCCATCCGTTCTCATCAAAAATATCTTTGTTGTAAAGGATACCCGCCGCATTGGCCACATATGGCACAGCGTAAACGCCTTCCATGGGTACGAATTCCAGTTCTTTGTCAATATCCAGATAAGCATCTTTGATAGAATCCAGGCCCTCGTAATCCGAAATATCCATCAGCATGCCCGCATCCAGATAATTGGAATAATTGATATCGCCGCCGATGGCAATGATATCCGGATAATCCTCTCTGATGAACCGGGTCTTCAGAATGGTATTGGCGTCATTGGGGGAATCGATGATCAGCTCAATGTCGTCATGAGTTGCGTTGAACTCCTCTTCCACCTGATCGAAGTAAGTGGCCGTCTCCGGTTTGCTCTGGATGATCTCGATAGTCACCTTGCCGTTATCCTCTCCTGTCCCGCAGCCCGACAGTATGACGGACAGTCCGGCGGCTGCCGCAAGTCCGGCTGCAAGTTTTCCCTTCATACATCTTTTCATGCGTGAAATCCCTCCTTTATCTTTTTGATGATCTTCGCCTCATAAGGCCGGAGAACTCCTTCCGGATACGGGCCGTCATAGTTGGCGATCAGCACTTCTCCGTCCTTCCATCCCTGTTCCAGTACGCAGGAAACCTCCTTCCCCCGGAAATTACAGAGTACCAGAAGTTTCTCTTTCTCCGTTTCTCTGGTATAGGCAAAAATATTTTCGTTCTCCTCCTGGAGAAGTTCATAAACGCCTTCTGTGAAAACGCTCTCGCTTTTTCTGAGGCTGATCAGCTTCTGGTAGTAATAGAAAATCGAATCCCTGTTGGTCAGGGCCTCTTTTGCATTGATAATGGTATAATTCGGATTGCAGCGCAGCCACGGGGTGCCTGTTGTGAAACCGGCGTTCTTACTCTCGTCCCACTGCATGGGCGTTCTCGCGTTATCTCTCCCTTTCGCGTAAATGGAGCGCATCACATCCAGCTCGTCATAGCCCTGGCTGATCCGTTCCTTATACAGATTCAAAAGTTCAATATCCCGGTAATCCTCAATATCAAACTTCACATTCGTCATCCCCAGTTCCTGCCCCTGGTAAATATAGGGAGTTCCCTTCATTCCATGAAGCATGGTCGCCAGCATTTTTGCGGATTGTACCCGGTATTTTCCATCGTCGCCAAACCGCGACACGGAACGGGGCAGATCGTGATTTTCCAGAAACAGGCTGTTCCATCCTTTTCCTTCCAGTTCTTTCTGCCATTTCGATAAAACCTGCTTGAACTTTACGAAGGGCAGCGGCTCCAGATCCCATTTCACATTTCCTTTCTGATCCAGGACCATATGTTCAAACTGGAACACCATGGAAAGCTCACTTCCGTCCGGATTACTGTAAAGCCACGCGCTCTCAGGCGTTGCGCTCCAGGCTTCCCCCACGGTCACAAGATTATTTCTTCGGAAAGCCGCTTTACTCATCTCTTTTAAGTAGGGATGGAGCATCTTTCCCTCGGCCATCACCATAGAATCCGGTTCCTTTCCGATAAGATCGATCACATCCAGCCTGAACCCGCCTACGCCGCGGTCCACCCACCAGTTGATCATCCTGTAGATCTCCTCACGTACTTTCGGATTCTCCCAGTTCAGATCCGGCTGCTTTACGGAAAACTGATGGAGATAATACTGTCCGCATTCCGGGACCCATTCCCAAGCAGGTCCGCAGAAAGCGGATTTCAGTTCATTGGGATATTCGCCTTTTTTTCCGTCTCTCCACACATAATAATCATGATACGGATTATCTTTCCCTTTTTTCGCCTCCACAAACCAGGGATGCTCATCAGAAGTATGGTTCAGCACCAGATCCATGATAATCCGGATATGCCGTCTGGCCGCCTCGGCGATCAGCTCGTCCATATCGGCAAGAGTGCCGAACATGGGATCAATATCCTGATAATCGGAAATATCATAACCGTTGTCATCCTGGGGAGAGCGGTATACCGGAGAAAGCCAGATGGCGTCGACGCCCAGTTTCTGAATATAGTCAAGCTTCTGAATAATACCCTGAAGATCTCCGATTCCATCCCCGTTGCTGTCGCAGAAGCTTCTGGGATAAATCTGATAGATCACTGCCGTCTGCCACCATTTCTTCGCACTGTCACCCATATACTTTACCCTTCCTTTCCCTTTCTTTAACATAAAAACTAGTTGGTTGCGTCAGGTTTTGCAATAAGTGTGCGGCAAAACCAATATATTTCACAAGAAAACACACTGGATTTTGTGAAAAACAGCAATAAAAAAGCCGGGAGTTCAGGGATCATCTCCCTGCTCCCGGCCTGAAACCGTTCTGTCTTCTCTGATAAAAGATTGCTGTTCCATCCCGGCAGATCAGTAACCCGCGCTCCGGTTTTTGAGAAACTACGGCTGTCTCACCGTGCGATTGGCAACACTCTCCCTGACGATCAGTTCTGTGGGAAGCTGCAGGCTGGGCGCCAGAACTTCCTCCCCGTAGATTCTTTTCATCAGAAGATTCACCGCCGCCCTGCCTTTCTCCGCAGGGCTCTGGCGCACTGTCGTCAACGCCGGCCTTGATAATCTGGCGTAAATATTATCGTCAAATCCCACTACGGAAATATCCTCCGGCACATTCAGTCCCTGGGAAAAGAAGATATTGATCCCCTCATTGGCCAGCAGGTCATATACGAAAAAAGCTCCTGTATAGCCTTTAGCTTTCGCGGTTTTGGCGAAACGGCGCAGCACTTCATGGCGGAGATGTTTATCCGCGGGAAGAAAAATATAATCCTCTTCTTTTGAGAAAGAGGCGCCGTATTTTTTCACCGCGTCCAGAAATCCCCGGTATCTTTCTCCGTCTGCCCCTACGGGGTCCCTCTGGTCACAGAAAAAAGCAATTTTATCGTTTCCCTGCTTCAGCATATAGCTGGCGACCTCATAGCCTCCCTCATAATCCTGAAGGCCGATATTGTCATAATTGCCTCTCCCGGAATCTATAAACACAATAGGAAACCCGGTCCTTCTGGCAAGAGGTTCACAGTTCTCCTCCAGGCACCCCAGGATCACGGCTCCTTCCAGGCCGCTGCACTTCAGACGTTCATCAAAATCCTCATTTGCGTCAACAACTCCGCATACCATGGTGCGTCCATACTTCCTCAATTCCCGCTCCGCGGCTTCCAGAAGCTCTCCGCAGAAGGGATCCATCAGGATATGTTCCCTGTCGCCCAGACAGCAGTAGACAGCAACATAATGAGTCACCGGTTCCTCATCCCCGTGGCGGCTTTCGTGAACATAATGGTTCTGCACCAGGGCTTCCTGTACCTTCTGGCGTGTCTCGGGCGACATTTTTCCCGTCCGGCCGTTCAGAACATTTGATACTGTAGTGGGACTGACGCCCAGTTGCTGCGCAATTTCTTTGATCGTAACCACAAAATCCCCTCCCTTGCAGTACGAATATAATAACCACTTCCCGGTTATTATAACATATTTATGCTATCGGGGTCAAAACGGATTGATACCCCCCTGCAGACTTGCTATAATGACAGAAGAATAATCAGGGAGAATTTTGTCATGAAATATTTCTTTATCATCAACTCTCTCTCCGGCTCCGGACAGGGAAATCCTATATGGCATAAAGTACACCGTGTGCTGCAAAAACAGGGCGTTTCTCATGAAGCTTATTTTACCCGGCATAAAGGCCACGGCACAGAACTGGCCCGAAAGCTCGCCTCCCGTCTTCCCGGGAACCGCCTTGTTGTCCTTGGCGGCGACGGAACCCTGAATGAGGTACTGAACGGACTTACCGGCGTTTCCGGGATAACCCTGGGATATATTCCTGTAGGCTCCGGAAACGATTTTGCCAGAGGGGTGCGTCTTCCTTCTGATCCTAAAAAAGCGCTTATGTATATCCTCAAGGCCGAACGGACCGTTCCGCTGGATCTCGGCCGCGTCCGCAGCAACGGACATACTTCGCTCTTCGCCATCAGCTCCGGTCTGGGATATGACGCGGAAATCTGTTATAAAGTGTCCCGCTCCCGTGTCAAAAAGCTGCTGAACCGGATCCGTCTCGGGAACCTGATCTACGCTTTTACGGCGGTGCGTCTGCTTTTCACCTATCCTCCCTGTGACATGGCGGTATCTGTGGACGGGCAGAATCAAATTTTCCGTAGGGTTCATTTTATCACCGGTATGAATCTCCCGTTTGAAGGCGGCGGGTTCCGTTTCTGCCCGGAGGCCCGTCCGGACGACGGAAGACTTTCCTGCATGGTGGTACATGACATGCATCCCCTAAAGATACTTTTCCTTTTTCCCACCGCCTATTTCGGACGGCACACCGGTTTCCGGGGGATCACCATCCTGGAAGGAAAAAAAATAGAGATCCGCAGCGCCTCTCCCCGGAAGATACACCGGGACGGCGAATACGGAGGAACCGCAAAACGGGTGAGGTTTGAAGCCGGAGACGGAGACGTTACTTTCATACTGCCCGGCACTGTATGATTCCGGAAAATAAGTTTCCGGAAAATAATGGAAATAAAAACTTTTTTATATTGACAATCATATTATAATAATTTATATTAAAAATAAGAAATGGGTTTTTTTCAAGTAAGGTTTTGAAATCTGAAAGAGTTGCTCGTTTCTTTTTTTATGTCTATAATATCGTACAAATACATTTTCCCATCATTTGCATGGCGAATAATTAAAGAACAATGAAATACATTATATCTTTCGATTCCACCACTCTGTCCATAGACAGGTAATACAAAATAAGAATCATATCTGTACCATCCATTTGCCGCTTTTCTTTTATGCTTTTTTCCTGAATTGTCTCTATGATACTTTCCGTGTGCTATTCTGATTATTTCTGGTATACCCTGTACGGCATTTGCTTTTGCTTTTGCGTTACTCCCCCTTAGTGAATATGTATATTTAGAACCTGTGTATTCATCCGGCATATCTTTACCAATATGAATTATATCTGCTGTTTCATTTATCTCAAAAGAGGCATTTATATAATTTTCAAGATATTTTTTTACATCTTTCCAATTTATTGCTTTCTTTCCTTTAAAAATAATACGTTCCACCATCACCGCTTTATTTCCATCCGAATCTTCTATAATTCTGACATTTCTCCTCAGTCTTTTCACCTTCTTTACTTTAAGCTTCGCCTGCGTATCTTGCCTATGCACAAAAACACCATCAGATTCTGGAATTCCCAGTGATATCTGATGGTGTTTCTATCTGTCACATATTAATCATGTGTCTTATTTGTAATTAACAATCTTTCCGAAGTCTTCTTTCAGGGAAGCGCCGCCTACAAGGCCGCCGTCGATGTCGTTCTGAGCGAACAGATCCGGTGCTGTTGCAGCGTTTACAGATCCGCCGTACTGGATACGGATTGCTTCTGCTGTAGCTTCGTCATAAATCTCGGCGATGCATGCGCGGATGCCTGCGCAAACTTCCTGAGCCTGCTCAGTTGTAGCTGTCTTGCCGGTTCCGATAGCCCAGATCGGCTCGTAAGCGATCACTGCCGTCTTAGCCTGATCTGCTGTAACGCCCTGGAAGCCAACCTTAACCTGCTGACGGATGAAATCCATAGTCACGCCCTGCTCTCTCTGAGTAAGAGTCTCGCCGCAGCACATGATCGGAGTGATTCCATGCTCAAGAGCTTTCAGCACTTTCTTGTTCACGTCTTCGTTTGTCTCTCCGAAATATTCTCTTCTCTCAGAATGTCCGAGAACTACATATTTAACGCCTGCGTCTGTAAGCATGTTCGGGGAGATTTCGCCTGTATAAGCGCCTTTTTCCTCGAAGTACATATTCTCAGCGCCAACCTGGATATTGGTTCCCTTTGTCGCTTCAACAACCGGAACGATATCGATAGCCGGAACGCAGAATACTACGTCAACTTCGTCATTCTTTACAAGAGGTTTCAGAGTTTCTACTAATTTAACTGCTTCGCTGGGAGTCATATTCATTTTCCAGTTTCCAGCGATAATTTTCTTTCTTGCCATTTTCTTTTTCTCCTTATTTTATCATGACGTTCAATTCACTAAATTCGGACTTCGCTTTCGCTTGTCCCTGTAAAATTCCTTCAAGCAGAAAATCCCTGCATTATCGAATCTGCCGCCGATAAGCGCCAGATCCGCTTCAAGTACAAGGCAGATGTAGCGAAGGCGTACGAAAATGGTACGCCAAGATGCATCTAACGCCGTAATTGAAGTGCAGATGTCGCTTAGCGGTCGTTTGCTGCCGCTACGCCGGGCAGTTCCTTGCCTTCCAGGAATTCCAGAGAAGCGCCGCCTCCGGTGGAAATGTGGCTCATTTTGTCGCCAAATCCAAGCTGGTTTACTGCCGCTGCGGAGTCGCCGCCGCCGATAATGGTAGTAGCGTCTGTGTCAGCCAGAGCTTTGGCTACTGCGATAGTACCTTTTGCAAGAACCGGGTTCTCGAATACGCCCATCGGTCCGTTCCATACAACAGTCTTAGCTGTCTTTGCAGCTTCTGCGTATGCTTCTGCAGTCTTCGGTCCGATATCCAGTCCAAGAGCGTCTGCCGGGATAGCATCGCAGTCTACATAGTCTACGTCGATCTCTGCGTCGATAGGATTCGGGAATGCTTTCGCGATAGCGGTATCTGTTGGGAGAAGAAGCTGTTTTCCAAGAGATTCTGCCTTTGCGATCATTTCCTTGCAGTAGTCAAGCTTGGTATCGTCTACCAGGGAAGCGCCTACTTCCATTCCTTTTGCTTTCAGGAAAGTGTAAGCCATACCGCCGCCGATGATCAAGGTATCGCATTTCTCCAGAAGATTGGAGATAACGTTCAATTTGTCGGCAACCTTAGCTCCGCCGAGGATCGCTACGAACGGTCTTACCGGAGTTTCAACAGCTTTTCCAAGGAAGTCGATTTCTTTCTGCATCAGGTATCCTACTACGCAGGTGTCAATATATTTTGTAACGCCAACATTGGAGCAGTGTGCTCTGTGAGCGGTTCCAAAAGCGTCGTTTACGAATACGTCGGCCAGAGAAGCAAGATCTTTGCTGAATTCATCGCCGTTCTTTGTCTCCTCCGCGCGGTAACGTGTATTCTCAAGAAGAACGATCTCGCCGTCCTTCATAGCTTCTACAGCTTCTCTTACCTTGTCGTCAACAACAACAGGGCTGGGAACGAATTTTACTTCCTGACCGAGAAGCTCGGAAAGACGTACTGCAACCGGCGCAAGAGAAAGCTCCGGCTTCGGCTCTCCCTTCGGTTTGCCAAGATGAGAGCAGAGGATTACTCTTCCGCCGTCTGCAACGAGTTTCTTAATTGTAGGAAGGGCTGCTACAAGACGGTTCTCATCTGTGATCTTTCCTTCTTTTAACGGAACATTGAAGTCGCATCTTACGAGGACTCTCTGACCTTTTACATTGATATCGTCAACTGATTTTTTATTTAATCCCATGAGTTTTTTACCTCCGATCATTATAAAAAGGGCCCGGTCCAAATCAGACCGGACCCTTACTGAGTCTATTTACTCTGCAATGTCTAACAGATTATGCTCCAAGCAGTTTGCCGAAGTGTTTGATTGTACGAACCATCTGGCTTGTGTAGGAGTTCTCGTTGTCATACCAGGAAACAACCTGTACCTGAGTTGTTCCGTTGTCCAGAGGCAGAACCATTGTCTGAGTAGCATCAAACAGAGAACCATAGGTCATACCTACGATATCGCTGGAAACGATTTCGTCTTCGTTGTATCCGAAGGATTCATTGGAAGCTGCTTTCATAGCTGCGTTGATCTGCTCTTTTGTTACGTTTCCTTCAACAACTGCTGTAAGGATTGTAGTAGAACCTGTCGGGGTAGGAACACGCTGTGCTGCACCGATCAGTTTGCCGTTCAGTTCCGGAATAACAAGGCCGATTGCTTTTGCAGCGCCTGTGCTGTTAGGAACGATGTTAACTGCTGCTGCACGGGATCTTCTCAGATCGCCTTTTCTCTGCGGTCCGTCCAGAGTCATCTGATCGCCTGT
>DXGV01000044.1 GCA_019113745.1 Candidatus Blautia intestinavium
ATTTCCCAGTCTTTACTGTTGCTCACGCCTTTTGTCTTCGGAACATTCATAACTACCGTTGCTCTGGATGCCACAGATTCAACTACCTGTGCATCCATCAATGCCGCCTCTGCTTCGTCAGCTTTGCCAGCCGCTTCCAGCGCCGCTGCTTCATTCAGCTTACGTTCTCTCTCGGCTTCTGCCTCCCGGCGCATCTTCTCTTCCAGTTTCCGGCGCTTTCTTTCCTGTTCCTGATAGTAAGCAGACATACTCTTTTTCAAAATTCTTTCTGCCTCCTGGAGCGGCTTCAGCATCGTCTTTTCCCTGTCGCAGACCGCTTTATGTGCCTGATATGCTGAATCCTTCATCGGCTTGAAGAAATCAGTTACCACTTTTGCTTTTTCTTTGATCTGCTTTCCAAATTCAGCAGCTTTCTCATATTCCTCTTCCGAGGTAATTACCATCTCTTTCGCCTGAATCTCTACCAGGCTGACCTCTTTCTGAATTGCTTTTTCTTTTACGATTTCTTCTGGTGTCTCCACCTTTGCCACTACAATTTCCGTTGCTTCTCTGCTCATAATTACCTCCTCGCAAGTATTTCTATCATTTTCATCGCTCCTCGAACAGCTGCTATCTCTCGCCCGTAACATGCTTCTGTTCGCCAAGACTCCACCACTTCGTCCATCAGTTCAAGCACTTCTTCGCCACTGAGGCCCGTGCTTTTTCTTAATTCTTTCTCTGCTTCCTGTAAAGCTTTTTTTGCGAGAAACATAACTTCCACTGGTTCCCCTTTGATTTCTGCACGTATTTCTTTATTTTCCATCACAATTTCTAATTTCGCTTTCTCTGCCATATTTCCATGACCTCCTACTTGTATTTTTGAATATGATTCCACACCACCATCAGGGAGGAAAATACCTCCCAGCTTTCCATGTCGTTTGCCTTATATTGAACCATCTGATAGGAACCATCACTCTTCAAGTGCACGATTGCTTTACCATCAAATTTAAATCCGTGGCTATCATACGCTCTTGCGTATGCTTCCAGCTGTACCCCGGTCAGCATTCTGTTTACCGCTGCCGAAGTCTTGTAATCTATCAGGATTCTTTTTCCGCCGATCACGCATGGCAAATCCGCTGTCCCGGCGTATCTGAGAATTTTATGATACAGTCTGCTTTCCGTTGCCAGTGGCTCCGGATTCTGCTCATTCCAGAATTTCAAAAATCCTTCAAAATATCCCGCGTACTTAGGCTCTATATCTTCTATTCCGTACAGAACGTAATTCTCAACTGCGTTATGTATTGCCGTCCCTCTGCAAGCTGCCATCTTAATAACCTCTTCGTCAATTCCCTGATAAAGTGCATTATCCAACGGCCGCATAACTGTTGTTACGCTCGGAAGAATCTGTCCGTCCAGCATATATAGATGCCTGTTTTCCTCGAATTTTAATTCCGGAAAGAATGGCAACCCTTTTTCATTCAGTTCCATCTATGCCACCTCTGCTACTGTCATCTTTTCTCCAAGAACCTCCAGAAGTTCTGTCAGGCTTTTATTCTCCATACATTCCTTGCAGATGGGTCCGGAGAAACTGTCAAAATATTCATCTCCTTCGTATATTCCTTCCCTGCACTCTGAACAAATCTCAATCGGTTTAGGCTCCGGTGCGTTAGGGCATCTGCTGTCACATGGGTTTTTCAGGCAAATACTACACATATTTTGATCCCTCCTTCTTCGCTAAAATTCTTCCTATCTCCGTTGTGGCTATTCCAACTATCACCATAACGAGAGATGTGATCCAGTTGAGTCCATCCAAACCCATGCTGAAGATCAAGACTATCAAAAGACCGATGCCGATAAGTTTTTCCCCCATCAGCATCCCTTCCTTTTCCTTTCGTATCATCATAGTGCCGCCCTTTCCGGAAAAAAGATCGGTGAAGCGAACAGCCCGATATCTATTTCCCTTGTATTTTCATAAGCCTCACGGAATTCCTGATCTGTTGTAATCCCGAACTCCCTCTTTAAATATTCCCTGGTTTTTTCAATGTCCACAGGTGACGCCTCCTTTCCTCAGGAGCTTTTCTTTTGCAATTCGCAGTTCGCTAATCGATACCGCAAGCTTGTCCAGCGCCTGTGAAACTTCTATGAACTCTTCTTCTTCGTCCGGGGATATCTTCCCGTCTTCTGCGATATGCAGCAATTCCCTGCGCATATCTTCAATCTCTTCCCCATCCAGTTTTGCTACTATTCCAACCGTCACTGCTTCCAGCGTTTTGACCTCTGCTGAAATCGGCTGTCCTTTTCCAAGAGGACACTGATTCAAGCAATACAGATTTTTGAGCTGCGGAGCATGGTACTCATCTGCCATCGTCATGATTAAATCCAGAGGCGGTACAGTAATTCCTCTTTCATAATTTGCCATTGATGAAACCGAAACTCCGAAATATTCAGCTGCGCTTTCTCTGCTTCTGAAATGTTCATTGTTCTTTGAGGCTAAAACCCTACACTGGAAGTAGATGCTTATGCCCGTATTCTCACATCTATCATCCATGTTCTTTTTACTCCTTTTCTGCTACACTTAATTTAGCTGATTCCAAGTGCAGCCAAAATCTTGCAAAAGTCCTCGTAGTTACCGATTGGTAACTTGTTGTCATAAAAAATAGCGTTCAAATCATCCCACGATAATTCGTAGAATTTCGCTAACGCTATAACTTCACTTGGCTTAAAATTCACTTCTCCTCGTTCCTTTTTTCCGTAGGATACGATGGATTTGCCAATGACTTTTGCCAATGTTGCAATCGGCACCTGCTTCCCAGCCCGGAGCTCTCTCAATCTTGCAGCATCCATTGAGTCTCACCTCCTTGTTATTTGATTATGATAACATCATATCTTACCATGTGGTAATTGTCAATAATGAAATTATATTTTTTGTAAGTATTGTTTACATTTTGGTAATCATATATTATCCTTACGAAAGAGGTGATTCCATGCATAATTTTTCAACAATTCTATACAATATTTTGAAACAACGCGGTATAACCCAAAAGACACTCGCCGAAATGGCGCATACAACCGAAGCCACTATTTCAAGATATTTGACAAACGCAAGGCGTATGCCGCGAGCCGATCTGGTTGTGTCGATAGCAAATGCCCTTGACGTAAGTACAGATTATCTACTTGGCCTTACATCAAATCCAGCGCGCGTGATGTTGTCAAAGGAAAATGATGATCTTATACGTTACTATTCATGTGCGTCTGAAAGCGACAAGAAAGTAATATGGGCTGTTCTTGAAAAATATAAAACTACTGAATATAAAATTGCAGCTTCCGGTCAGGACAAATGGAATTCTACAGATTCCGATTCCCGGCAGGATGCGATAAAAAAATTCGAGGGCAAATAGACCATGACCTCCACATCGTGACATACCACTCCATTTCACCAAAGATGGGGCTTTCCCTAACGCAGACAGCACAGTATTTCAGCAAGAAGGCATTTTCTTTTTACAGTAAGCGTCTTTCAGCTTATGTAATTGCCTACAATAGCAACCTTCCTCTTTTGGAAATTATTTATCTGGTATTTCACGAACTCGGTCATGTCTATTTCGGACATATAGCTCCAGGCGGCAATACCGTTGCAACACTGAAGCAGCAAGAATCGGCGGCAGATAATTTTGCCGCCTTTATTTTTTCTAAGATTGGAGGTACAAAAATGCAAACTCTCACAGGCAACGAACATTTCACTTATGATGGTATGCCAGCAGGAATGTTACTTAATGACTTTTGGGCTTGGAATTCTTCTGATTTACTGAACAATACATTACGAGGCGCACTTGCAGAATTTATTGTTGCATCTGCGCTCGACATTGACACCACTGTTGCTCGTCAAGACTGGACAGCTTATGATCTTCTTTCTCCGTCAGGCAGAAAAATCGAAGTGAAATGTTCTGCTTATCTTCAAAGTTGGAATCCAGATCGTCTATCAAAAATCCAGTTTAGCATCCGCCCCTCCCGATCATGGGATGCGGAGAACGATTACAGTGCAGACTTGAAAAGATGGTCCGATCTTTATGTGTTTTGCCTTTATGCCAGCAAAGACAGATCTGAAACTCCTCTTCAACTGGAGCGATGGGAATTTTATGTTCTTCCCACGGACGTGCTGAATCAAAGTTGCGGCAACCAGAAGAGTATTTCTTTAAACTCTCTTCTGTCCTTGTGTCCGACAAAATCAAACTATGAGGATTTGCAAGGAGTGGTAGAAAATATTTCACTCGGTTCTACCCCCCCCCCTAAAAAATTTTACATAATTTTCAAATATTAAATTTGTCCGTAGGACTGTTCTATGGATTTTCCTACGGACAGACTATATATATTTTTATATTTTATATTGGTAATGGTACTGGTACTGGTTACATCGGATTTTCCTATGGACAGTCCGCCGGACAGTCCTACGGACGCTTTTGGAAAACCTTGTTTTATGCGTCATTCTGATTCTCAATCTTAAATTGCTTCCGCTGCTACGATGTAACAAGGCCATTTATTTCTTAACGTCAGAAACGGTTTTTTTCTGTGACAGTCCTATAGACTGTCCATAGGACTGTCCGTAGGACGAAATACAGGAGATTATTATGACTTTTAAGAAACTTATAGATACTCGCCCGGATACCAAATCCCGGGTAGCAATTTATATACGTGTCTCTACAAATCATCAGATTGACAAAGACTCTCTTCCTCTTCAAAGAGAAGAACTGATAAATTATGCGAAATACGTCCTGAGCATTGAAGAATACGAAGTGTTTGAAGATGCCGGCTTTTCGGCAAAGAATACAGATCGACCAGGCTACCAGAATATGATGAAACTGGTCCGAACTGGCGTATTTTCTCACATACTAGTTTGGAAACTGGACCGCATCTCTAGAAATCTTCTTGACTTTGCGGCGATGTACGACGAGCTGAAAAGGCTTGGTGTTACATTCATCAGTAAAAATGAGCAATTTGATACTTCTACTGCTATGGGCGAAGCTATGTTGAAGATCATTCTTGTCTTTGCAGAACTAGAGCGGAAAATGACTTCCGAGCGCGTAACTGCTACCATGCTCTCCAGGGCCGCCAACGGCAAATGGAATGGCGGCAGAATACCATATGGTTATTCTTACGATTTTGATAAGCGGATTTTTTCTATTTGCGCCGAAGAACAGAAGGTGGCGTTGCTTATGTGTGATCTATATGAATCATCCAGCTCCCTGCTCTTTGTCTCAAGAAAGCTGAATGAATTGGGATACCAAACCAGGGCAGGAAACCTGTGGAGCCCAGTTCAAGTTCATAAAATACTGACAAATCCATTCAACACCGGATCATATGTATATAACCAGACATCTATGAGTACGGGAACTCAACTTCCAAATCGAAAAGAAGACTTTGTTGTGATAGAAGACCACCATCCTGCCCTCTTTTCAAAAGAAAGACAGGAGAGAATCATTTCCAGGCTGACAAGAAATGCAAAGTCCAGATCTGGAGCACACAATTCTGTGAACAGGAAGAATACTCATGTTTTCAGTGGTTTAATCTTTTGCGAAAACTGCGGAATGATGCTCACGAGCAGTACCGGAAAAAAGATGGCTAGAGACGGATGGCGTCCATCTATTTACCTCTGCCCCTCAAAGCGCCGTCATATCTCAGAAGGCTGCCATGACACCACCGATTCTACTGTGGGGGAATTTGTTATTAACTTCATCATGAACATGCTGAACACGCAGAAAAACTTTCAATTCATCCGATCAACTGCTGACTTGCAGCGTTCTTTGCTGTATGGCAAAGTATTCGACGACGTGGATCACCTTGATACAGATAGCCTGAACGACATGTTCAATGTTTTATCGTCCAATATGCCTCGTAATATCAAAGCCGGTCTGAAAAAAACAACTAAAAGAAAAGCAAACCCGGAACTTACAAAACTACGGCGCGAAATGCAAAAACTGGATAGGGCTATGAACCGCCTGAAGCATCTGTATATGTATTCCGAAGAAGCCATATCTGATCAGGAATATCTGTCGGAACGAAACCGGATCACGGAAGCGTATAAAGAAGCAGAAACGCGAATTAAGGAAATTTCCAGCTATGATACCATCGAACATTCTATCTCCGATGCAGACTTTATCCGAGAAGCCACCTCTTTCATTCTCGCAAAGAAGCTTTCCGGAAATTCCTACATCAATTACCGCAGACTGGCTGTCAGTACTGACACGCAGATCCTGAAGGATTTCTTTAACTCTGTACTGGATTCTATCACAATCAATACCAGAGGAAAGATTGGCAGTATCGTCTTCAAAAACGGTTTGCGCCACAGATTCATTTACAAGGAAGAAGCGCCAAACGGTTAAGCCGCTGGCGCTCTTTTTGCATTTTCTAATTGTGAACTTTTTGTAAATCAGCCCCGATTTCCTTGTTTTCAGAAAATAATGGCTTTTTGCCCGTCAATTCTACTCCTGTCCGGAAACCCGCATGAAACAAGCGTTTCTTCTCTTTTTATCAACTACTAAGTTTACTTTTGGTGTCATTCTATAAGCATGGCGTCCCCAAAAGAGAAGAAACGGTATTTCTCCCGCACTGCTTCTTTGTAGGCAGCCATGATCCTGTCTTTCCCGGCGAGGGCGGATACAAGCATCATCAGAGTGGATTCCGGAAGGTGAAAATTCGTGATCAGTCCGTCGATCATCTTAAAGCGGTATCCCGGATATATAAATATATCTGTCCATCCGCTTCCGGCCCGGAGGATTCCGTCTTCTCCCGTGGCGGACTCCAGCGTCCGGCAGCTTGTAGTTCCTACAGAGATCACACGGCCGCCGTTTCTTTTCGTATCGTTGATCAGTCTGGCCTGATCCTCCTCCACCACATAAAACTCAGAATGCATATGATGCTGCTCTACATCGTCCACCTTCACCGGGCGGAAAGTGCCAAGTCCCACGTGAAGCGTCACATGAGCAATGTTCACGCCCTTTTCCCGGACCTTTTTCAGCAGCTCTTCCGTAAAATGAAGACCTGCCGTCGGCGCCGCCGCCGAGCCGTCATGTTTGGCGTAAACTGTCTGATACCTGTTTTTATCCTGCAGTTTGTGGGTGATATAAGGAGGAAGAGGCATCTCCCCCAACTGATCCAGAATTTCCTCAAAAATACCTTCGTAATGGAACTGGATCAGACGGTTTCCCTCGTCCACAATATCCAGGATCTCTCCTCTGAGAATTCCGTCGCCAAAGGTAAGCTTCGCCCCGGGACGGGCCTTTTTCCCCGGCTTTACAAGACACTCCCAGACATCGTTCTCTTTCCGTTTCAGAAGCAGGATCTCAATGAGAGCTCCTGTCTCTTCCTTATGGCCGTACAGACGGGCGGGAATTACCCGTGTGTCATTGATCACCAGGCAGTCCCCTTTATGAAGATAATCCAGAATATCTGTAAAATGCCGGTGTTCAATGGAGCCGTCCTTCATAGAAAGATGAAGAAGCCTGGAAGAGCTTCTGTCCTCCAGAGGATCCTGTGCGATCAGTTCCTTTGGAAGATCGTAATAAAAGTCTGATGTTTTCATAATCTACTCCTTATCTGTCTCTGCCTTCCATTCTTTCCGCCACTGCCGTATCTGGTTCCATTCTTTATTTGTTATATCCGCTTTTTTGAGAAGCTCCGGTCTGCGCTTTGCAGTGCGCATCAGAGACTGTTCTCTGCGCCACTTTTCAATATTTGCGTGATGGCCGGACAGAAGAACAGGCGGCACCTTTTTCCCATGCCACTCCTCAGGCCTGCTGTACTGGGGATATTCCAGAAGTCCCTCCGCAAAGGATTCCGTCTCCCCGGATTCCTGGTTGCTGAGAACGCCGGGAACCATCCGGGAAACCGCGTCCATCATTACCATGGCGGGCAGCTCCCCTCCTGTCAGGACATAATCTCCGATAGAGACATAATCTGTCACGATCTCATCCAGAACCCTCTCGTCTATCCCCTCATAATGGCCGCAGAGAAATACAAGATCCTGCTCTTTTGCAAGCTCCCGCGCCATATTCTGATGGAACACCTCGCCCTGGGGCGTGAGATAAATGACCCGGGGCCTGTATCCGATCTGCTTTTCAACGGATTCATAGGCGAGATAAACCGGCTCCGCCTGCATCAGCATTCCGGCCCCGCCGCCGTAAGGATAATCGTCTACCTTCTGGTGCTTGTTAAAAGCAAAATCCCGGATATTCACAGCCTGAAGAGAAAGATAGCCTCCCGCAATGGCCCTTCCGATGATACTGGTATTCATTCCCTGCCGGATCATATCCGGAAAGAGGGTCAGTACATGAAAATTCATTTATATCAGCCCTTTCATCAGATGTACCGTCATGGTGCTGTTTTCCAGATCCACATCCAGAATACACTCACGGATCGCCGGAAGCAGCACCTCCCCGTGATCTCCGGAGTCGATCACGTAAACGTCGTTGGCCCCTGTCTCCATAACATTCTTAAGTGTTCCGAATTCCGTTCCGTCCTCCAGAATCACCTTCATCCCAATGAGATCCGCGATATAATATTCGTTTTCGCCCAGCTCCTGTCCCTCTTCCCGGGGGATCCAGAGACTGCAGCCTTTATATTTTTCAATATCATTGATATTATCTATGCCTTTAAATTTCAGAATCGCAAGATTTTTAAAAAACTTCACATGACTGATGTCAAGCCTTCTCATCTCTTTTCCGGTGTCCAGAAGCACATATTCCAGCTCCAGAAACCGCTCCGGCGTATCTGTGGTGGGAAATACCTTTACTTCCCCCCTGACGCCGTGAGTAGTGGTGATCACTCCCACCTTCAATAAATCTTCCATAAATTTTACTCCTGCCGTGAAAGAAGGAGCCATGTTTCCACAGCTCCTGCTTTTTTGCTATTGCAGAATATCTACAATTACCTTTTTACTGCTTTTTGAAGAAGCGGCTTTTACGACAGTGCGGATCGCCTTGGCGATTCTGCCCTGTCTTCCGATGACTTTGCCCATGTCGGCAGAGCCCACTTTCAGTTCGATGATCACTGCATCTTCTTTTTCATTTTCGGTAACAACCACCTCGTCCGGATGATCTACAAGAGATTTTGCAATTACTTCTACTAATTCTTTCATCACATACCTCCCTGCCCGCCTCTTAAAGGCGTCCAAGATAACATTCCCCCGGAAGTTATCTTTACAGAAAGAAATACCCGTCCCGGTATCTCTTATTTCTCGATTCCGGCCACCTTGAAGATTTTTGCAACAACCTCTGTAGGCTGCGCGCCGGCTGCCAGCCATTTCTTAGCAGCTTCCTCATTTACTTTGTAAGCGCTGGGCTCCTGGTTCGGATCGTAGGTTCCGATCTCCTCGATACACTTTCCATCACGTTTGCAGCGGGAATCTGCCACAACGATTCTATAGAAAGGTGCTTTTTTCTGTCCCATTCTTCTTAATCTGATTTTTACTGCCATTGTCTGTTTTCCTCCATTTATTTCTTTTTTTGTTTTCTTGAATTTATTTAAAAGGGAAGCTTAAAGCCGCCTCTTTTACCTGGTCTGCCGCCCATCATTCCGGGCATCTGTTTCATCATTTTCTTGCTCTGTTCAAACTGCTTCACCAGACGGTTGACCTCCGCGATATCCACCCCGGCCCCTCTGGCAATGCGATTCTTTCTTGAGACGTTCAGGATTCCCGGATTGCTCCGTTCCTGCGCCGTCATGGAAAGGATGATGGCCTTGGTGCGTTCAAGAGCACTTTCATCGATCATGCTCTCGATATCCTTCATTTTGCCGCCGATTCCGGGAAGCATGTTCAGGATGCTTCCGATGCCGCCCATCTTGTTCATCTGCTCCATGCTGGTAAGATAGTCGTTAAAATCAAAATCCATCTTCTTCAGCTTTTTCTGCATCTGGGCCGCCTGATCCTGGTCAAAAGCCGCTTCCGCTTTCTCAATAAGGCTCATCACATCGCCCATGCCGAGAATCCTGGAAGCCATTCTTTCCGGATAAAACTGCTCCAGGTCAGATAACTTCTCGCCCATACCTACATAAAGGATGGGTTTTCCTGTTACAGCCTTGATGGAAAGAGCTGCTCCGCCTCTGGTATCACCGTCCATCTTCGTAAGGATCACTCCGTCGATCCCTACCTTTTCGGTAAAGGTTTTCGCCACATTCACAGCGTCCTGTCCCGTCATGGCGTCTACGATCAAAAGAGTGGCGTCAACCTGGACGTTCGCCTTGATATCCGCAAGCTCCTGCATCATATCCTCATCCACATGAAGCCGTCCCGCCGTATCCAGAAGGACTACGTTCTGCTGATGAGATTTCGCGTGTTCCACCGCGGCTTTCGCAATATTCACAGGGCTCTGTCTGTCTCCCATGGAGAACACTTCCACGCCCTGTTTCTCTCCGTTCACCTGAAGCTGTGTGATCGCCGCCGGACGGTATACGTCGCAGGCAACAAGAAGAGGACGTTTGCCCTTGGATTTCAGTTTGCCGGCCAGCTTGGCTACGGTAGTCGTCTTACCGGCTCCCTGCAGTCCGGCCATCATAAGAACGGTAATGTCGTTTCCCGGTTTAATGGGAAGTTCCGTCGTCTCGCTGCCCATCAGGTTTACCAGCTCTTCGTTGACGATCTTGATCACCATCTGGCCGGGGTTCAGGCCGCTCATCACATCCTGACCTACCGCCCGTTCCTGGACGGCCTTTGTAAACTGCTTTACAACCTTGAAGTTTACGTCCGCCTCAAGCAGCGCCATCTTGACTTCCTTGAGGGCCGTTTTTACGTCGTCCTCCGTCAGACGTCCTTTGCTTCTCAGTTTTTTAAACACATTCTGTAATTTTTCCGTCAAGCTTTCAAACGCCATTCTCTATAACTCCTCTAATATCTCATTGGAAATATCCGTGATCTCCTGCGCCTGACATGCGTCGGCAAGCTGGCGGATCCTTCGTATCTGATCTCTGATCCGGATAAATTTTTCGACTAAATGGAGCTTTCCCTCGTATTCCTCCAGGGTATGGTTGCACCTTTTGATCATATCGTGCACTCCCTGGCGGCTGATGCCAAGCTCCTCTGCCACTTCACTCAGGGAATAATCCTCCAGCACCACACTTTCATATATCTGCTGCTGGCGCTCTGTCAAAAGCTCCCCGTAAAAATCATACAACAATGTCTGTTCTACAAACTTCTCCATCTGCTGACCACCTTGGGTATCATACCTTATAACAGAAAAGATGTCAAGTATTTTTTCTTGACATCTTTTTCTTCCTGAATTTTCGCTTATTATTCCTGCCCCAGCACTTCTTTTTTTTCGTCTTCTTCTGTGTCAAATTCAAAAATACACCGTTCATACGCATTGATGATGTTTGTATCCTGATATTTATCATACCGTTTATGATTCCTGCCGTAGCTCATATGCACATGCCCGTGAAGGAAATATTTCGGACGGTATTTATCCAGAAGCTTCAGGAAAATCTTAAATCCCTGGTGCGGAAGGTCCCTTCCGTCGTTCAGACTGTAGGCGGGCGCGTGAGTTACCAGAATGTCAAATCCGCCGCGGAACCACAGCTTTGGCCAAAGCTTTCTGACTCTTTTTTTCATCTCCCGTTCCGTAAACTGATAATTGCCCGGTTTATACCGCATGGATCCGCCCAGGCCCAGTATCCTCACACCCTCGTGGACATAAATACGGTCGTCTATACAGATACAGCCCTCCGGAGGAATCCTTTCATATTTATCATCGTGGTTGCCATGGACATACAACACAGGAGCCGAGGTAAACGTAGCAAGAAAAGACAGATATCTGGGATCCAGATCGCCGCAGGAAATAATAAGGTCAATTCCCTCCAGCTTGCTTTTCTCAAAGTAATCCCATAGATATTTTGACTCTTCATCTGCAATCGCAAGTATTTTCATAAATTCCGGCGTCCCCTTTATTTTTCTATTCCCTGCTGGAGCATTACCGGTTTTGCCTGTTCCTTCAATTCTTTTGTATCTGGAATAGAACCGATGATATTTTCAGCAAGCCAGTTCATTTTTATGATTTCCTCCGGGGCAAGGCTCCGTCCCGGATCCTCCTGCACCACTCCGTTCTGAGAATACAGGACGCCGGAAAACGGATTAAATTCTCCTCTTCCGATGGTATCCTTTAAGAGATCCACCAGACGCTTAGTGCCGATCGGAAGATTCTGGGAACAGATCACATCCACCACTCCCGCGGACATTCCCCACCAGTAGTTGATGGCTTTTTTCTCTGCGCTGCTGTCGTCGTATTTCCATGTTCCGTCCATGATCGTACGGATAAGCTGTTCGTAAAATTTTCCCCAGTGCCACAAAGGCATGGCAAGATTATGAGGAGTACTGTTTTCCAGACGGTACAGGCCAAAGTACCGGGAAGCGTCCTCCGGTATGACCATATCTCTTCCGGATACAATGGAAACGCCCTTTTCATAAATACTGTCCATCACTTTTCCAAGATCCGCGTCCTTTAAGGTCGACCATTCCAGATATACTTTTGATCGCGGGTTGATCATCCTTGCCCCCAGGGCAAAAGCGTTGATATTGGCGATCGTTCCAAAAAGAGGATAGTCCGCGATATATGCCAGACGGCCGTTTTCCGACATTGCTCCCGCTATGGCTCCCATCAGGAATTTCGCCTCATGCATTCTGGCATAATATGTCCGGATATATCTGTGGGAGGTATTCAAAGAGCAGTTCAGTATCCGGACGTCCGGATGATCGATGGCCGCCTGTACGCTTCCCTGGACAAACTCCGGCGAAGTGGTAAAAATAATGTTGCAGCCCTTGCTGATCGCGTCCTGTATGGCTTTTTCCACCAGATCGGAAGTCAGATTCTCATAGCAGAGAGTAGTGACTTCATCAGGGAAAGTCTGTTCCAGGTGGAGCCTGCCCAGCTCGTGGGCATAAGTCCATGCGGAGGAGGACGGCGTCTTCACATACAGGAAAGCGATCTTCAGTTTCGGAGAACTGAGAGGAAGCAGCCTTGTAAGAAGAGGCTTCTTTTCCTTTGTAGGATCCATCTTCAGCTCGATCTCGTCGTCATGTTCCAGAAGATGGAATTCCTCCCAGCTTTTCGCTACCATAGTCTTCATCTCTCCGGCTGTCTTTTCACAGATATTCCTGTATCCATATACAGTCAGAAATGCCAGAAACGCGTCTCCCGGCGTGATAGAGAGCTTCTTTCCTCCCGCCGCCTCGAATTCCGCCGCAAATCTTGTATAGACAGAGCTGAAAGTAAGTTTGTCCTCGTCCGTCCATACCTCGTCCGGCTCTTTCCCCAGAAGATTCTGGAGTTTCGCAAAACTTCCCAGCTTTGTAAACCAGATATAGTTTACCTTGGAAAGCTCGTAAAAGTCCACGAACTCATAATAAATCTTGTTTTCTTTTTCGTCTGTTTTCGGAGGCAGGATTCTGGTCACATTTCCCGGAACAGAAACGGCGTCATAATATTTCAGGACGCTTACCCGTTTATTGCCTTCCTCCACATAAAATTTATTCATATACTCGTAAGCTTTAATTGGATCACGGATGCCTTCATTCAGATGACTTTCGCTTAAGGACGCCCATTTATACGCAAACTCCGTATCCTCTCTTAATATGGGCATAAAATTCCCCGCAAAGGCGCTGCTCCTTCCTCCGGTTTTTGTTCCGACGATCTGCTCGATGGGAATCTGCACCAGTCCCAGGGGAACCTCAGAATAGGAGCCTCTGGGCGGAAGAATATCGTCCAGCACCTTTAAAGTAGGCTGTTCTCCTCTGAGAAGTCTCGCCTGATAATCTTTTTTTCCGGCTTTATATGCTTTGTTATAATCCTCCAACGACATATGCACCTAAAATCCTCCTTGTCTTTTTATTTTCATATCTATATTTCTGATCTTACATTCCAAATCCAATATACTCTACCATAAACCCGGACGCAAGACAAAATTCCATGAAAAATCATTTGATTTCTCGGCATTTTGCAGGACATCTGTTTCAAAATCACTTCTTGCCAATTTTCTCCATATAGAGTATCATTTTTATAATATAAGAAAACGAAGGAGGTTCTTCCATGGAAAAATCAAAAGTTTACTATACCACTATGCGCACCGGTTTTGAGGACGGGCTTCTCAATAAATTAAAACGTCTGATTAAAAAAGCCGGCATCGGAAACATTGATTTTGACGAAAAATATACAGCCATCAAGATCCATTTCGGTGAACCAGGCAACCTTGCCTATCTCCGTCCTAACTATGCGAAGGCCGTCGCCGATGTAGTAAAGGAGCTGGGCGGCAAGCCTTTCCTGACGGACTGCAATACTTTATATGTAGGCGGGCGCAAAAACGCTCTGGATCATATCGAAAGCGCCTATGTCAACGGCTATTCTCCCTTTTCTACCGGATGCCATATTCTGATCGGAGACGGTCTGAAAGGTACCGATGAAGCCTATGTTCCCGTTGAGGGAGGTGAATATGTGAAGGAGGCAAAGATCGGGCGCGCCATTATGGACGCTGACGTTTTCATTTCCCTGGCTCATTTCAAAGGCCATGAGTGCACCGGTTTTGGCGGCACAATGAAAAACATCGGCATGGGCTGCGGTTCCCGGGCCGGAAAAATGGAAATGCACAGCGCAGGAAAGCCTCATGTAGACCAGGAGCTCTGCATCGGCTGCCACCGCTGCGAAAAGATCTGCGCCCACGGAGCGCCGGAATTTACTGATAATAAGGCGGCTATCAACCACGACAAATGCGTAGGCTGCGGAAGATGCATCGGAGTCTGTCCGAAAGACGCTGTTCTTCCGGCTTCCGACGAGTCCAACGACGTCCTGAACTGTAAGATTGCAGAGTACACGAAGGCTGTTGTAGACGGGCGCCCTGCTTTTTATATTAACCTTGTGATCGACGTATCTCCTTACTGCGACTGCCATCCGGAAAACGACGCGGCTATTGTGCCGGACGTTGGATTTTTTGCTTCCTTCGATCCCGTTGCCCTGGACGTTGCCTGCGCCGACGCGGTAAACGCCCAGCCGGTAATTTCAAACACCTGTCTTTCTGAGGCGGATCACGAAGGCCACGATCACTTTGGCGCAATGTTCCCCACAACGAACTGGAGAAGCTGCATCGAACACGCCAAAAAGATCGGGCTCGGAAGCACGACAAACGCATGAATGAATAAATTATGAACACCCATCCTGATTTTCTGGTATACTTAAAGAAAAAAGGATGGGGTTCTTTTATGAAAGCGCTTTTAGAGTATGTAAGCACAGTAACAGACAGCAGACAGGAAAAAAAGGTTCTTCACAAGATGATGGATATTATCATGCTTGTGTTTTTTTCCACGATTGCCAATGCGGATGACTGGGTAGAGATCGAAGTGTTTGGAAAAGAACATGAGGATTTTCTGCGCAACTATCTGGAACTTCCACATGGGATCCCTTCGCATGATACAATCCAGAGAGTGTTTGCTATGGTATCCCCTGAATTTTTGGAAAATTTTCAGAAAAAATGGAATGAGATGTTAAACAGTGAAGAGGGAGAAAAAATAAAGCGGCTGCTTGCGATCGATGGCAAAACCCAGAGGGGAAATGGAAATAAAAACCAGAAAGGCAACCATATCGTCAGTGCAGTAGATGAACGGGGTTTCTGCCTGGGACAGAAGCGGGTAGAAGAAAAAACAAATGAGATCACAGCAATACCCGAATTATTAGACAGCCTGAATATAAAGGGGACCATCATCACAATAGATGCGATGGGGACACAGACAGCCATCGTAAAGAAAATCCGGAAGAAACGCGCGGATTATGTACTGGCGTTAAAAGGGAACCAGGGAAGCCTGATGGAGGACGTGAGGGAGTATTTTGGGGATAAGGAACTTCTGAAAAAATGCGCGTACAAAAAGAAAGTAGAAAAAGCGCGTGGGAAGATAGAGAAACGGGAATACTGGCAGACAGAAGACATCTCGTGGCTGAGCCAGAAGAAAGAATGGACAGGGCTAAAGAGTATAATCCAGACACGGAATACCATAACAGGAGCAGATGGAAAAGAGACCATGGAGGAGAGATATTTTATCAGCAGCCTGCCGACAGATATAGAAGAGACCGAAAGAGCAGTGCGTGGACATTGGATGATAGAAAGCTATCATTGGCATTTAGACGTGACGTTTCGGGAAGATGGGAATCACACATTAGAAAAGCAGGCGGCATATAACCTGAATATAATCAGGAAACTGGCAATGAATATTTTAAAGATATCAGAAATAGGAGGCCGTCGATTAAGTATGAAAAAGAAGCGGTATGCGATTGGAACAAATCCGGAAAAATATCTGGATGAACTTATGAATTTGTAAAAAGATCAAAAATCAATAGGCTTGGTTAGGGAACACATTCATGCGTTTGTCGTG